>CADBJU010000017.1 GCA_902795045.1 Oscillospiraceae bacterium | reverse complement strand
GTGATAACATAGTTGCCATAGCATATACCTCCGTGGTTTTTGTTTGTTGTGGTGACTACATTATACCACTTTTCGAGGCTATATGCTATTTTTACGTTCTTTTTCAAGCGGTTTTTGCTTTCAAAGCAAAAATCTCTGTAACATTTTTGGCAGTGTCACATGTGGGAAGTTTTAGTTATTAAATCTTTAAACGCCGAATCTTGAAACTTTTTTCATTCATTTATGTGCGATTTTGTGCCAATTGGTCCACTATGTATCACCTTATTAAATTCTATAAAGGGTCAAAATAAGGGTCAGGTCAAAATGGGGTTCTAAATCTGGTCACTTTTCGGGGCAAAACATAGTGGTTTTTGTGCCAAAGCAAAGAAAAACCGGTACTTTTTCAAGTACCGGTTTGGTGGGGGAAGGTGGATTCGAACCACCGAAGGCATTGCCAGCAGATTTACAGTCTGTCCCCTTTGGCCACTCGGGAATTCCCCCATATTCAGTTGCGCCGTGTGGAGCTGGTGGACGGACTCGAACCCCCGACCTGCTGATTACAAATCAGCTGCTCTACCGACTGAGCTACACCAGCATCTTACCGGCATCGCCCGTGTTTCGGTGAACTACCTGACCCCTGAGCGCTTTGTTATAATAGCAGACAAAGCATCTTTTGTCAAGCGCTATTTTTCTGTATTTGAAAAAAATCTGTCAATTCCGGGCTGCTCCCGCGAGGAGTTCACAGTGCACAGCTTTCCCCCGGCAGCATTGCCGTACACGCTGCCGGGGGGAAGCTTTCATTGTACCAGGGCGGCATACTTGGTGTCCTTGACCACCATTACCGGCGGATTATTGGGATGATAGGTCGAGACGATATTCGCAACATAGCTGCGGATTTCCTTATCATTGCTGTAGGCGGCCTCCATCAGCCCCTCAATGCTCTGCAAAAACTCGTCCGTATCAAAGGGGATCGGGCATCCGATATGGATGAGCTTGTTGTCCGTCTTGCGCAGGCCCTCTTCCGCCATGAGCTTTTCCTCGTAAAGCTTTTCTCCCGGTCTCAGGCCGGAGTAGACGATTTTAATATCCACATCAGGTCTGTAGCCTGACAGCTTGATGAGGTTGCGGGCCAGGGTATCGATCTTGACAGGGCTGCCCATGTCGAGAACAAAGATCTCGCCGCCGTGGGCGTAGGTCCCGGCCAGCAGCACCAGACTGACAGCCTCGGACACGGTCATGAAATATCGGATGATGTCGGGATGGGTCACCGTGACCGGTCCTCCCTCGGCAATCTGCTGCTTGAAAATGGGGATTACAGAACCGTTGGAGCCCAGGACATTGCCGAAGCGTACGGCCACGAACTCGGTCTTGATGTTTTGGAACACCTCACCTGTCCCGTCGGGATCCACACTGTTCTCACCCACATGGGTAAACAACTGCGGGATCTCATCTGCCCGGCCCGCTTTGATCTTGGCGTCAAAGCTCTGTATGATCATCTCGCACAGGCGTTTGCTGGCGCCCATGATGTTGGTGGGGTTGACGGCCTTATCGGTGGAGATGAGCACAAAGCGCTCACACCCGTTGAGCATGGCGGCATAGGCTGTTTTATAGGTACCGATGGCATTGTTTTTTATGGATTCGCAGGGGCTGTCCTCCATCAGCGGCACATGCTTGTGCGCTGCGGCGTGATAGACAATCTGGGGGTGATAAGTGGAGAAGACATCCATCAGGCGCCGACTGTCGCGCACAGAGCCGATCAACGTCTCCAGCTTCAGATCCGGATACTTCTTTTTCAGCTCAAGCTGGATGGCGTAGGCGTTGTTTTCATAAATGTCAAAAATGATCAGGCGCTCGGGATTGTGCGCGGCGATCTGACGGCAGAGCTCGCTGCCGATGCTCCCGCCGCCGCCGGTGACCATCACCGTTTTTCCGTTGAGGAACGCGAAAACCTCGTTCAGATCGGCCCGGATCATTTCACGGCCCAGCAGGTCTTCAATGGCAACATCCTTCATGGTGCTGACCGAAACCTGCCCCAGCGCAAGCTGGTACAGACCGGGCACCTGCTTGAGCTCGCAGCCGGACTCCTTGCAGATATTGAGGATTTCCTTTTTGTTCTCGGCGTCGGCAGTGGGGATGGCAAAGTATATCTTGGTGACCTTGTACTTTTCGACGGCGGAAAGGATATCCTCCCGGCCCCCGACGATCGGCACGCCGTCAATATAGCGATTCCATTTGTTGCGGTTATCGTCTATAATGCAGACGACGCGGTCATGCAATTCCGAAGAGGTGGAGATATCCCGCAGAAGCATCTGCCCCGCCGAGCCAGCGCCGACGATCATCACACGGCCGGTATTTTCAGCATTTTTAAATGCCGCGGTTTTATAAAAGAGGAGCAGCCTGTACGCAAACCGCGGTGCAAGCAGCAGCACAAACTGGGCGCCGCCGCCCCAAACATGATAGGAAAGGGGCATTCTCTTAAAAAATACGCTCACAAAGGCGCTATAAAGAAGCGACGCTGTCACAGAGCCTGCAAATGTACGCACCAGCTCCGTGTAGCTGGCGAAGCGCCACATACCCCGATACATACGGAAGACCCAGAACAGACAGATTGCGATTATGGTATACACCGTGATGGTGGAATAGTATGTATGAAAAACGTTGCCGGGGATATGCGAATACTGTGTATCAAAGCGCAGCCACAGTGCCGCAAAATAGGCCAGGTGGATCGAGAGGGCATCACAGATCATCAGGCAGATGGCCATGATATGCCAATGCTTCAGATGGTGTTTAATGTTGTTCATGAACTATAAAACCTCTTACAGTGCAGCCTTTGAAGGCATTACTGTTTGTGCTCAGGTATAGATTTTCCCTATGCTTCAGGAATGTTTTTCTGAAAGTGACTTAAAAATCCGTATTCTTAGCTATTGTAGCATACCGATCTCAATCCATCAATAGTAAATTTACAGAAATGCCGGACTTTTTCTTGCATCTTTCCTTCTATGTGTTATAATTATATTGATTTTTTGTATACAAGTACCCGGCGTTTATTACCAGGAGGAATACCATGTCCAGCAAGCTGCGCAACGTTTTGACTGTGCTTTTATGCTTTATACTGTGCGCGGTTCTCGGCCCCGCCGCCATTGCCGAGAGCAGCGACATCCCGTCCGTTACGGTCTTGTTCGACTGTATTGACGAGAGCGCGCTTCCCGGTCTCCATGTCATGGACGAGACCGGAAATGAGTGCGCCCCGATCATGGAAGGCGGGACAGATTCTGCACTGTATGGGCATTATCTGCTCAATCCCGGCGAATACCTTTATCACTTTCACGACGAAAATGGACAATATGAGGATTTTGACGGCGCTTTCAGTGTAGATGAAGCAGTCCGACTTATCATCCCGATCGACCTGACGCCGGTCGTTGAGATCAAGAGCTTCTCGTTTACATACATCGATCCTGTATATGAGGGTATCATAACGGAGGCGGACATTCCGGACGTCTCGGCCGAGCAGGCGGCAGCCGCCGAGGAAGCGCTGCGAGAGCTGGTCACGGTAGAAGCCAACAGTTATAAAAGATTTAACGCGCAGCGTTATTGGAAAAATAACATATATTTTGACACCGACGAGGAGGCAGCTTTGTTCCTGCGTTCACAAGTCGCGGCTTTCCAGGATACCGCAACGCTTTGTTTATGCAGCGACTATGAATTGAATACATACAGCTTGTCTGAAAAGCTGTCCCTTATCTGGTCTCTTGCAATCGCGCACACCGGCAATCCAACGGAAGGCGACTATCTCCGTTACGAATACGGCGGATTCAAAGTTACTTCATTTTCATATCTTGGCAATAAGGATGGACTGTATTATTATCAGATACCTTTTTCTTTTCTTCACTTCACCAATGCACAGCAGGAAGCGGAGCTTACACCTGTTGTAGACAGTATCCTTGCAGAGCTGGATTTGGATAACAAAGACGCCTCTCAGAAAATACGCGCGATTTATGATTATCTCTGTACAAATGTTTCCTATGGAGGTACCGGGGACATTAAGCGCACGGCTTATTCTGCACTTATCAATCATCTTGCATACTGTCAGGGTTATGCCGCAGCCTTCTATCGGCTTTGCCTCAGTGCGGGAATCGATACCCGTATTATCACAAGCTCAGCAATGACCCATGCCTGGAATATTGCCGCGCTGGACGGAAGCTACTACGAGTTGGATTCAACCTGGGATCATGATCACAGGTCAAATTATCTCTATTATCTCAAAGGAAGCGATTACTGGCTCACAAACCATAAGCTTAACGGCGTCTCCACAATCGGCGATCAATATAACAATGTTGATTTTGCCGATTCTTATCCGCTGCCGAGAAACAACTATGACGGCGTACCTGTTTCCGATGATATACTTTCAATTCCCGTAAACAGTACGCCCGCCTCATTAAAAGACGCAGTTATTGATTTGGAAAGCTATCTGAAAATGCTGGCCATGCATATGCCCAACGGTGCTGACGATATCGACAGCTTTCGGGTCTCTATCGTATATTCGCCAGTCAGCGGCGACACGAACGCAAGTAAGAGTACCTTCGACGTAGCAGTTTCTGTTGCTGCGTATAAGGACGGCAAAAAAGTCAAAGAGGCACTTGTGGCTCAGTCACATCTCAGCCCCGACTATGCTTTCTCCTTCACCCTCCCGGTTCCCGACAGCTGGGCCGGAAGAAAGCTTGCCTACACACGCACCGGCGGAGGCTTTGCCGATGATGCAGGTATGCTGACCGCATCGAATGACAGTATTGTTGCTTTCGCCTCCACTCCCCGTCTCGGTCGTTTCACGCTCCGGCCGTTTTATACTGTCAGCTTCGATACGGGCGGCGGCAGCGCGGTCAGGCAGCAGAGTATCATCTACGGCAATAAAGCCGCGAAACCATCCAATCCGGAAAAGGATGGGTTTTGGTTCACAGGCTGGTATGCGGACAGCGGATTCAAGACACTTTTCGATTTTGATACCGCCGTTACCGCTGACACGACGATCTACGCCCGGTGGGCCGTGCCCGACTTTGTGCTCCCCTCCGCGCTTGCTCAGATCGGCGAGGAGGCGTTCAGCGGAGGTGCGTTCTCTTTTGCGGTGCTGCCGGAAAACGCCGTTGCCGTTGGACCGATGGCCTTTGCCGAATGTGCCGAGCTTGCGTTCATCTATATCCCCGCAAGTGTAGTGGACATCGATTCTACCGCGTTTGGAGATCTGAAAGGTATTACAGTTCTGGGCGCCTCCTCTGCAACGCCAAGCACGGCCGAAACTTTTGCCTCATCCCACGGCTATGCCTTTGTACCGATAAGATAGCGGGCGCACAGAGACGGGACTGTGAAAAAAAACCGGCTGCCGCTGCAGGAGCCGATGCCTCGGCAGCCCGCACGAACAATCTGAATTTACACAAAAATCCCCGGCGAAAACGTATGTATATGACGAAGTCGCCGGGGATACGTGCGTTTATTGCATTTTTAGGCTTGCTCCCATTGGGCCGGCGTCTGCCCCCAGACCGTCAGGCTTGAAGGATGTCCGGTTTTCCGTCTGCGGGTTAAAGATAAAACATGCCGGGGCGAGACCGCTTCCATAAAAGTCTGACGGAACCTGTACAGCAAAATTTGACAAGAAGAAGCAGAAATGAATCTAACCCTTATCCGGCATTCCATTGTATAATATAGAAAACAAGGGGAGGGGCAAGCTATGCAGTACGGACATTTCGATAACGAACAGCGCGAGTATGTCATTGACCGGGTGGATCTTCCGGTCTCGTGGACGAACTATATCGGCACAAAGGATATGATGGGCGTCTTCAATCACACCGCCGGGGGCTATCTGATTTACAAGAGCTCGGAATACCACCGCATTACCCGCTTTAGGCCGAACGGCGTCCCGATGGATGGGCCGGGGCACTATATTTATCTGCGCGATGCGGAGAATGGGGATTACTGGTCGGTGTCGTGGCAGCCGGTCGGCAAGCCGAAGGAGCACTTCTCCTGCCGCCACGGGCTTGGCTATGTGAAGTACCGCAGCGACTACAGCGGCATCGACGCCGAGCAGACGCTTTTTGTCGCGATGGATGATCCGGTGGAGATCTGGGACCTGCGGCTGAGAAACGACAGCGGATGCAGGCGGACGCTCTCGGTGTTTTCCTACCTGGAGTTCAGCTTTCACCACGTGGCGATGGACAACCAGAACTTTCAGATGAGTCTCTACGCCGCGGGCAGCCGCTATGCCGACGGCGTGATCGAACACGATTTGTACTACGAAGAGGACGGCTATCAGTTTTTTACCGCTGACTTCATGCCCGACGGCTTCGACTGTCTGCGCGACAGCTTTCTCGGCCCTTACCGCACCGAGAAAAATCCGCTCGCGGTGGAGTCCGGCCGCTGCTCGGGAAGCTTTGAAAAGGGCGGGAATCACTGCGGCTGTCTCATGAAAACACTGACGCTCCGGCCCGGTGAAGAGGCACGGCTCATCTTTCTGCTGGGTGAGGGCGGCATCGAGGCCGGGAAGACCATGCGAGAAAAGTATACCGCCGTGCGCGCGGACGCGGATTTTGCGCGCCTTGCCCGATTCTGGGATGAAAAGCTCTCGCGTCTGCAGGTGAAGACGCCGAATGAGGGGATGAACACCGAGCTCAATATCTGGAACCTTTACCAGAGCGAGATCAACATCATGTTCTCCCGCTTCACCTCCTTTATCGAGGTCGGCGGGCGGGTCGGGCTCGGATACCGGGACACGGCACAGGACGCGATGATGGTCCCCCACTCCAATCCCGAAAAGTGCCGCAGCCGCCTGGTGGAACTCCTGCGTGCGCTGACTCGGGAGGGCTACGGCCTGCATCTGTTTGAACCGCGATGGTTTGAGCCGGAAGGAGAGCGGCCGGCCTTCAAGTCCCCCACCGTGATCCCCACGCCGGATAAAAGCGAGATCGTCCACGGGCTGAAGGATGCCTGCGCAGATGACGCTTTATGGCTGGTCAGCTCTGTGGTACAATATATACGGGAGACCGGAGAGTTCGGTTTTCTTGATGAAACAGTCGCCTACGCCGACGGCGGCGAAGGGAGCGTTTATGAACATCTCAGGCGCATTCTGGATTTCTCCGGGCGTCAGGTGGGGCAAAACGGCATCTGCAAGGGGCTTCGCGCCGACTGGAACGACTGCCTGAATCTCGGCGGCGGGGAGAGCGCCATGGTGAGCTTTCTGCATCTCTGGGCGCTCAAGAACTTCTGCGAGCTGGCGGAATACCTTGGCAGGGCGGAAGACGCCGCCCATTACCGCAAAGTTGCCGAAAAGGTGAAGCGCGCCTGCCGGGATGTGCTGTGGGACGGGAAATGGTTCCTGCGCGGCATCACCGCCGACAACCGGAAAATCGGCACGCAGGCCGACACAGAAGGCCGCGTACACATGGAGTCCAACACCTGGGCAGTGATCTCGGATGCCGCAAGCCGTGAGCAGGGCATTTCCGCCATGGACAGCGTGGACGAATACCTGTATACTGATTACGGCCTCATGCTCAATGCCCCCAGCTACACAAAGCCCGACGACGGCATCGGCTTTGTGACGCGGGTCTATCCCGGACTCAAGGAGAACGGCTCTGTTTTCAGTCATCCCAATCCCTGGGCCTGGGTGGCGGAGGCAAAGCTCGGCCGCGGCAGCCGCGCCATGAAGTTTTACAACGCCCTCTGCCCCGCGCTGCAGAATGACAGGATCGAAGTCCGCAGGGCCGAGCCGTACACCTACTGCCAGTTTATCGCCGGGAAAGACCACACGGCTTTCGGTCGGGCTCACCATCCCTTCATGACGGGTTCGTCGGGCTGGGCCTACTATGCCGCCACGCAATACCTGCTGGGCGTGAGGCCGGAATTTGACCGGCTGACGGTGGACCCCTGTATTCCGGCGGACTGGAGAGAGTTTTCCGTTACCCGCGTGTGGCGCGGCGCGGTCTATGAGATCCATGTGCAGAATCCGGACGGTGTGGAAAAGGGCGTGCGCTCGATCCGGGTCGACGGAGAAGAGGTAAACAGAATACCGGTGCTCCCGACAGGCGGGAGCTGCCGTGTGGAAGTCATCATGGGATAAGGGGGAACAAACATGCTGCAATTTGGAACGGGCGGCTGGCGCGCAGTCATCGCCGACGGCTTTACAAAAGCAAATCTGCGCCTGCTGGCTGCGGGGCTTTGCCGTCTGATGGATAAGGAAGGCTTAAACGGCTCACAGCTCTGCATCGGCTATGACAGGCGCTTTCTCTCCAAGGAGTCGGCCCACTGGCTGGCGGAGGTACTGGCCGCAAACGGCTATCGTGTGCTGATGATCAACCGCTCCTCCCCTACCCCGCTCATCATGTACACGGTCAAGACCAGGAACATGCCCTACGGCCTCATGGTCACGGCAAGCCACAACCCGGCCATCTACAACGGCGTCAAGCTCTTCACCGCCGGCGGTCGTGACGCGGACAAGTCCGTCACGAACCGCATCGAGGCGGAGATCGCCGAGGTCGATGAGACCTCCATACAGAGCATCGACTATGACGAAGCGCTGCGGCAGGGGCTTGTACGGGAGGACAACACCGCCAACGATTATATCGACAGCATCCTGGCCCTGGTGGACACCCAGGCCATCAAGCAAGCCCGGCTTCGCATCGCCCTCGACCCCATGTACGGGGTGAGTCAGACCTGCCTGCGCACGATCCTGATGACCTGCCGCTGTGATCTGGAGGTCATCCATGACCGCCATGACACGCTCTTCGGCGGCAAGCTCCCGGCGCCGAACGCACACACGCTTGTGCAGCTTTCAAACTATGTCACCGACCGTTATTGCAATCTCGGCGTTGCAACCGACGGAGACGCGGACCGGCTCGGCGTCATCGACGAAAAGGGCGGCTTCATCCACCCGAACACGCTGCTGGTGCTGCTGTATTACTACCTTGTGAAATACCGCGGCTGGCAGGGGCCCTGTGTGCGCAACAACTCCACCACCCATCTGCTTGACCGCGTGGCGGCAGGCCTGGGCCAGCAGTGCTACGAGGTGCCGGTGGGCTTTAAGTACGTCTCCGCCAAAATGAGCGAGACCGACGCCGTGATCGGCGGCGAGAGCTCCGGCGGCATGGCAGTGCGCGGGCATATTTCCGGCAAGGACGGCATCTATGCCGCAACGCTGCTGACCGAGATGCTGGCCGTGACGGGCAAGTCCATCTCCGAGCTCTATAAAGAGATCACCGACAGCTATGGGGAGCTCCGATACCGCGAGGCCGATTTCAAGATGACCCCCGCGCGCAAGGAGGAGCTGAAAGCCCTGCTGTTTGAAAAGGAGCTTTTGCCCGCGCTTGACGGCATTGAGAAAATCGACCGCAGCGACGGCGTGAAGCTCTGGTTTTCCGACGGCAGCTGGGTGATCTGCCGCTTCTCCGGTACTGAGCCTCTGCTGCGCATGGCCGCCGAGGCGGAGACCGACGAGCGCGCCGACGCGCTGATTGCCGCCTGGCGGACGCTTTTGGAACTGTAAACTTGCGCGGAGAGCCGTGGCTCTCCGCGCGTAAAGCAAGGGAGGTCTTCCCATGGCCCCGAACAGAAAGCCGCTGCATTCGCTCCGTACAAGACTGGTGATCACGATCCTGATCTGCTGGGTCGTACCGATTGTGATGATCGTGGCCGTCGCCGGTTTTCTGCTGCGCCTGAATTACGAAAACGAGATGACCCGGCGGCTGGAGACCGACGCGGGCTATACCCTCCGGCAGCTTGAGACGCATCTTGACCTGGCCTTTACCGATTCCAAGTCTGTCAGCTACGACGGCGTCGTCCGCGCAGCCTACCGCGCCTGGCAGCAGGATGGGGACAAGGCTGCCCTGTACCGCAGCGTCAATGATTACCTTGCCCAGAGCTTCGCGCGTGAGGAGCGGTACAAGGCCGTGTTCATCAGCTTCTGGGAAGAGATTGGCATCTACCCCTATGTAATGAGCAGCGGCATCAGCGGCTACAGCCTGCCGCGAAACTACCACCACAGCACCGAGCCGATGATCCTTGACGCCATGCACGACGCCGACACGGCAATCCGTTTTTTCGCCGCGGATAATGATCTATATATCGCCCGCAATCTGCTGGACAACCGCTTTCAGCCCTATGCCACCGTCGTGCAGCTTGTGGACGGGCAGCTTTTGTCCGACGCGCTGAACGCCCTGCCCGGTGCTGCGCGCCTGACGCTGGATGATCTGGTGCTGGACGAGGATGGTTTACATAATCAAGAAGGTGTTCCTGCAGGCACTTATGATTTTCATTTTACGGGCAGCTTGCCCGAGCATACCCTCACGCTGGATGCAAGCCTTGCGCCGTTTGATATTTTTCATGATATGCCCTGGCTGCAAAACGCGATCCTCACGGTCGTGCTGCTGGTGCTGCCGCTGCTTGCGGTGATGATCCTGCTGTTTCGGAAGTATGTGACAAAACCCGTGGAGGTGCTGGTGGACGCGACAAGCCGCCTGCAAAACGGCGAGCGGGGCTATCAGATCGCGGACAGCCCCGAAAGTCTGGAGTTCCAGCGTATTTACCGGCACTTCAACAGCATGTCTTGCGAGCTTAAAAACCAGTTTGAGCGCTCCATCCTGGAGCAGCAGGCTCTCCAGCAGGCGCGCGTCAAGGCCCTGCAGTCACAGATCAACCCGCACTTTCTCAACAACACCCTGGAGGTCATCAACTGGGAGGCGCGGCTTGCGGGAGACGAGCGCGTCAGCGCGATGATCGAAGCGCTGTCGGTCATGCTCAACGCGGCGCTCGACCGGGACGGGCGCGGACAGATCCCGCTGCGGGAGGAGCTGAGCTATGTGGACGCCTACCTGTACATCATCCGCGAGCGGCTGGGCGAGCGGCTCGTGATCGAACGGGAGATTGACGGGACAATGCTCGACACGCTGGTGCCGCGCCTGATCCTTCAGCCGCTGGTGGAAAACGCCGTGGAGCACGATCTCACCGCCCGGCACGGCGGGCTGCTGTCCATCCGTGCCCGCAGGGAGAGCGGCTTCATCGTTCTCGAGTGCGAGCACGACGGCACGCTGAGCACCGATGATCTGAGGCAGATTTCGCAGATGCTCTCCTCCGATGTCACGGACACGGCGGTTTCCGGGCAGGTCGGCATACGCAATGTCAAGCAGCGCCTTGATCTCCTGTACGGCGAAAAGGGCAGCCTCACACTCTGCCAGTCCGGCGATGATCGTGTGCTGGCCCGCGTGTGCTTCCCGGAGGCAAAATAGTCCGATTTTGAAAGGCGGCAAGAAAAGACAAGAAAAAGCAAGAACGAATCTCACGCTTTTCCGTGATTTCTTCTATACTATACTCACAGACATTACATACGGTATGTCATCGAACACAACTATAAAAAAGGAGAATGTAATCATGAAAAAAGCGCTTGCTCTGCTTCTGGCCCTGATCATGGTCCTGAGTCTCGGCGCTGTCGCCTGGGCCGACGGCGTGACGCTGAACGTTGTCACCTCTTACGGCGGCGACGACGGCAACCGCGGCAATTTTGAGGCCGCTGTCAAGGCCTATGAGGCTTCCACCGGCAACAAGGTCAACGACGGCTCCGCCACCTCCAACGAGGAGTGGAAGGCCAAGGTCCTGACCGACTTTGAGACCGGCTCCGAGCCCGATGTCCTGTTCTTCTTCACCAACGCCGACGCCGAGCCCTTCATCTCCGCCGGCAAGGTCGTCTCCATCGAGGAGATCCGCGCCGAGTACCCGGACTATGCCACCAACATGCGCGACAGTATGCTGGCTGTCGCCTCCGACGGCAAGCAGTATGCGGTCCCCTCCTACGGCTACTGGGAGAACATGTTCGTCAACAAGACCGTCCTCGCCGACTGCGGCATCGAGGTCCCCGGTCCCGACTACACCTGGGATCAGTTCCTCGCCGACTGCGAGACCATCAAGGCTAACGGCTACACCCCCATCGCCTGCTCTCTCGTGGAGGTCCCCCACTACTGGTTTGAGTTTTTGGTCATGAATAACGGCACTGTCGCAAATCACCTCGACATCCCCGCCGCCGCTGACGACGCTGCGGGTGCCAAGTGGGTCGCCGCGCTGGAGGATTTCAAGGCCCTGTATGAGGCCGGGTACTTCCCCGCCAACACCCTGACCGCCTCCGACGCCGAGACCGTCGAGATGTTCAACCAGGGCGAGGCCGCCTTCCTTATCGACGGCTCCTGGAAGGTCGGTTACTTCACCGAGAACGCGGCGGATCTGAATGACTTCGCCATCTCCTATGTCCCCGCCAAAGGCGAGCGCAAAGCCTCCGAGGCCATCGGCGGCATCTCCATGGGCTACTTCATCACCCGCAAGGCCTGGGACGATCCCGCAAAGCGCGAGGCCGCCGTGGAGTTTGTCTCCCAGCTCACCTCCGACGATGTGCTGAGCACCTTCGTCACCACTGAGGTCACGGCGCTCATTAACGGTGCCAAGCCCGCGGGCCTCAATCCCCTGCAGCAGTCCGCCGCAGACGCCAACGCCAACATCACCGCCATTGCCGGCGCCGTGCAGGACACCATCACAGGCGAAGCCAAAGCCGACCTCTTCGGCAATATCCAGAACGTGGTCACCGGCAAGATGAGCGCGACCGACGCCGTCGCCGCCGCCATTGCCCTGAACTGAACCTTACCGACACGCAACCCACAAGGCTGCTGCGAAAGCAGCAGCCTTGTTTCTATCCTGCCTATAGGACGGTGCAGCCATGAATTCCATGATCTATAAGAACAAAAAGCCGCTGCTGGTCTTTCTGGTCCCGGCCTTTGCGTTTCTGATCGTCTTTCTCTACTACCCCTTTTTCCAGAATGTCGTCAACACCTTTATGAGAATCGGCGGGCTCGGGCGCGCGGCCCAGGGGCTCAACACGCCCTGGTATGAAAACTACCGGCGGCTCTTTACCGACCCTTATATGCACACGGCGCTCCAGAACACCCTGCTGCTGACCCTGTGTACCATCGTTTTCCAGGTCGGCATCGCGCTGATCCTCGCCCTGCTGGTGGATACCATCCGCGTCGGGGCACAGTTTTTCCGCACGGTCTACTTCTTCCCCATCGTGATCTCCGCGACCGCCCTGGGCCTCATGTTCAACCTCATCTTTCTGTACAAGGGCGGCATGGTAAACCAGCTTCTCCTGAGTCTCGGAAGGCTCCCCTATGAGGTCAAGCCCAGCGGCAAAGTGCTGGTACAGTGGCTTGACTGGAAGGATCAGGCGCACTTTCTCTTTACGATGTTCATGCCGGTCATGTGGCAGTATGTGGGCTTTTACTTTGTCATTCTGGTCACAGGGCTCAACAACATCTCCCCCGATCTCTTCGAGGCGGCGGCGCTCGACGGGGCCGACGGCTGGAAGCGCACGCGCTATATCACGCTTCCCCTGCTGCGAAACGTCCTGTGCACCTGTCTGGTGCTGGCGATCACGGGTGCGCTCAAGGTCTTTGACCTGCCGTGGGTCATGTTCGGCGCCGGCATGCCGGAAAATCGAGGCTGGCTCACCGGGACTTATATGTACGACCAGACCTTCAACCGCATGAATGTGGACTACGGCTCCACCATCGCGGTGCTGATCGTGGTGCTCGGCGTGGTGCTTTCCAATGTGGCCAATCGCGTTTTCAGGCCCTCGGATGATCTGTAAGGAGGTGCGGGCATGAATACCGGAATCAAAAAAATACCGCGCGTGCTGACCTACCTTGTTCTCAGCTTCTGGGCCCTGACGACGATTTACCCTTTCATCTGGGTGCTGCTCAACTCCTTCCGCAAAAAGGGGCTCATCCTCTCGGATTCGTTCTCGATCCCGCTCGGCGACGCCTTCACCTGGGATAACTACATCACCGCCTGGCAGCGGGCGGATTTCAAAAACGCTTACTTCAACAGCTTTCTCATCTCCGGCACGGTCACGATCTTTGTCGTCATCATCGCGGGCCTTGCCGCCTACGGTCTGGTGCGCTACCGCTTTCGCGGACGGGATTTTCTCTACAGTCTCATCATGGCGGGCATGATGTTCCCCGTCTTCTCCACCATTATCCCGGTCTTCCGCCTGGAGGTCATGCTGGGTATTGCCGGGACCGGCAACCGCTGGCTGAGCCTGCTCGCGGTGATTCTGCCGCAGATCGCCGGAAACCTCTGCTTTGCCATCATTATCCTGATGGGCTTTATTCAGTCCGTCCCGATCGACCTGGAGGAGAGCGCTTACCTCGACGGCTGCAACGTCTTCCAGATCTACTTCTACATCATCATCCCGGCAGCCAAATCCTCCTTTGCAACCGTCGCGATCTTCGCCTTTCTCTGGAGCTACAACGATCTGTTTACCCAGTCCTTCTTCCTGCGCTACCCGCAGGAGCGCGCCATCACGGGCCTGCTCAATGAGATCAGCTCACAGGCCGGTGTCAACTACGGGCTCATGGCCTCCTCGGTGGTGCTGGTGGTGATCCCGGTGCTGATCGTCTATATCTGCCTGCAGAAGCATATCATCAAGGGCTTGACGGCAGGCGCGGTCAAAGGATAAAATAAATTAACTGCGAGCAATGCAAGGAGGTGAGGATATGTATCGCGTGGTGCTCATTGACGACGAGCGCATGATCGTGGAGGGGCTGCGCAGGGTCATCCCCTGGCAGGATTATGGCTGCGAGGTCGCGGGGACTGCGGAGGATGCGGTCTCCGGCGCGGAGCTGATTCGAGAGCTGCGTCCCCATATTGTATTCACCGATATCCGCATGCCGGGCCAGGACGGTCTGACCATGCTCGCGGGTCTGCGCTCGGAGTTTCCGGATATGCAGGTCTCCGTGCTGACAGGCTACCGGGATTTCAGCTACGCCCAGGAGGCGATCCGCCTCGGAGTCACACGCTTTCTGCTCAAGCCCTCAAAGCTCGATGAGATCAAGGAAGCCCTGTCCGCCATGACGGACCGCCTTCGCGCTCTGCCCGCCGAAACGGCGGAGGAAAACAGCGACAGTCAGCAGGCGGGGCACTATCTTGTCCGGCGTGCGCTCGCGTATATGCAGCAGCATTTCACCGAAAAGCTGACCTTGTCGGAGGTTGCCGACGCCTGCTACGTCTCCCAGTGGCATCTGTCCAAGCTTCTCAACCGCTATGCCGGAAAGAGCTTCAACGATATCCTCAACTCTCTGCGCGTCGAAGAGGCCAAGCGCCTGCTTGCAGATCCCAGCCTCAGGATCGGGGACATCGGAGAAATGGTCGGATACGCCGACCCCGCGCATTTTGCCAAGGTTTTCAAAAAGCTCACCGATATGAGCGCAAACGAATACCGCAGCCATCTGTGACTGTTTCGCATAAGAATATGGCCCCCTGCCGCGTTCCGTTTTGCGGCAGGGGGCCTTTCCTTTGTGTTCAGCGGACGGTGCGCGTATCAAACGCCTCGCGCAGACCGTCTGCAACCAGATTGCAGGCGATCATGAGCAGCACCAGGATCACCATGCAGGGAAACAGCTTGTAGGGATGCAGCAGACAGTTTTCAAAGCCCTCGGAAATGAGCCTGCCGAGTGAGCAGCTGCCGAGCGGCAGGCCCAGGCCGACAAAGCTCAGGAAGGTTTCCAGAAAGATGGCGCCCGGAATAGAGACCATGATCTGGGTAATCAGGGTGCCTGTGATATTCGGCAGGATCTCCTTGAACAGGATAAATCCGTTTCCGGCGCCGAGGGTGCGCGCAGCCTGTACAAATTCCTGATCTTTCAGGCGCAGCACCTGTGTGCGCGCGATGATGCTCATCTCCATCCAGCCCGTGAGCATGAGCGCGAAGATGATCGTCCCGACCCCCGGCTTGAGCACCAGCATCAGAAGCGTCACGACCACAAGACTCGGGATGCTGCCCGCGATGTCTACGATCTGCTGCATCACGAGGTCGACCTTTCCGCCGAGATAGCCTGAGATCATGCCGTAATTAACGCCGATCACAAGGGCAATGAACCCGGCGGCCAGCGCGATCAGCACCGAGACGCGCAGGCCCTGGAAGCAGCGGGAAAAGAGATCGCGCCCCAGACTGTCGGTGCCGAAAGGGTAGTATTCATCCTGAAGGCCCAGCTCTTCATAGCGGTTGACCTTGATCTCCCCGGCGGTGCCGGAGAGTGTTTCCTCACCCGAGAGGATGCCGGGAATGCGGGGTGCCATGTTTGCCCGCTCCAGATTCTGCTCTGCGTAATTGTGACCGCTCAGATAGGGCCCTACAAGGCTCATGATGAGCAGCAGGCAGAGAAGCACCAGCCCGAACACATTGCTCCCGCGGGCAAAGAAGCGCTTGACGCCGGTCTTGAAAAAGCTGTCGCCGGAAAAGCTGTGGTCGATCTCGAGGGAATCCTCCGTTCGTACATGGAACTGAAAATCGGTATTCATTTATTTTCCCCCCAATCTGACGCGCGGGTCAATGATCCCGTACAGAATATCCAGGATGAGGCGGGCGATCACATAGATCCCCGCATATAAAAAGCCCAGCGTAATGACGACATTGTAATCGTTTGCGGTGATCGCGCTCGAGAGCAAAAAGCCGATGCCCGGGATGGCGAAGATCTGCTCCGTCACAAGCGAGCCTGTCAAAAGCCCGACCAGCAGCATGGTCATGACCGTGATGACCGGCATCATGGAGTTGCGGATCACATAGCGAAACAGCAGTGTCATATTGGAAAGCCCCTGGCTGCGGGCAAACATCACATAGTCGGATTTCATGACCGAGACAGCCTCGTCCCGCGTAAAGCGGGCGATGACCGCCATGACCGCGACGCTCAGGGAAAGCACCGGCATGATGCCGGATACGACGGGATTTCGGAAATCATAGAGCAGCGGAAGCCACTTGAACTTGAAGCCCCCGTAGTAGCTCAGGGCGATGGCGAAGATGTACGACGGGACGGAGATGCCGATGACGGAGACGATCATGCAGAAGATATCCGCCGCCCTCCCCTGGTGAAACGCTGCGAGAAAGCCGATGGCAAGGCCGAAGACGCTCCCCAGCAGCATGGCGCACACGCCGATGCGCATGGAGATGGGCAGGCGCGATTTGATCATCGTCAAAACCGGCGTATTGACCGAAAGATTATAGCTCACGCCGAAGTCGCCCTTGAGCATGTTTCTCAGATACAGGAAGAAGCGGACCATCACGGGCTTGTCCAGACCGTAGGCCTTGGCAAGAGCAGCCTTCTGCGCCTCGGACAGCTTGTCGTTATTGAAGGGGGAACCGGGCATCAGCTCCATCAGCAAAAACAGGACGAGCACGATCACAAAGAGCGTCACGATCGACAGCATGAGTTTTTTGAAAATGTATTTCCGCATAATCATGCCTCCTCCTTTTCCGCAAAACTGAACATGAGCTGTATGCCGCTGAAATGCGGGGCCACGCCCTTCACATTCTCGTTGATCAGAAACGCGCCGCCTCGTACATAGACCGGGATCGCGCCCAGATCCGCCATGAACAGGTCCTCCGCCTGATGCAGCATGTCGAAGCGCTTTCCGGGATCCAGCTCCAGCGCCGCATCGTGCAGGAGCTTATCAAAGTCCGCGTTCGTGTAGCGGGAATTATTGATGGGAGAGCCGCTTTCAAAGATGGCGAGGAAGGCGTTCGGGTCGGGATAGTCCGCGCCCCAGGCTATCATATAGACATCAAATTCTCCCTTGACTCTCAGATCATTAAACTGCGCGCTCGAGACCAGACGCGCGTTGAGCGTAAAGCCCGGCAGCGTGCGCTCCCACTGATCCTTCAAAATCTCCACGAACTTCTGGTTGCCGCTTACGGAGAGAAATTCCAGCTCAAGTGTCTGGACTCCCAGCTCCTCCATGCCTTTTTTCCAGTATTCCGCGGCCCGCTCCGGGTCATAGGCGCAGGTATCTTTGTACCGTGCGGGATCGGCGGCAAAATCCTTGCCGTCGGCCTCCCGGCACATCCCCGTCGGGACAACGCTTGTGCTCGTCGTATATCCCGCCCGGAGGAAGTCCTTCACAATGCTCTCCCGGTTGAGGGCAAAGCTGAGTGCCATGCGGATGTTCCGGTTCTGCCAGGCCTTGCAGCTTTCATAGTTGCCGCCTATAAAAGCGGTCATGCCGCCGGGAGTCTGGAGAAGACAGGGGTCGCCCTGGGACAGGACCGCGTATTCTCCGCCGGTCGCGATCACGTCCTGATCTCCCGTCTGATAGCTCATCATCGCCTGCTGTGTATTGCTCACCTGGCGAAGGGTGATGCCGCTGAGCTTCACAAGGTCCGCGTCTATGTAATTGGGATTTTTTACATAGTGTACCTGCACGGCCAGCGGTTCATAGCGGTCTACGATAAAGGGGCCGCTGGACAGCAGCGTCTCGGGACTTGTGGCGTAATCCCTGCCGCACGCGTCGGCAAAGGCGCGGTTATAGGGGGAGCACTGCTCCATGGCGAGCACATAAGGCAGATACGGGCAGGGCTGCTCCAGCTCGATGACGAGGGTCCGGTCGTCCGCCTCATAGGCGCCGAGCTTTTCCGGCTCCATCGTTCCGGCGTTGACCGCGTCCACGTTTTTCAACCGGCACAGATCCTGAAGGAGATAGATCGCGCTGCTTGCCGTGAGAGGATCGGCCATGCGGCGGAAGGCATCGACAAAATCCTGGGCGTCTATGGGGTCGCCGTTGGAATAACGGAGGCCTTCCCTGAGGCGGAAGGTGTAGGTGCAGCCGTCCTCAGAGATTTCAAAGCTTTCGGCCAGCTCCGGCACATAGCCCTTCTCCGGGTCAAGCCGGAAGAGCTTGCCGCACATTGGTGAGAGATACTGCGCCGATCCCCCGTCCACCTGCATTTGCGCGTCCATGGTGAGGGGATACAGCGAAAGCGCGACATTCAGCTCCTGCCCCTTGAGGGAATCCGTTCGGGCCGCACAGCCCGTCAGTAGCAGGCAGCACAGGAGCAGCAGAATCAGACATCTTTTCATTTCCCGAGCCCCCATTTCTCAAATTCCATGTCGGTACAGAGCACCTGATGGGTCTCGCTCCCATCAACTGTGTGCCAGGTCCCGTTCTCGTACACGATGCCGGAGGTCTCATAGTCGTAGCGCGTCTCCGGTCGGAGCTGAACGATGGGGTTCGGCGAGGGCTTGGAGGCCAGCAGGTTTCGGGTATAGGGATGGACCGGGTGGGAAAAGAGCTCGTCCGGTGTCCCCGTCTCCAGCAGAAAGCCCCTGTGCAGCACGCCAATCCTGTCGGACAGATAGCGTACCATGCTGAGGTCGTGGGAGATAAACAGGAAGGAGGTGCCGGTCTCCAGCTGGATCTGCCGGATGAGATTCACCACCTGGGCCTGGATGGACGCATCGAGCGCCGCGATGCACTCGTCGGCGATGATGAGGCGCGGGTTCATGATGAGTGCGCGGGCGATGCCCACACGCTGGCGCTGGCCGCCGGAAAACTGAGAGGGATAGCGCTCCCCCTGATCACGGGAAAGGCCCACCCGCTCGAGCATCGTGCCGATGCGCTCGGAGCGCTCCTGCGGCGTTTTGCAGAGCTTATGGATATCCAGCCCCGCGCCGACAATATCGCTTACCTTTTTGCGCGGATTGAGGGAGGCCATGGGATCCTGGAAGATCATCTGGATCTCGCGCACATTCTGGCCCGGCTTCAAAACCTCGTTGCCGAAGCGGATCGTCCCGGAACTTGGCTTGTTGAGGCCGATGATGCACTTTCCGATGGTGGATTTGCCGGAGCCGGATTCGCCGACAAGGCCGTAGGTCTCCCCCTCGTTGATATGGAAGCTGATTTTGCGCACGACGGTGTTCTGCCCGAAACGCATCGTCAGATCCTGCACATCCAGCAGTTTTTTCTTTTCATCTGACATAGTCCGCAGCCTCCTTTCTCATTTTCTGAATACGCGCCTCAAGCGCCTCGGGTCTCGGCACCCTGGGCGCGCGCTCGTCCAGCAGCCAGGTCGCGGCGGCATGGGTCTCGGAGATTTTGAACATGGGCGGCTCTTCCTTGAAGTCGATCTCCAGAGCGTAGGGATTGCGCGGAGCAAAGGCGTCTCCCACAGGCTCCTTTGTCAAAACCGGCGGCGTGCCGGGAATGGAATAGAGGGTGTCGCCGCTCTCCGTGTCCGGGATGGCCGACAGCAATCCCCAGGTGTAGGGGTGCCGCGGGTCATAGAACACGTCGATGATGGTGCCGGTCTCGATGATCTTCCCGGCGTACATGACGTTCACATAGTCTGCCACGCGGGCCACCACGCCCAGATCGTGGGTGATGTAAATGACGGACAGGCCGCGCTTTTCCTGCAGGCTCACGATCAGCTCGAGGATGTGATCCTGTATCGTCACATCCAGCGCCGTTGTCGGCTCGTCGCAGATCAGAAGGTTCGGATTGCAGGAGAGCGCAATCGCGATCACAATACGCTGACGCATGCCGCCGGAAAACTCGTGCGGATACCGGCGCATCCGGCGCTCAGGCTCCGTGATGCCCACTTCGGCAAGCAGGTTCAGCGCCCGGTCCCGGGCCTCCTTGCGGCTGACGGTCTCATGCGCCCGGATGGCGGCAACGAGCTGCGCGCCGATGGTCATGGTAGGATTGAGGGAGGTCATCGGGTCCTGAAAGACCATGGCGATGCTCCTGCCGCGGATATTCTTCCGGACCCACGCGGGGTCGGCTGTCAGAAGATCCACCGGCTCCGCGCCCGGCTCCGGCCGGTACAGGATACTGCCGCCGTTTATTTTCGCGTTATCCGCCAGGATACCCATGGCGGCCTTCATCGTCACGGATTTTCCGGACCCGGATTCGCCCACAAGGGCCACCGTCTCTCCCCTGCGCAGGATCAAATTTACGCCGCGGATGGCGTGTACTGTCTCTCCGGCGGAGCGGAAGCTGATATCCAGATTCTTGACCTCCAGAACGATCTCAGCCGTATCGGCCATGTCGTATACCCCCTCTGTATGAAGTCTGCCGCTGTCTGTGCATTGTTAAGCGTTTTTTATATAGGTAAAAGCGATTCAGCAGCCTGAATTGTAATATGTATTATATTCATTTTTGACCCATTATTCAAGAGCTTTCCGTTTTCTTGCCGCTGGCTCGGTATCAGCCTACGGTTTTATTCCCTGCTGGTATACCGTTTTGACCTCCCGTTTGACGCTCCCTTCTTATATGGGGTAAGCCGCGTTCATTCCGCATATGTTTTTACGAAGGAGGGATGAACCATGCAGAGCAACCATATTCTGCGTCGGCACGGCGCAGTATTGCAGGCACTAATGATGTTGGCGGCAGTCGGGCTGATCTTCTGGGCAGTGAACACACCCGCGGTGGTTGGAGTTTCGGCATCGAAGCGGGAGCTTCCCGTCTACTGTGTGCAGCAGGATGAAAAAATCGTTGCCCTGAGCTTTGACGCAGCCTGGGGCAACGAAGATACACAGACACTCATTGATATTCTGGATCAATACGGTGTGAATACCACATTCTTCGTTGTCGGTGACTGGGTTGATAAATACCCCGAATCCGTCCAGGCTCTTGCAGAAGCAGGCAACGAGGTCATGAACCACTCCTCCAGCCATGCACACTTCTCCGCGCTCAGTACGAATGAGATTACATCAGACATCTCCGCCTGCAACGATAAGATCGAAGCCATCACCGGTGTGCGCCCAACCCTGTTCCGCTGTCCTTACGGGGAGTACGACGATCACGTGATCAAGGCGGTCAATTCTCTCGGCATGACCGCTGTCCAGTGGGATGTGGAGCTGAGTGAAACAAATGAAACTCAAGTAATACCAACGGGCTGCGGGATTCGGTGCAGTTCAGCAAGTCAAGAAATTGGGACCTCTGCCAGGCTTGTTTTTGAGGAAAGCAGCCACGGCAGAGGTCCCGTTTTATTATAGTTGTTGAGAAGATACAACTTCTCATTGCCGGTGTTGTTTGCAACAGGGATTTATCCCTCATAAACTGCACCTGACTGCGGCTCATTTGTGGCAAAGTGACACGGCAGTTGAGAGAAAGGAGGAAAAATGCCTGATAAATCGGGCTCTCCCTCAACTACAAGCATCACTATACCACGAAATGAGCCTCAAGCAATCTATTCGGCAAGCAGTTTTTTGCAGAGCCTCCTTGCTTGGCAGTACGGTTTCATATTTGCTGGCAAAGATTAGCACATTGTCCGCTGGCAGAGTCATCCATATCGGTGTTTACACTGCTTTTTGACCATCCACTCATGGCAAATACATAAAGCTTTGATCCCTGCCCATTTCAACAATTCTTCGCAGATATTTCTCTATTTCTTTATTCGTGTGGCCATTCTCACGAAGAACATTTGCCAATAACGCATATTCAAATTCCAACGAAGTGTCAAAAATACCTGGATCATCTGAATTTACAGAGACTTGCATCTGCGGTCCTTGGCGTTTATATTTTATACCTTTATTATTAAAGCAAAAAATAGGGTGCCGCTGATAGCTGCCAAATGTTCCGATCAGGACATTAGACGATGGATTACACTCGATGCTGATTCCTTTTTTGTGTATATCCTTCCGCATAGCCTTTTGCATTTTGCCAAGCAGTTTCTGGTAGCCAGGCGGAATCGTCCACACAACGCTTTCTTCACCTTTTCTTTTGGCATCCAGCCAGTAATGATATAGAAAGTAAAACTTCGTCACAATGGTATTCTTGCGATATTGGCTGAGCTCAACTGCGTCATTTATCTGAAAACGGTCAAAATAATCCAATTCTACTATTCTTTGAAACGCTTGGTTGCGATAGCAACGTGGATCATCACCACGTAAGAGCATACTGTGATAGTATTCCTTTACACGAAAGACAACACCGGGGTAAATCTGTGAAAAACAACTTCTTGCCTCCTGGATCAAACTTTTTTTAAGCGTCTTTGGCAGTCGTATTTGCAATTCTTTACTCCTGAAAATGAGCCAAACGCAGTTATCCAGCAAGTCCTGTTTTGTAAGAATAGCAACTTGGCCCTTTCGCGCATAATGCACATTCTTCTGGATGCCAAGCGCCAGGGCATGTCCGAGCCGATCCCCTTTCTTCATGCCCAGAAAACGGATTGCTTCATCAATCGCGCGCAGCCCATCGGCCAGCTCAAGAAAATCTTCTCCTGCGTGATATGTAATCCCCAGGTTGGGCGTTCTACTTTCCACATAATGATTTCTATAATACCACTCAGTTTTAAAAGAGCGCAGAAAACGAAATGTCGGCCCGAACACCTCCGGGCGGCATCCGATTTCCTGCGCACATGCGTCAATCCCACGGATACGCTCGCATAAATACGGGGAATTGCTGAGAGCTTCTGCCAGCGCAATTGCCTGGATCCTGTAGTTGGCGCGTGCCTTCTGATGCCGATATCGGGGATAGGCTTTTAATGAACTGTCGACGCATTCATCCGTTTCTTTCGGGAAGTGCATGATAAAGCAATAGTTATCATTTTCACCTTTTCTGCTCACCGCGAGCAGCGGATTCCAATTCCGAAACTCATTGCGCGTTTCATCATCTATCTGATCGAAAAAGAGCTTAGCTTTGTCAATTCCGTATATCAGCTGCATGTCTTCAGCTGCGGAATTCTTCGGACACAATCTCCCCTCCAAAGCCGCAATCCTGTACTCTCTGAGTGAGGCATTCAATGACTGCCGCAGGTTCTCTTTTTTGTAGGCTTCGTGTTTTTTCCAAAGTGTTTTCTTGCGATCATCATATTGCGCAAAATTATGGAAGCCAGTTTGTTTGTTGACCTGTACAAGCTCTCCGCGCAGTTGGGCCTTGAGAAGCAAATACAGATAGAAAACCCACTGTTCAAAAGGATTCAGGCGTCCTGAAGCGGATTCCTTAAACGTACGGTAAAGCAAGATGCGTTCGCCGGCCAGCAGGCGAAAGTCTCTTTCCTTCTCAGCAGAAAGATGCTTCTTTGAAAACGCGTAATCAAGACATACATTGCCTTGTTCCAGATGGGCAAATGTGTCCCCATAAAGGAAACGCAGCCGTTCAAGCTCCGTTTCAAGCTTCCTGGCTTCTATCTCATCTGACGTATAAGCGCGATCAAAAGCTCTGAGTTCGGCGCCGATATTCAGGGATCCTGCTTCAAGCAATTGAAAAAGCTTGCAGCGAAGAAATGCGGCATATATCATTTTTCGGCTCATGGGCCATACATTTGTATCGGGGCCCCGACTGATATGCACCTGCAGCAGTTTATTCAGTTTATCCGTCTGAACAATTTCGGAGGGATGATTCATCAGGCTTGCCCAGGACAGATCAAATATCCGTGCGCCTGCATAGAGATGAAGGTGATTATCAGACGCATCACGAATCAGTCTTCCAAGCATTTCATCATCTGTGGAAATAACTGCCGGCCATGAAAAGTGTATGTCCTGCATTTCCAATTTCTGTTCTGCCAGCCAAGCACAGATGAACAGATCCTGTCCCACCGGAAGATACGCATTCCGCCATAAAAGTGCCTGATTACACCTGCAAACGGGTACTCCATCTTTCCATTTGATGACATTATCCGCGAAATTGCTGAGAACAGGGTAAGGCGGTAGAGGTGTGATCTTTTCGGTTTCACAAATTCTCTTCAGCTCCTCCAGGATAAGCATTTGCTCATCATATGAAGCGCCTTCGAGTGTTTCCGCCGCACAATCCAGGAACTGCATTGCGATAAAATCCCAGTCTATTGGGCGAAAATCATTCAGCAATCGCTGTATCAAACGTTCAGGTGAGCTTCTGCGAAAAAGAATATCTATCGCCTTTGCGTAAATCTCTTTATTGATTGACATTTTTTATTTTGGGGGATTCAAACGGCGGGTTACTGCTATTCTCCAGCGATTCTCCATCGTCTTCCGAAACGTCAGCTTCCTCAAATTCTTCCGTTTCATCCTCTCCATTTTCAATACCCAAATCGCTCTTCCCAACACTTCTATTGATTTTTTCCTGTGATTCTTCTGTAGAGATATCCTTTTCTATATCATCCAGAGCATCAAGGATACTTTTTTCGCCAACGCTGATACCGCTGGCTTTTTTCACATTTCTCAGGAGATTAATAATCGGATCGGTCTCGTTCTCCCTGTCGTAAGCGCCTTTCTTTCTACTTTCGTCCTCTTGTTTTTTTATGTAATAATGTAAGATCGCGTGTTGAACCTCGCAATTTGCGCAGATATAGGCAACATGCTTATAAATAATGCATGCCGTCTCTTCCTTTGCTTCTCGGCTCTGAAACGTGATGTCTCTAAAATTATATTGAAAAATATTGCAGAGGAAGCAGAATAACCGATTGAAGGCTTCTCGTGCGGCGTCTTCTCCCATCCGGCTAATATTCTCCGCTTTTGCCAAGCTCTGGTATTCTTTAACGGTCGGTTTTTTTAAATCCTGTCTATCCAGTATCGCTTTGAAAAAATCCTTCATCCGCTTGTATTCCATAATCAGCGGCTCTTCCATCTCGACCGTAGGATTATCATCGAAAGCTGCTATTTTACTGTTTAAGCTGTCGATCTCATCTTCATTGATTAGCTTGTTGATTTGAATAGAATAGTGGACGCTGAGGGCAAAGAGGAGCGCATAGTCCTCCATGCTCTGTGCGTTGTTATTAAAATATGATATATAGGCGAGTACATCCAAATATGAATAGTGATCAATTTTTCTCCGCTCAGGCCGGTTTTGTACCCGATTGTCCAAGAGATTGACTGTAAGGTTCAATTGAATCGCAGGATAAGCCCTGTGGAGGGACAGAATTATTCTCTGATCTCTTTCTGTCAGCCGCCCGGGACACCAGTCGTTATAAAAATAGCTTTCAAAGGTAATCAGGTTATCCTGTAGTTTCTTTTTGTATTCAATATAACTTTTATAGTATTCTTCCAGCTCTTCTTTATCCAATCTTTTCGGACGCTCCGTTTTCTTTGGTGTTTCCATAGCATCCAGCATATGGCAGAGATGTGTTAACCCGCGGAGCGTTTGCGGAAAAAAATTATTCAAATAGCTCTTGTGCTTAAGAAAAACGAGCCCGGTTTTTTCATAAATGACATCCATGAGCGGAACTTCAATATCGACATCATTATATGCGGGAACCTGTTCCCCGCATTCCACCAGCTCCCGGGTACGAAACAAGCCTGTCACTTCACGTCGGCGGCGAATTGACGTGAGATGTATTGTCTGCGACGCAGGTATCAATTTATCAATGTAGCGTGCCGCCATCAGGGCAGGCGTATCCATGCCGAAGCCCTGACTGGATTCGGAGCCGAACATTTTTTCATAGTGTGTTGATATAAGCAGCCTGAGTTGCCGCAAATATGTTGCCATGAGAACAACTGTACACGGTACAGAAAGATATTTCCTGACCTCCTCTAAAATATCATAAGCGTTTTCAAGCTGCATGTCCGTATCATCAAGCTGGATAATCAGATAACTATTGCCTGGAGCGCTGCCCTTGTTAAGCCTGAAATAAGCTTCAATAATCTCGCACAGATGGTATTTCAGATCAAATACATTGCCGGATTGTAAAAAGGCGCCCAAATCATCAAAATCCTTTCCCTTCCCGCCCTTGCGCTGGTAGAGGCATTGGCGGCAGCTCTGGAAGTGCTCTAACAGTCTGATTTTTTCACATTCATCCTGAGAACTTATGGCGTTCTTCTTCCAGCACTCATTGATCTGTTGAAAAAGCCATGCAAGAATCAATTCAATCACGCTCTCGCAGTCACTGAGCAATGTCGGATCAATCGGGGGCATAACATGGAAATTCCGATCTTTTGTGACTTCTTTCCAAAGCTCATGCTGCCGTGATTGTTCCATTCCCCTGTGGCAGTTTTCAAGGGCACGGGAAAAAGAAAGCATGGCACTTGTCTTTCCCTGACCGCGCGGCGCGCAAAACGCGATAATGTTTGACCCGTAACCGTACAGCGCTCTGCGCTTGGAGATTTCATTCAGGTTTGACACCAAGCTGTCCGACCTATCCAGAATATCCTTGAGCGCAGTCAGTGCGTTATGAAATACAGATGTTAGAATATGGTCCTCCTGTAGAATATTCTGATCATCAGCCAGCCGATTGTCATGCTGTGCGAGAATATGGATCACCGTATTTGAATCGATTGTTCCCATTTTCTTTCTCCTGCCCATCTTCCTAAAAAAGTTCCGCATTTTCAAAGTAAACGTGGAATATTCAGTCTTTGAAGAAACGGATCGCATCCAAAAAATAATTGTATCTCTGTTCAGTCTCCCAGGTAATATACTCTCCTGATGAAAAACTGTGGATCGCATCCAATTCCTCCTCAGGCCACATTCTTCCTGTCCACTCTTGACAAGAGCGAACATTGCGTTCCGGTCTTGGCCGATCCAAACGGTGAATGGACAAATTGAGCCAATCGCCAAACCGTAGTCCTGCTCTTGAAAGCTCGTCATAGAGAGAATCAAATAACAACTCATACAAATCCCGATTCTCTTTTTTATCGAGATATGCTCCAAAGCGCCGTATCCTGCTTTTGGCAGATAATCCGTTTTTCTCGCATACCTCTTCCACCAGAGCAAGCGCCGGCAAAAAACGGTAATAGTGCATGATCCCGGTGATGCCTGTGTTTTCGTTAACCTTCAGATAAAAGCATCCGCTCTCCTTATCACTCATAGTCAAAACCACGTTTCCCCACTGCAATTCAACTAGGAGCGCTCCAATTCTTTCCGTCAAAGACATTCCCGGCACTTTCACTTTTTCCAGATATTGTTTAAGCCCGAACAGGTCATCGCGGAAACTGCTCCATGGTTCAAAGTCAATCTGTTTGATTCGGCGATAGAGATTGTTCTCCTGCTGTTGGAGATCCCAACGGAAAAGCAGCTTTTCCGCCGCAAGGATATAACTGTCACGCTGGTGCCGATCCATGCGCAAAGAGAACTCATAATCACCCGGGGCAGCATAAGACAGGTCCTCTTCTATGATATTGAACAACTGCGCCCTTATCTTCGCTCCCCTGTTATTCATCTCAGTAAGCATTTTCAATTCCCCGTTGATGTTGGCACAGCTGTCAAAATACTGTCCAACCCTATCGAGGTCGTCCTGGACCTTTAAGCCAATACCTGCTAGCTGATCTGAGAGAAACATAAAGAATACAAAGATGGAATCTAAAGTTGACACAAGCATTTGTGAGGAAAGTTGGTATACCGAATCGTCATCAAGTATATCTGCAAGCATAAATAGATCATAAGTGTGGAAAAAATCTATTAAATGATGCCGAAGATGAAAATGGTCAAACTCTGAGCCGCGCATTCTGAAGAGATACGGAGTCAGCGAAACTGTGTTCTCATCCAGATAGACCGTACACCGAATTGCAGCCTGGGCTATAAGTTTGCCTTCATGATTAAAGAAACTTTTCTGCCATATTGTTGTGTCCTTTCTGCGGTATCGCCATATTCCGCGCTTCCACTCAGTTGGAAATTCTGCATTTCGCTGAACAGAAGATCTATACATATCAAGTTCCATCAAAAAAGATGGTGTAAACGATGTATTCTCAACAAAATGAGTACGTGTCATGATCTCAGTGATTCTCTGCACATAGGCGCGCCACTCCGCCGTCTCCATCGTACAGTTAGTATTAATGCGATCAAGAATCTGTTCATCGAGTATTTTTGGATCTTTGCTCTGTGCAAAAACGAGAATATCCGCTGCATCAAGAAGGGCATAATACACTCTTCGATAGTTATAATGGAATTTTGCATAATCGCGTTCGAGACACGTGAAAATCATATTCAACAGTTTATACAGGAACTCCGCAATATTGCGCCCTGTAATAAGCAGTTCATCAACCATTAGTATTTTGGGGAAGTGCCTGTATCTGGAATAATAAGCGGCAAGTTCACGTGCTTTTCCGTACATAGCGTGCTGTGTGAGAAATGTATTGTCATGCACTCGTTTTATCCGATAAAGTTCCTGTTCATCGGCTATTTCCAAATATAATTTATATACAAGTGCATTTATATTTGAACTCTGCTGGGCGAAATACACCCTATACATGTATTCATCGTTTTCCGGGTCCTTCCAACTGTTGGCATAGAACTCTTTCAGCTTCCGAAAAGTTGGACCCTGTAAGAGTCGGTGAGAAGTGTTGTTCAAGCTGAGGCTGTCATCATTTGATATGCGCTCATCTTCATATTTCACGAACAATACACCTCCGTCGTAAAAGTTTCATTTTTGCGTCATTATGTATCATTATAGCGTCAGAGTTCTTCTCTGTCAAGCTTTCCTGGTCCCATTAGCATGCCTTTCTCAGAAAAAGCTTATTGAAAGCAGGTTTTACACGTTTCTTCAACAAGCAGTCTTGGTTCTCATATCCCGTAGTCAGAAGACATAGAGTATTAGCGAAATTGCTGGGTATTTCTCCCATGAGTAGCAGCAGAATGACCCCAAGTAAGGCACAGTCATTCCCAGACTTCTTAACATCTCCATAGCAAGATGCTGCTGATTCTGCCAAACTTCGCAGATCCTTTTCTTCGGCGAATCCAAAGACGTAAGGCAGAAGTGCATAGGCTTCGAGATATTGGCCACCCAAGTTGCAGAGGGCTTCAAGGCGTTCGATAATTTCGTGAAATCTATCCCTACTATCAGAACAGTATAACTTGATGCAAGCGTTTTCAATAAATGGCGTCTGGAAACCCGTGTCAATGTGTTTCCAGACGCCTTAATGCTTTGATACATCTTTGTATATGGTTTTGCCTGCCAGTTCCAGAGCATTCATACTATTCCCTGACAGAAAGCAGACAATGAATTCCGAGCAAAATATGTGTCAGGTGAGGCGAAGCCCGCCGGGCATAATGTCGTCCTCGCACGCTCTGTATCGTCTTGCTTCCATAAAGCGTGACGAATACCCATAAGCATTAGTTTATGAACGGCACATACTCGCTGTTGAGCGGATAGGTCTACGCGTTTTGGACGATGCCGCCCTCCATCGTGTCCTCGCAGTTCTTGATGTACATGAACAGCTCGTGCTGGGTAAGCCTGCCGTCTCTGCCTGCGTCGCCCCGCATGAAGCCGATTTCCGTCTCGATGCCTTCACTTTTATTATAAATTTGGTCCTTTACAAATCATTCACCATTTCTCTATTCTGCAGCTGTGATGCTTGAATTTGGGATCATCAGAAGGCAGGTCCCGGTTATAGTTGATGCCGATCACAAGGATGTTTCCCTTATAGTGTTCAAACCTGTCAAGATATTTCTGCCGCCTGATCTGATCCATGGCGATGTCCGCACTGTGTCCGTATTTCAACTCGATCAGCAGGGCGGGCTTTTCAGCATACTGAGGCGCCGGCAGATAGACCACATCCGCATAGCCCTTGCCCGTGTCCAGTTCAAGTATCGTCGTGTAATACTTCCTGGCAGCATAATAGGCCAGTTGGATCCCATAGCTCAGGGCAGCTTCATCGTGGTAGGTCTTGTTTCCGGCCTGATTATGCGCATCCTCGACCAGCTCCGCCACCTTTTCTTCATCGCCGCTCCATGTGGCCTCCAGAAGCTCCTGCGAAGTCTCAAAGGATTTGAAGGTGCTGACCCACTCCTTTCCCTTCGTGGAGGTCTTAAATTCATCCAGGATCTCACGGTTGGGTATGAAGACCTCGCTTCGTTCATCGTCAAAGCCGAGATAACCCAGGTGGATCAGGAGCGACAGTACATCATCCCGGCCTGTAAACGTGGTCATGTCATTCTCGTAGGTTGAAGTGTCGATAGCCAGCCGTCCGCCGTCCATGAGCAGCGCTACCGCTTCCTTCAGGCCGTCGTAATCTTTTCGGATATATTCCGCCAGCGCTTCATAGGTTTCGGTTTTGTTCCAATAGTCCTTGATAACGCCAGTGGTCATGGATTCCACGACCGAGAGCGGGCTGTACAGCGCATATCTGTTCGCCGTCGGTGATTGACCTGTTGTTTTCAGTTCTTCATGATTTGGATCAGGCGGTATGATGTCACTGACTACATATCCGTCATACCAGTCCTTCATGCGGGCGTAATCCCGGCCATATCTGCTGCACAGATTCTCTACTTCCTCTTCCGTAAAACCGGTGTATGGTGCAAGCTGGCGGGGGGCCATCATGGAGTATTCCGTGAACATATTCAAGGCCGAGTGCTGGCCGTACTTTTTGATCGGCAGGATGCCGGTCATGTACGCAAGGGCTACATACGGCTTGTCTTTCAGCCAGTCACGGAGAAAATCAAGATAGAGACGCTGGGCCTCACTGTTATCCTTCCAGATGCGAAACACCGCGTCCCATTCGTCAATGACAATTACATAGGGTATCCCGGATTTCCTGTAAAACCTGTCAAGACTGTATGGAAAATCACTCGCATCATATTTCGTACCCGGGTAGCTTTCTTCAAGCTCGAGCAGCACACGTTTTTTTATTGCAGCCAACGCGTCTTCAAGCGTCTTGCCAAGCTTAAAGAAATCAGTCATCACAAGCCGTATAACATCGAATTTCCCAAGGCACTCGTCCCAGCCTGTGTTCTGCGCCAGCTTTCGTTTTTCAAATAAGTCACGGCTATCCGCACATCTGTCATAATAGGCGCAGAGCATATCCGCGGCAATTGTCTTGCCGAATCTGCGCGGACGGGAAACGCTGACAAAGCGCTGTTGTGTATTTACAACGCTGTTTATATACTGTATCATTTCTGTTTTATCTACAAAGATTTCAGAATTTACAGCCATCTGATAAGCCGCTTTACCCGGATTCAAATAGGTCCCCATCTGAAACGCCTCCGTGTGTCCGTTCTTTTGATGCGATTATAATTGCTTTCCCGCTTCATTTCAAGAGAAATCAGGCTTGTGTATTCGTTAAAGAAGACCGGCCGAATGGGCGAAGACTGTCGCCTTTCTTGCTTGTGCGCTTTTTGTTTCACAACCCGAACAGGAAATCATCCAGATCCTGCAAGGCTTCCCGCAGTTCGGGATCCTTTTCCCTTTCGATCGCGCGCTCAAGGAAGACAGCGTCGTCATCTGTTCCGACGGCGCTCATATCATACGATAATTCATGTAAATAGGAAAGCCTTTTGCTTTTTGCCGATTTATGGCTCATGCAGTATCTTTCTATAATGATTCGGGATAGTTCGTTCATTCTCAAACAAACTCCTTCACTATATCATTTTTCCCAGCGTATCGTGAATTGAAGCCACAGCTATCTGCCTTATGCCTCATTACCCAAACTTCAGCGCTTCAAATACTGTCTGTCTGATTTCTGTGTCCGTTATGAGATGGTTTCATCGCGCAGCAGCCAGTCCAGTCCGCGCGGCAGATACGCATTCCAAAAGCTCCAGAAGTGTCCTCCGGGCCCCTCTTCATAGCAAAAGTCCGCCTTCTGTTCCGCCAGAAAGCTTTTAAACTCCTGATTGCAGGAATACAGATGGTCCTCCGTGCCGATGGCCATATAGATGGCGGGGATCTGTTTTCCCTTCAAGCGGCGGTACTGCCACTCCGGGTTGCGGTCTGACTTGAGCAGGCTGTCAGGATCTCCGAATACGTCGCGGAGCATGGCATTCGGTATAACGCCGTCCTGTCTCCCTTCGGCGATCGCACGGATGCGCAGGGCAGCAGAGAGCGCAACGCAGCCGGAAAAGCGCTCCGGATAATTCAGCGCCGTGTGCAGCGCCCCGTAGCCGCCCATAGACAGTCCGCCGATCAGGGTATCCTCCCGTCGATTGCAATAGCCGAAGACCTTCTGTATGTAATCGGGGAGCTCTTCACCGACGAAGCTTCCCCAGTCGCCGCCGGGATAGCCCCGATCAAGATAGAAATTGTTCCCCGCGGCGGGCATGAAAACCGCAAGGTTGTACTGGATCGCCATATCCTGAGCTACACCGCCATAAAGCCAGTCCGTATCCGTGCCGGTCAGGCCATGCAGGAGTATGAGCGTCTTTGTCGGACGGTCATAATGCCGGGGTTCCCTGACCTCCGCCATCTCAACGTCATTGGGCAGCACAAAACTGAAGCTTGCGTGCTGCATGATGGTCTGTGCGTGAAACTCCATTCTTCCAGATGCCATAGCTGAATCCGCCTTTCTTTTTTCTCCATTATACACGTCAGCGATGGTAATACGCAAGAGTATATCGAACAATCGCAATCAAGTCCGGGAGTATCGGAACAGTCAGCGGTATTGATTCTAAAGCTTAGTTGAGACTGCAGCAGGAAAACGGCCCGGTTTTCAGTTGACATTATTTCCTCGTAATATTAAAATATTTGAAATTGTGAGGAAAACGTCATTTGAGTTTGCCCGACCGAATGCGGTTTCTGCTGCTGAGATTGAGGGAAAGGAATCAAAATAAAATGTTGAAAAGACTGTTTGCGGTACTTACGGCTCTGATGCTGTTGATATCGCTGGCGGGAAATGCCTGTGCCGAAGGAGGCACTGTCGCTGGGAAAGAGCCAAATGAAGCGGGAAGCGAGACCGGCATCAGTCAGGGCGCTTCCGAATATGCGGATCTGAAAAGCCGTCTGACCGGCTCACTTGCGGATTATAGCAGAAAGCGCATCGGTATTCCCACCGGCACGAGCTTTGATCAGATCGTTGCCAAAGCCCTGCCTGATGCCGAGCTGTCCTATTACAACAACCTGAGTGACCTGCTGGCGGCGCTGTCCGCCGGCAGGATCGACGCATTCCCCTCCGACGAGCCGGTCATACGCTACATCATGGGTGAAAATGCGAGTGTAAGCTATATTCCCGAATATCTTGACAGCTTTGAATTTGCCTACGGCTTTGCCAAGACAGAGCATGGCCGGGCGCTGTGCAGTGAATTCAGCGAGTTCATCGATAAGCTCACGGCGGATGGGAGTCTGGACAAGCTCTCTGACAAGTGGTTTGCTCCTGACGAGAGCGGAAAGACACTCCCGGACCTGGAGGCACTGCCCGCGGTAAAAGGCACCCTGGTGATGGCTACAAACCCGGACTATGTGCCCTTTGAATATGTTCGCGACGGCAAAATCGTAGGCTATGACGTGGATATCGCTGCGCAGTTTTGTCAGGCGTACGGCTATGGTCTCAGAATCGAGTCGATGAGCTTTGACGCCGTGCTTTTCGCGGTGCAATCCGGCAAGTGTGACTTTGCAGGCGCCGGCATGGCGATCACGCCGGAGCGAATGGAGAGTGTGCTGTTTTCCAAACCCAATTATTACGGAGGCACTGTGCTGGTGGTTCCGAAAGGCAGCGCCGCGCTGACCGCGTCAAATACGGCGGACGCGGCGGAAAATGAGGAAGCCTATTCCTTCTGGGGAAACATCAGAGACAGCTTCAGCAAGACTTTCATACGTGAGGACCGCTGGAAACTCTTTGTGTCCGGTGTGCTGGTCACGCTGCAGATCACGCTGCTTTCGGTTCTGTTCGGTACGCTGCTGGGCTTCACCGTGTTCATGCTCTGCCGCAACGGAAATATCCCGGCGAATCTCATCACCCGCTTCTGTATATGGCTGGTGCAGGGCATGCCAGTCGTAGTGCTGCTTATGATCCTGTTTTATGTTGTCTTCAACGCAGTCTCCATCAGCGGCATCGCTGTGGCGGTGATCGGCTTTACGCTTACCTTCGGTGCGGCTGTGTTCAGCCTTCTGAAAATGGGTGTCGGAGCTGTGGACAACGGGCAGTATGAAGCGGCTTATGCTTTGGGCTACTCCAATCGCAGGACCTTTTTCAGAATCATTCTGCCGCAGGCGCTGCCCCATGTGCTGCCGGCTTACCGCGGAGAGATTGTAAGCCTCATCAAAGCTACAGCCGTTGTAGGGTATATCGCCGTTCAGGATCTGACCAAAATAGGCGATATCATCCGCAGCCGTACATATGAAGCGTTCTTTCCGCTGATCTCTATCACGATCATCTATTTTCTGTTGGAAGAGCTGATCGGATTTTTTGTCGGCCGTATCGGTGTCAGCTTCAATCCCAGGCATCGAAAGCCGGCCGACATTCTGAAGGGGGTCAAGACCGATGATTAAAATCGAACATCTGAGAAAGGAATATCCAAACGTCACACCCTTGGAGGATGTGAATGTGGAAATCCACGATGGAGATGTCATCTCTGTCATCGGTCCTTCCGGCACGGGCAAGAGCACGCTGCTGCGCTGCATCAATCTGCTGGAGAAGCCCACCGCGGGAAAAATCTGGATCGGTGAGCAGGAAATCACCGATCCAAAGTGCGATATAAACAAAGTCCGGCAGAAGATGGGCATGGTGTTCCAGAGCTTTAACCTGTTCGGTCACAAAACGGTGATCGAGAACATCATGCTTGCCCCGATGGATCTGCTGGGCAGATCCAAGCAGGAGGCTTATGATACCGGTATGCGTCTTCTGCGCACGGTAGGCCTTTCCGAGAAGGCGCTGAATTACCCGGACGAGCTGTCCGGCGGGCAGAAGCAGCGCATCGCCATTGCGCGTACCCTGGCCATGGACCCCGATGTGATCCTTTTGGATGAACCGACCAGCGCTCTGGATCCGACCATGGTGGGCGAGGTGCAGGCCGTCATCCGCGACCTTTCCAAGACCGGGAAGACCATGATGATCGTGACGCACGAGATGAATTTTGCCAAGGCTATATGCAATCGTGTGTTCTTTATGGACGAGGGCGGCATTTATGAGGACGGCAGCCCGGAGCAGATTTTTGAACATCCGCAGAGAGAGAAAACCCGTCGCTTTGTTTACAGGCTCAAAGCAATAGAGTTTGACATCAAAGGCCGCAGCTGCGATTTCCCGGGGATGATCGGTGAGATCATGGCATACTGCATCCGGAACCAGATTGAGCGAAAGCTGGCCGGCCACATCCAGCTGACGTTTGAAGAAGTAACGCAGCTTCTGCTTGCGGCACTGGATGATCCTCGCATCCATGCCGTTTGCGAGTATTCGGAAAATACGGGTATCGCGGAATGGACGTTTCTTTACAATGGGCCGCAGTTCAACGTGATGGCTTCCGACAATGACCTTGCTCTCTCCGTTTTGAAAGGCGTGACGGATCATGCTGCTTACACCTGGCTCGAAGGAAATGAATACTCCAATCAGCTGAAGCTGATAAATCGATCCGCCTGATCGTCTCATCACAGGATTATTAGCGAGAAAAAAGAAAGCGTGAACTTCACCTTTCCGCATAACGTTCGCTCACCAGCCCGCCGATCTCCGGCGGGCTGCTGTTGTATGATTCATCCTAAGCGTATATATAGCGATTGAAATTCCATACTTTTTACAAACAGCAGTATGCAGGCTTGTGTTTCAAACAATGAATTGCTATGCATTACCATGCATAAGATTCAATCATTTTTCAATATTGTTCAGTATCGTACAGGGGAATCCGAGCTCTTCCGACATACTTAGTATGATAATTTGAGAATTCTCCGCGGCTTATCGCGTTCCGGTACCCGTAAGCACACTGTAATCCGATTTTTCCTTATATGGGTATCGGCTTAACTCAGCAAACTGTCAAAGCGCCCGTCTCGTAGGGGCCGATCCACCCATAAAGGGCGCAATGCCCAGATCGACCCGAAACGTGGGTACATTGTACAAGCGGTTTCGGGCCGATGAGGGTGTTTGCCCTTTAGGGTACATCGGCCCCTACGGTACAAGTTTTACGCTACAAGTGTTGATCCTGCCTATATTGCTGACTAGAGCCGATACCCATATTATATGTTTTTAGAAAGCTATACTTTTTGGCGTTCATGCGAAGATGCCGCGACATTAGGTGTTATTTAAGGATTCTTTGATATCGTCTCCCTCACCCGGAGCATCCGCCGCACGATCGCGGCACTGCGGGAAGGCCGTACAGAGACGGCTTTATAAAAAGGCGGTGACAACTTGAAAAGAAGAAGATTCAGCCTCACGACGCGCTATGTGGTGATCGTCGGCATACTGCTGTTTGCGGCAAATATTGTGCTCGGCATCGTTATGCTCAACCAGTCCAAATCCATGATGAATACCATGATCCGGAAAAACATGCTGGACATCTCCAACACCGCCGCGGCCCTGCTCGACGGCGACGTGATGGCCGCGCTCACGGCGTACGATGTGGGTACGCCCAAATATCAGGACATCTCCGACAAGCTGCTCGTCTTCCAGAACAATGTGGATATCGAGTTTATCTACGCCGTAAGGGAGGTCGGGCCCGGCCGCTTTGTGTTCACGGTCGATCCCGATCCGGTGGACCCCGCGCAGTTCGGGGAGGAGATCGTCGTCACCGACGCGCTGATCGAGGCCGGAAAAGGCCGGTCGTCGGTGGACAACTCCGCTGTCGCCGACCGCTGGGGCAATTTTTACAGCGCTTACAGCCCCATCCTCGATTCCAAGGGAGAGGTTGCGGGCGTTGTGGGCGTGGACTTCAGCTCCGAGTGGTATGAAATGCAGATCAGGCAGCATACCCTCTCCATCGGTATCATCTCCGTGCTGTCGGTCCTGATCGGCGCGGCGGTCATGGTGCTCATCACCAGCAAGCTGCGCAGCAAATTCCGCGATCTCGAGCAGGGACTATCCGCACTTTCCGGGAACGTGGATAAGCTGACGGAACAGATCACCTCCAATCCCGGCTACCAGGACAGTCTGCGGGAGGACAGCAGTTCGGTTTCCACCGAAGCAAATGAGGACTTTAGCGACGAAATCGAAGCCCTCGGCGGGAAGATCGCCTCCATGCAGCACGAGCTGGAGCGCTACCTGCGCTATATCCGTGTCCAGGCCTTCACCGACATGCTCACCGGCGTCGGCAATTCCAACGCCTATCAGGACGAGCTCAAGCGCATCAACGAGCAGATCGAGCGCGGCGAGGCCGATTTCTTCGCCGTAGTCTTCGATATCGACAATCTCAAGATCGCAAACGATGAGTACGGCCACGCCTGCGGCGACAAAATCATCCGCGGCGCGGGCAGGGCGATCGCCGACGCCTTCACCCTTGAGCGCACCTTCCGTATCGGCGGAGACGAGTTTCTGGCGATCCCCCTTCACACGACCGAGGAGGAGGTCAAGCGGAAGCTCACGGAGATCGAGGCGGCCGTCGCGGCCTTCAACGCCTCCCCCGACCGCCCGGAGACCGAGCTTATGCTCTCCATGGGCGCGGCGGCCTACCGCCCCGGCGTCGACAAGAGCTTCCGCGAGGTTTTCGTCCGTGCGGACGAGTCCATGTATGCCGTCAAGGGCGAGCACCACCGCCGTTCGAACAGGATGCAGGCGCTGTAAACCCTCGCCTCCCCCAGCCGCGCACGCGGCGATTGGGGGAGGGGGACCGCTTCAGCGGTGGAAGGGGTTTTGTACGTCGACCGATCAACTATCCTTTTCTCTTTTCCATACCAGGGGCTGTGAAAAAAGTCTCCCTCATTCGAAATGCGGTAATATCAACACCGTAGGGGCCGCGTCGGCCCCTACGATGTTTGTATTCGTGCATTCCTGATATTGCGACTTTTTTTGTTGCGCGCCTTTTTCCATTCTGTGGGTTGACAAGTGTAGTCTCTTGTGGTATGGTATAGCCATAAAGACTACACGTGTAATCTCTCTTGGGAGGTATCGTTTATGTACAAGGACCTGGCGCCGAAGATATCCGACTCCGAATTGGAGGTCATGCGCGTACTGTGGCGCGCGGGGGACGCCCTACCCGTCACAGACATCCGCGAGACTTTGCAGAAAAGCCGCGGCTGGGAGGCGACAACCGTCAAGACCCTGGTCTCCCGCCTTGTCACGAAAGGCGTGCTCAAACAGGAAAAGCGAGGTGTGTTCTACTATTCGCCCCTGATCTCCGAGGCGGAATATAACGACTGGGCCACGCACGACCTGATCAGCCGGGTCTATCACGGCTCTGCCCGCGATCTCGTCGCGGCTCTGGTGCGCTCGGACGGGCTGACGCAGGACGATATCGACGAGCTGCGCGATCTATTCAAGCTGGAGGATTAACGAATGCAGATACTACTCAGCCTGACGCTCAGCGGCAGCGCGATGGCGCTTGTGCTGATTACACTGCGCTATGTGTTTTTAAGACGCATGCCGAGCACGGTGTATTACTATGCGTGGCTGCTGGTGCTGCTGCGCTTTGTGCTGCCCGTGCCGGGGCTGATCCCGGTGGAGCAAGCCGTGCGAGAAGTGAGCCGCCCGGCTATCGCCGCCGCTCCCCTGCCGCTTGAACGGGAGACCGTTCAGCCGCTCTCCCCTTCCGAGTCTGAGGGCTTTGTCCCGGTCACGGCTGTGACAAACGAGCCGGAGGAAACGCTGCCGGAAACAAGGCCCGCGCCGGTACAGACGGCAGCGCCGAAAAGCAATTATGTAAACTTCAAATCCCCGGCGTTCCGGCTCTGCGTCTGGGCTGTGGGCGCGACGCTGAGCTTCGGGTTTTATCTTGCAAGCTACATGTTCTTCACCGCCCGCGTGCGGCGCAGTCTCAGTCCCGCGACTTTGGACGACAGGCGCGTCTACCGGACGCTGCCGGGGAGAAAGCCGAGGCTCTGCCGCTGCGCCGCCTACAACACGCCCCTGATGTTCGGGGTCTTTCATCCGCTGATCGCCCTGCCCGAGCGGGTGTACAGCGACGCGCTTTTGACCAACATCCTGCGGCATGAGCTCATGCACTGGCGCCGCCGGGACACCCTGTACAAGTGGTTTGCCGTGGCGGTATTGAGCACGCAGTGGTTCAATCCCCTGTCGTATCTCATCCGCCGGGAAATAAACCGCGCCTGCGAATTAAGCTGTGACGAGATGCTTTTGCGCGATATGGACCGCGCAGACAAGCTCTCCTACGGCGATACCTTACTCACAATGGCCTCCGCCGGGGCGCTGCCCGCGGGCGTAGTGGCCACCACCTTCTCCACCGAGAAGCGAAATCTGAAAGAACGATTGGAGCAGATCATGCATTATAAACGAAGTATGTCGCGTGTCCTCGCGGCTGTGCTGACAGTTGTGCTGCTGCTGAGCTTCGGCGCGGTCGCGGGCGCTTCCCCGGCCAGGGCGGACAATGTCGTCCGCGTGTCAAATGTTGACGAGTTTTTGAACGCCATAGCCCCCGACAGGGTGATTGAGCTTGCTCCCGGCACTTACGATCTCTCGACCGCCGCAAGCTACCGCAATAGCTCCACAAACCCCTTTATCGCCTGGAACGAAGTCTATGACGACGGGGCGGAGCTGGAGATCCGCGGGGTGCAGAACCTTACCATCCGCGGCGCGGGCTCAGACAGCACCACGATCGCCGCCGTGCCGCGTTATGCAAATGTCATCAAGTTTTCCAATTGCCAGGATGTGACCATCGAAGCGCTCACCGCCGGGCACACCACCGAGCCCGGCTGGTGCATGGGAGGCGTGCTGCGCTTTGAAGGCTGCGACCGCGCAGCTGTGAACGCCTGCGGGCTCTACGGCTGCGGCATCCTCGGCGTCTGGGCCAGAGAGTGCAATGACCTCAGCGTCACGAACTGCGATATCTATGAGTGCAGCTACGGCGCGGTGGATGTGGACCGCTGCCGCAATGTGCGCGTGGAGGGCTGTGACATCCACGACCACGGCACCCGCGAGGGCCAGGGCGCGGCGCTGCACCTGTTCTCCGCCGCCTACGGCGAGGGCTTCACGGTATACAATAACCGCATCCACGATAACCGCGCCCAGGGCCTTCTGCGCCTGGACTACTGCAAGGGCGCGCTGTTTCTCTCAAACGACGTGACCGGCAACATCTTCGACTCCCCCGTCTTCAATTTCAGCGAATACGGCGCGACCGTGGACGGCTGCCGCTTTGAGGGCAACATGCACGCTTGGTACCAGGGCGACGTGTACGCCGGGGACATCGACGGCAATCTGCTCGAGGGCGCCATGCTCGGCGAGATGGTCCTGCGGGACATTGACCCCGACACCGCCTCGCCCCTCGCCTCCGCCGCCGACCCGACGGACGTGCCCAAGGGCGGCTCCGTCACAGTTAATAACGTGGACGATTTTCTCGCCGCCATCGGCCCGGACCGCACCATCATCCTGGACGGCGCCATGTTCGATCTCTCAATTGCCTCCAATTACGGCGGCCTCGGCACCGCGTATTACTACTGGCAGGAGAATCACGACGGCCCGGGGCTTGTGATCCACGACCTGGACGGGCTCACGATCCAGGCGCAAAACTCCGCCTCCGGGGCCACGACCCTCGCCTCCGTCCCCCGCTGGGCGGATGTGATCGCCTTCAGAAACTGTAACAATCTCTCCCTCTTCGGCTTCACGGCGGGCCACACGAAGGAGCCGGGCGTCTGCTCAGGCGGCGTGCTGAACTTCCAGAACTGCCATGAGGTCAGGATCGAGAAAATGCGTCTCTACGGCTGCGGCATCCTCGGCATCCAGACAAGCGGGTGCAGCTCCATGGACATCCTGCGCACGGACATCTACGAGTGCAGCCAGGGCGGCGGCATGTTCTTCCAGACCGACGGCATCCATTTCAGTGATTGCAGTATCTACGACGTGCCCTCCCCCGCCCTCGTCTTCCGCGAGAGCGGCGACAAGACCTGGAACGGGGAACCCATCAACGGCTTGACCGGAGAGTACGATGTGAAGGAGGACAACACGCTCGAGGAGCTGATCGCCTACGGCGGGACCGTAAACGCCATTGATCCGCGCTATGCCGATGAGGCAAAGGTGATGGTTTTGGGCAGTGATGCCCCCGAGTACATCTTCCTCAAGGATATCCAGCGCAACATCGTCGCGGGCGAGTGGGAGGTGCTGGCCGACCGCATCCACTACCCGGTGAGCTTCCTGCTGCCCGCCCTGGATCACTCCACCAGCCGCGTCATCCTGAACAGCCGGGAAGAATTTCTCTCTCAGGATCTGGACAGCGTTTTTGAGCAGGACTACCGCACATATGTGGCAAACGCCAATGTCGGCGAGGTCTATCAGGCCTGGGGCTTCACGGCGCTCGACGGCGCGGTATGCTACGATCTCTTTGAGGAAACGACTCCTGTGGTGCCGAAGCTCACGATCTTCAACATCACTGCCGCCCACGCCACCGGCGAGGTGCTGAGCATGTCGTATCTCGACAATGATTTCAATTCCGTGCCTCCCATTCCCTTTGAAGAGGGTACGCCCCAACTGGATTTTGCCAGAGTTGTACAGAAGGAGATCGCGGACTGGAACTGGGCGGCGCTGGCCTCCAAGTGCAGCTTCCCGCTGATGATCTACACCGAAAGCGGCGGCTACGTGCTGGATAATTCCGCGGACTTTCTCGCCCTGGTGAGAAGCCCCGACAATCCCCTGACGCCGGATTTCTGTGAAATGATTGCCCACGCGGAGCTCGACTCCTACGGCGGCAGTCTCTTTGGCAACACCTTCTGCGCGCACCGCCTGGCGATGAGCTGCTTTGCCGATCAGATTCGGAGCATGGACGATTTCAAAATCACCTGCATCAATACCGACAAGCCGCTCTATCAGTACGTGCAGTACGCGCAGGCCGTCCCGCCAACGCCGGCGCCCGCGCTTCGGGTGATGTTCTATGCGTCGGAGCTCCGGGATCAGTTCACGCTCTATCCGCCGGACGCCGTTGAGCTGCATGTCGAGCTTTCGCCGGAGCTTGCGGGTGCGGAGGTCGACTGGGCGTCCGATCACCCGTCCGTGCTCCAGGTGGAAAAGACCGGCGCGGACACGGCCCTCGTCTCCTGCGTTGACGACGGGACGCTTCCCCAGACCTGCAGGATGACTGTGAGCTGTGCGGGACAGGCAAGAGAGATCACCGTGTATTGCAGAAAGCAAAAAACCGTAGGGGCCGATGCCCTCATCGGCCCGCCATTCACCAACGGTGTACGTTGTTCGGCGGGTCGATCTGGGGATCGACCCCTACGATTTCGTTTTTATCTTTCTTTTGCGTTTCTGTTCTTGGCTCCCCCTTTGGGGGAGCTGTCAGCGCCGTTTACGGCGATGACTGAGAGGGTCTTCCGCGTCTTGCACAGCCCTCTCCGTCGCTTCGCGACACCTCCCCCATACCGCCGCAAGCGGCTGGGGGAGGCAAGGGAAAGCTTACCACTCCAGGTTCTTCCCCGTCTCCGGGTCGAAGACGTGGGCGGAGGAGCCCGCGAAGCGGAAGCGAACCGTGTCGCCCGGCTCGTAGCTCTCCTCGGCGTCGAGGATCGGGACCACGATGATGGCGTCCTTCCCCGCCGCGTTTACGTGCAGGTGCACCGACGAGCCCATCATCTCGCTCACGTCCACCCGGGCGAGCACCCCGCCCTCCTGCCAGAGAAGCGTATGCTCGGGCCGCACGCCGAGGGTGACAGGGCGGCTCGGCACGTCCTTCTCGAGAAGCCGCGCCCGCTTTTTTTCACTGAGCGGGATGCGCCAGCCGTCGAGCTCCACGCTGTATTTGTCGCCCTCGCGGATCAATTCCGCGTCAAAGAAGTTCATGACCGGCATGCCGATGAAGCCCGCGACGAAGAGATTCGCCGGGTGGTTGAACACCTCCTGCGGGGTGCCGATCTGCTGGATATAGCCGTCGCGCATGATGACGATGCGGTCGCCGAGGGTCATGGCCTCGGTCTGGTCGTGGGTGACGTAGATAAAGGTGGTGTTGATGCGCTTGCGGAGCTTGATGATTTCGGCGCGCATTTCGTTTCTGAGCTTGGCGTCGAGGTTAGATAGCGGCTCGTCCATGAGCATGACCTTCGGCGCGCGCACGATCGCCCGGCCGATGGCGACGCGCTGGCGCTGGCCGCCGGAGAGGGCCTTGGGCTTTCGCTGGAGATAGTCCGTGATATCGAGGATGGCGGCGGCCTCGCGCACCTTTTTGTCGATCACGTCCCGCCGCTCATGGCGAAGCGTCAGGGGGAAGGCCATGTTCTCATACACCGTCATGTGCGGGAACAGGGCGTAGTTCTGGAAGACCATGGAGATGTCGCGCTCCTTGGAATCGACGTAGTTTACAAGCTCGCCGTCGATATAGAGCTCCCCGTCCGTGATCTCCTCAAGCCCCGCGATCATGCGTAAGGTGGTGGACTTGCCGCAGCCGGAGGGGCCGACCAGCACGATAAACTCCTTGTCCGCAATGTCGAGGTTGAACGCCTGCACCGCGACGACGCCGTCCTTCGTGACCTGCAGATTGGCAGCTCCTTCCCCGAGCTTGCGCCGCTCCTCGGCGGTGGAGAAGGGATAGACCTTTTTGACGTTTTTCAGGCTGACTGTGGCCATGCTGTTTCCTCCGGTATTATTGTTTTGCCTATTGTAATACAGCAAAGCGGAAATTGCAAGAAAGCGCGGAAAATCCCGGCGGTTTTGCTCCCGCCGGGATTTTCATAATATGGGTATCGGCTTTAGTCAGCTAATCCCGTCATTGCGAGCCAGTGCTCACACTGGCGCGGCAATCCGCCTGCCGGAGGCCCTTAACATCTCAGAAATTGTACCTGGCCGCTGGGAGTACGGATTGCCACACCAGTGACATCGGTCACTGGTTCGCAATGACAGATCGGGAGCTTGTTCTTGCTGAGTTAAGCCGATACCCATATTTCAAAATATCATCCCATTTTGGTCTTGAGGTCCGCCAGGCGGTCGAGAGCCGCGTAGAGGGTCTCGTCCTTTTTCGCAAAGTGCAGGCGCACGATGTTGTTGATATCCTCGCGGAAGAAGGAGGAGCCGGGCACGGCGGCGACGCCCACCTTCTTTGTCATCTCCTCGCAGAATTCCACATCCGTCTGCCCCTTCTTGAGGTAGGGGCCGATGTCGGCGAGGACGAAGTAGGTGCCCTCGGGATCGGTGAAGGGGATGCCGAGCTCTTTCATGCCGCCGATGAAGATCTCCTTCATGTGGGCATAGTGGGCGGTGAACTCCTCGTAGTAGCTGTCCGGCATCTCAAGGCCGACCAGGGCCGCCTCCATGAGGGGCGAGGCCGCGCCGACGGCGTTGAAGTCGTGGAACTGCTTGATCTTGTCCATGATCGCCTTGGGCGCGATGGCGTAGCCGAGACGCCAGCCGGTGATGGAATAGGTCTTGGAAAGCGAGTTGCAGGTCACGGTGCGCTCCCACATGCCGGGGAGGGTCGCAAGGCTGATGTGCTTGCGGCCGTCGTAGACGATGTGCTCGTACACCTCGTCGGTGATGGCGTAGACATCATACTTGATGCACAGCTCCGCGATCAGCTTTAATTCCTCGTAGGTGAACACGCGGCCGCTGGGGTTGGAGGGGTTGCAGATGATGATGGCCTTGATGCCCTTTTTGAAGGTGTCCTCCAGGACGTTTGCATCGAAGCGGAAGGTGGGCGGGATGAGCGGGATGAACACCGGCTCGCAGTCGGCAAAGAGGGTCTGAGCCGAATAGTTTTCAAAGTACGGGGAGAACATGGCCACCTTGTCGCCGGGATTGGTGAGGGCGAAAAGCGTGTCGACCATGGCCTCGGTGGAGCCGATGGTGATGACGATGTTGGTCTCGGGGTCAATGTCGAGACCGGAGAAGTGTTTGAACTTCGCGGCGACGGCGCGGCGGAAGTTCGGCGCGCCCATGGTGATGGGGTACTGGTGCGGGCCGCTGACGGCGACCTCGATAAGCCGGTCGGTGAGGGCCTTGGGCGGGTCAAAATCCGGGAAGCCCTGGGCCAGGTTGATGGCGTTGTTGGCAATGGCGATGCGGGTCATGCGGCGGATGACGGAATCGGTGAACTGCTCGCACTTCTTGTTCATGGGTTTCATATTGCTTCACTCCCCTGTTGTATTTGAAAGATAGTCTTTGAGATAAAGGATCGCCTGACGGTAGCCCTCGAAGCCGAGGCCGATGTAGCTTTTGACGCAGGCCATACCCGCATAGGAGATCTGACGGAAGCTCTCACGCTTGGAGACATCGGAGATGTGCACCTCGACCGCCGGGATCTGCACGGCCTTGAGCGCGTCGAGAATGGCGACGCTGGTGTGGGTGTAGGCCGCGGGATTGATGACGATGCCGTCGATGTTCCCGTAAGCCTGCTGGATCTTGTCCACGATGGCCCCCTCGTGGTTGGACTGGAAAAGCTCCGCCTCCACGCCCGCCTCTTCGCAGGAAGCGAGGATGAACTGCTCAAGGGCGTGAAAGTCCTGTCTGCCGTAGATGTCCGGCTCCCGCAGGCCCAGCAGGTTGAGGTTGGGACCGTTGATGATGAGAAGCTTCATTTCAGCACCTCCAGGATGGCGTCCACGGTCTCTTCGGGCGTGCCGGTGTTGTCGACCGTGAAGTCGGCAAAGCTGGCATACAGCGGCTCCCGCACGGCGTACATGGCACTCAGATCCGCGCCGAGGGAGAGGGGCCTCCCCTCCCGCGCGAGCTTCTTGAGGTCGCGCCGGAGCCAGATGATGGTCCCGTTCTGGTGGAGAAGCGGGTAATTGTCCGCCCGCGTCACACAGCCGCCGCCGGTGGAGATCACCGCGCCGGACTTCTTGCCGAGCTCGGAAAGCGTCGCTGTCTCGCGGCGGCGGAAGCCCGGTTCACTCTCGTTTTCAAAGATGGCGGGGATCGACATGCCCGCGGTCTTCACAAGCTCCGCGTCCGCCTCCAGAAGCGGTCTTCCCAGACGCCGGGCCAGCAGCGCGCCGACGGTGGATTTTCCGCAGCCGGGCATTCCGACCAGGACGATGTTCTGCATGGAGCCTGAGAGTTGCTTTGTGATCCGGGCGATCTCCCCGTCGGGGAGCGTATTTCCCAGGAAAATCTCGCTGCTTCTTTTGGCCTGGGCCACCAGCATGGTAAGGCCGCCCGCGTGGGGGATGCGAAGCTTCTCCGCCTGCAATAAAAGCGCCGTGCGGGCGGGGTTATACACCACGTCCAGCACGCAGGAAAGCTTTGGAAACAGCGCAAGGTCCACCGGGCTCACGCCGTTTTTCGGGTACATGCCCACGGGCGTGGTGTTCACGAGGAGCCTTGCGTCCGCGTGTCGGTCGAGGTTTTCGTAGTTGTTCTCGCCGCTGCGGGAGATGGTCACGACCTCGGCCCCGTGGTTTCTCAGCACCGCGCAGACCGTGACGGATGCGCCGCCCGTGCCGAGTACCAGGGCCTTCTGCCCTTTGATGCTGCCCGGGATGGTCTGTTTAAGCAGGGTCTCAAAGCCGAAGGCATCCGTATTGTCGCCGAAGATCGTCCCGTCTTTGCGGCGCCTGAGGGTGTTCACGCTGCCGATCGTCGCCGCGGTCTCGGACAGCTCATCGCAAAACGGGATGACGGTTTTCTTATAGGGGATGGTCACGTTCAGGCCGTGCCAGTCGCCGTGTCTTACAAAGTCCTCCACCTCGTCCGGCGCTTTTTCATAGAGGCGATAGTCATAATCGGCCAGTTCCGCGTGGATCTGCGGAGAATAGCTGTGGCCGAGCTTTTCGCCGAGCAAGCCGCATTTCATCTCAGATCACCTCGCTGTAGCTGCCGAGGTACTCGTATTCCTCCGACAAATCCTTGAGCTCGCCCATGAGCTGGACAAAGCGCGGGGAGTAGACCGAGGTGTCGAAATCGAAGTAGAACATGAACTCGAAGCTGCGCTCCGGCATGGGGCGGCTTTCGAGCTTGGTGAGGTTGATGCCGAGGGCGTTGAAGCGCGAGAGCAGGCGGTAGAGAGAGCCCGGCTCGTGGGGCAGGACCATCATGAGGCTTGTGCGGTTTGCGCCGGGGTAGATCTCCAGATTCTTGGAGATGCAGATGAAGCGGGTGTAGTTGTTGCCGGAATCCTGCACGTCGCTTTTTAAAATCTCCAGCCCGTAGAGCTTGCTGCATACGCGGGACGAGAGGGCCGCGATGCCGGGGTCGCCCGATTCGGCGGCCTTCTTGGCGGCGATGGCGGTATTCTCGCAGGGAATGACCTTGACGTTCGGCAGCGTTGCCAGAAAGTCCGAACACTGGGCGATGGCCTGGGCGTGGGAATAGATCTCGCGGATGTCCTTTAGCTTCGTGCCGGGTCTCACGAGCAGGTTGTGGTCGACCTTGACGCGCACGGAGCGCACGATGCGAAAATCGTGCTTGCGCATGAGGTCATAGACTTGGTTGACTGTGCCGGCGGTGCTGTTTTCCACCGGGATCACGCCATAGCGGCACAGGCCCTTTTCGATGGCGGAGAAGACCGCGTCGAAGGTGGAGAAGTAAAAGATGCCGGGCCGGGCAAAGAGCTTTTCGCAGGCAATGCCGGAATACGCGCCCTCCACCCCCTGGCAGGCCACCATGGCGGTCTCCGGGAAGAGCTGGGGCGTGTCCTTCAGCGCTTTCTCGATGGCCTCGGTCTCGGGGCTCGTGGGGTGCAGAAGGCGGTTCTGACGGCTGCGGGAGAGCTCCATGATGAGGGAGAAGAGCGAGGCGGTGTACTCCTTGAGTTCCTCCGGGCTCTGCTCCTCGAGCGTGCGGAGCTTTTCCTTCTCCCGGCGCAGGTCCAGGACCGGCATGTTGTTCTCTTTTTTCCAGGCTGCGATCTCGGCGGCGATGTCCATTCTTTCGGCAAAGAGTTTCAGTAATTCGCTGTCGATTTTGTCAAGCTGACCGCGGTAGTCGGTTAATTCCATTTTGATTCCCCCAGTATAAGATCGGATATGGCTAAAGCCGCGGCGGCCTCAATGACGGGCACCGCGCGCGGGACGATGCAGGGATCATGCCTGCCGGTGATGCTGAGAGCTTCCGGCTGCATGGTGTTCAGGTTTACGCTCTGCTGCTCTTTTGCAATGGACGGCGTGGGCTTGACGGCGGCGCGGAAGACGACTGGCATACCGTTCGAGATGCCGCCGAGGATGCCGCCGGCGTTGTTGGTGAGGGTTTCGGTTCTGCCGTCTCGGACGGTAAACGGATCATTATTCTCGCTGCCGCGCATGTTCGCCGCCGCAAAGCCCGCGCCGAACTCGATGCCCTTGACGGCGGGGACAGCGAAGACCGCGCGGGCGATCTGGTTCTCGATCCCGTCAAACATCGGCTCCCCGATCCCGGCGGGAACGCCTCGCACCACGCATTCGATCACGCCGCCGACGGAGTCCCCTTCCGCTCTCGCCGCCGCGATCGCCTGCCGCATTTGCTCACCGACCGCGTCATCCACGACGGGAAAGCGCTTATCCGCAACAGACGCGGTGAAAGGGCTGTCGTCCCGGATTCCCGCGATGGACTCTATGCGGGCGTCCACTGTAATGCCCTTTGATTCAAGCATCTGTTTGAGCACGCCGCCCGCGATGCACAGCGGGGCGGTCAGGCGGCCAGAGAAGTGTCCCCCGCCGCTGTAGTCCTGAAAGCCGCGGTATTTGACCTCGGCTGTGTAGTCGGCATGCCCGGGGCGCGGGGTGATTTTGAGCTGGGAATAATCCTTTGGACGGGTGTTGTTGTTATGGATGATCGCCGTCAGCGGCGCGCCGCAGGTGAAGCCGTCCCTGAGGCCGCAGAGAAACTCCGGGCGGTCTTCCTCTTTTCGCGGGGTGGACCAGTCGTTTTGCCCCGGGGCGCGGCGGTTCAAGAAGGCCTGCAGCTTGTCAAGGTCGATCGGCAGACCGGCGGGCAGGCCGTCAATCGTCATGCCGATGGCCTCGGAATGGCTCTGGCCGAAGATCGAAAGCCGAAGGGCAAGGCCCGTAAAGGTACTGCTCATTACAATTCCCCCCAGAAGCTGTGATAGGATTTCTGCACGCACTGGGCGTCGAGCACCGTGACCCACTCGGTGCACATGCAGGCGGCAACGGCGGCGCTCATGGCGATGCGGTGGTCGTTGCAGGGGTCCACCGTGCCGCCGCGAAGGGCTCCCGTGCCGTGGATTATAAGGCCCTCCGGCAGCTCTTCCGCGTTTCCGCCGAGATCACCTATGAGCTTTGCGGTACTCTGCAGGCGGTCGGATTCCTTCATGCGAAGGCGGGCCGCGTTTATGATCTGCGTGTCCCCCTTCGCCCCGCAGGCGAGCACGGACAGAACCGGGATCAGGTCCGGGATGGGCGCTGCGTCAATGGTCACGGGGCGAAGCTCCCCGCGCCGCACGGTCACACTGTCTGAGTCTGTGGAGACACTTGCTCCGAAGCGTTCCAGAATTTCAAGTACCGCCTTGTCCCCCTGGGTGGAATCGAGGTTCAGGCCTCGCACCGTCACGCCTTCCTCACTCAGAGCGCCCATGCACAGGAAGAAGGCGGCATTGGACCAGTCCCCCTCCGCGCACAGAAAGCCCGGAAGATGAAAGCGCTGCGCACCCGGCACAGTCCATGTCTGAGCTTTTCTATCAAGGCGGACACCGGCGCGGGAAACCGCGTCCTCGGTCAGGCGGATGTAGTCGGCGGATTCCAGCTTTCCCTCGGCAATGACGGTGCTGTCGCCGCCTATCATCGGAAGCGCCATCAAGAGGCCCGAAAAATACTGGGAGGACACATCCCCCGGCAGGCGGTACTCGCCGCTTTGAAGCTGTCCGCCGAAGCGGAGCCAGCTTCCGTCCCGCTCGATGCGCATGCCGTGTGCGCAAAGCAAGTCTTCATACACCTGCATGGGTCGCTCGGGCAGGCGGCCCTCCATGCGAAAATATCCGGATATGCCCAGAGCGCCAGCAACCGGCAGCAGGAAGCGCAGAGTCGAGCCGCTTTCTCCGCAAGGCAGGAGTCCGCCGCTGACAGGCTTACGGATGGGCACCACACGGATCACATTTTCTTTGATCGTTATTCCCGCGCCCAGCGCCTTCAGACAGGCGGCGGTGGCGAGGATGTCTCTGGAAAAGCCCTCGATCCGAATTGAAGTTCTGCTCTCTCCAAGGGCTGCGCAGATGAGCAGCCGGTGGGCGACGGACTTGGAGGCCGGGATACGTACCTCTCCCGACTGCGGGCCCGGCGGCAGGATCACACTGAATTTTCTCTGTCTCATTCCAATCCCGCCTCCAGCCAGAAGCGCAGCTCGTCGGGCGTGACGGGGAGGATGTCACAGCGCCCGATCCCGCGCGGTACGATCATATGGAGCTTCCCGCCGGAAAACTTTTTGTCCAGCAGCAGGGTATCGTATAATTCATCGGCGGAATAGGCCGTTTCCGTGGGCAGATCATATGAGCGCAGGAGCGCCGCAACGGCCTCAAAGTCGCTTTGACTGAGAAGGCCTTTGGCACAGGCAGCCCGGCAGATCATCGCCATGCCGACGGAGACGGCCTCGCCGTGCAGAAGCGTGTAGCCGCTGCGGCTTTCCACCGCGTGGCCGAAGGTGTGGCCCAGGTTCAGAAGGCGGCGCAGGCCGGTGTCGCGTTCATCCTCGGCGACGATCTCCGCCTTGTGCTTTACACAGGTTTCGATCACCTGCGGCACGTCGTGTTCGCGGTTTTGAAGCGTTTCAAAAAGCGCCCTGTCGCCGAGCACGGCGTATTTGATGACCTCGGCGTAGCCCGCCGTCAGCTCCCGCTCAGGGAGCGTTTTGAGGGTATCGGTATCGCAGAGGACAAAGGCGGGCTGGTAAAAGGCCCCGACCTGGTTCTTGCCCTCGGGCAGGTCGATCGCCGTCTTGCCGCCGACGGAGGAATCCACCGCCGCAAGCAGCGTCGTAGGCACCTGGACAAAGGAAAGGCCGCGCTGATAGGTCGCCGCCGCAAAGCCCGCAAGGTCCCCTGTCACACCGCCGCCGAGGGCGATCACACAGTCTGAGCGCGTGAAGCGGTTTTCGGCAAGAAAGCTTAAAAGCTCCCCGTAGCGCCCGAGGCACTTGGTCTGCTCCCCCGCGGGAAAGACCAGGGACCTTGCCTCAAGCCCCACGGCGCGCAGGCTCGTCATGGCGATCTCCCCATAGAGCGGGAAGACGTTCTCCCCCGCGATCACCGCGCAGCGCTTTGCTCCGGTGCAGGCGCGGATCTCCGTCCCGAGCGACGGCAGCAGCCCCGAACCGATCTTCACTTCATACTGCCCGGAGGGGGCGTTGACCGTCACTGCTCTCATTTGCCGTCGATCTCCTCTTTCAGATGCTTGCCCTCGTCGAGCAAAGCGGTGAGCTTTTCGGAATCATCCGCCGCCATGGCGTCGCGGTAGGCCTGCAAACTTGCGATGATGCAGTCCACCTCGCGGATGAGATTTTCCCTGTTCTCGAGAAACAGCTCCGACCACATGGGGGCGTTGAGCCAGGCAACCCTCGTCAGGTCCCGGTAGCTGCCGGCGGAAAAGCCGTGGTGGTTCTTTGCGGTGGGACTCTTGACGTAGGCGTTGGACACCACATGCGCAAGCTGGGAGGTGAAGGCGATCATCTCGTCGTGCGCCTCGGCGGTGGTCACGGAGAAGCGGCCGAAGCCAGCCGGGGCTAAAAGCGCCTTGACACGGTCCAGCAGAAAGATATCGTCATAGCGCGGCGGCACGATGACCATGGGCTGGCCTTTGTAGAGATCCGCCTTCGCGTATTTGTAGCCGGAGTACTGGGTGCCCGCCATGGGGTGGCCGCCCACATAGGTAAAGCCAAATTCCTCCGCCATGGGGAAGCACGCCTCGCAGACCGTGCGCTTGGTGCCGCAGCAGTCCATCACGAGCGGCTTTTTGCCGATATAGGGCGCAAACTCCCGCAGGGTTTTGATGGCGGCCTCGGGGTAGATGGTCAGGAGCACCAGGTCGCAGTCAGAGATGTTCTCTTTGGTGAGCTCGCCGTTTACGTCGCCGCAGAGCATGGCAAAGTCCAGGACAGACTTGCTGCGGTTGTGGGCCAGCACCGTCCAGCCCGCTTCATGGTAGGCCTTGGCAAAGCTGCCGCCGATGAGGCCCAGGCCGAATATGCCGACGGTACTCATCACAGCACCCCCCGGATGGCGCGGACACGGTGGGCCAGGGCCGCAAACTCCTCGGGCCGCAGGCTCTGCGCGCCGTCGCACAGGGCGTGGATGGGATCGTTGTGTACCTCGATGATGAGGCCGTCCGCCCCGCAGGCGGTGGCAGCCATGGCCATGGGCGGCACCAGGCGGGCAATGCCGGTGGCGTGGCTCGGGTCGACGATCACAGGCAGGTGCGTCAGCTCATGGAGCATCGGGACCGCCGAGAGGTCGAGGGTGTTGCGGGTGTAGTCGGAGAAGGTGCGTATGCCGCGCTCGCAGAGCATGACCTGCTCGTTGCCGCTTGCCATGATGTACTCGGCGCTCATCAGAAGCTCCTTGAGGGTGTTGGCAAGGCCGCGCTTTAAGAGGATGGGCTTGTCCACCTTGCCGAGCTCGCGCAGAAGGTCAAAGTTCTGCATGTTGCGCGCGCCGATCTGAATCACGTCCACATCCTCGAAGAGGGGCAGGTCGTTGATGTTCATGAGCTCGGTCACGATCGGAAGGCCCGTCTCTTTGCGGGCGATCTTGAGAAGCTCCAGGCCCTCGGCCTTGAGCCCTGCGAAATCATAGGGCGAGGTGCGGGGCTTGAAGGCGCCGCCGCGCATGAGCGTTGCGCCCGCCTCCTTGACGGCCTTGGCGACCGTGACGATCTGGTCCTCGGACTCCACCGAGCAGGGGCCCGCGATCATGACGAAGTTGCCCGCGCCGATCTTGACATCGCCCACCTCGATGACCATGGACTCGGGGTGGAATTTGCGGTTGCACATCTTGAAGGGCTCGGTCACGCGCTTGACGCTGTCCACGATGTCCAGGCTCTCCACAAGGTCGATGTCTACCGCGGAGGTGTCGCCCACAAGGCCCAGAACGGTCTGGAACTCCCCCTCCGAAATATGAATGCGAAGCCCCAGCGCCTGGAGCCAGGCAATGAGCTGATCCTTCTTTTCGCTGGGAACGCCGTGCTTTAATACTACGATCATGATTTTTCCTCCATAAACGAATGACTGTTTGATCTGAATAAAAAACCGCACAGGATAACCTGTGCGGCAAAACATACATGAAAGCTGCTTTTTTGCACCACAAATTATCCTTACCCGCGAACGCCGGTAAAGAGATAATAATAGGCAAAAAAGAAAACGTTCTTCATGGTGATGCTCCTGTTTATACTATTCACTGATAGAAAACAGACAAGGAATTCCGCGTAAAATTTGTGTCAGGCAAGGCGAAGCCCGCAGAGCATAATGGAGATATATGGTCAAGGGCTTCAACGAAGCATGGCGCAAATTTTACCGGAAGGACTGTTTGGTTTCTATCAGGGGATAGTATCAATTCAATTTCCGTGTATAATTTACCGCAAACGGCCCCGGATGTCAAGATGAAGAACCCACGAAGAACGGCGCCAAACGCAGCGGATTTTTATTGATTATTACTGCAAATCGCTAAACTGCGCTCAGTAGAATGCATGAGTTCCTCGACCTCATCGTCGGTGTGCACATCCGCGGTGAAGGGCCTGCCGCTGCCGAGGCTCCGGGCATATTTCTCGGTGGCTTCCTTGAGCCTTCTGACCGGCTCGATCAAGGTGCGGCTGAGCATGCGGTAGTGAAGGCCGATCCCGACGCAGGTGATCAGCGTGATCGCCCCGGCCAGCATGAGGTGTACGCCGACCGATTTCTCGTGAAAGACGCCCTGGGCGATCAGACAGACCACGATGATCAGATTGACCCCCAGATAGATGAGGCTGCGGATGTTTCTCGCGGCGATGGTGCCGTGCTTTGTTTTGACTGCCTTCTGATCCTTCACGCGCCTGCCTCCTTGCATTTTAATGATTCCTAGGTATTTGCAAAACTCAAAAAGCCGCAGAAAGAGGGCATTTTTGAACGAATAAAATAAAGCAACTCCTCAGCGGATGTGGTATAATGGAAGCGACCAAACTACCAAAAACCACAACACACAAAGGAGTTGTTGATTAGATGATAGCACAAAAGCAGCTTCATATAAAGGATATTTTTGAGGAATGCCAGAAAACATTTGAAGAAGATAAGCCACGATTCCTTCAGCTGCTGGAGGAATACATTGATTTGGCCACTTTGATTCCGGGGCGGTTTTGGCAGCATTTTTACGCGTCAACCGGCAGGCCGAGGGAACACTCGCTTACATCCCTGCTTTGGGCTCTTGTCATCCAGCGGCTTTTCTCCATACCGACAGATTCCTTGCTGTTGGTTTTCCTGACGTATTCCAAGGACATCCGGGAATTCTGTGGATTCACCAGAGTTCCAGATGCATCGCGGCTGACGCGCTTTAAGCAGGAGTTTGTGGACGAATTGCAGGAATTCTTCGACAGGCTGGTGGATATTACCGAGACCATCTGTCAGGAACTGGACGCCGAGAAAGCATCCATGACCATCTTCGACACGACCGGAATTGAGGCATATGTTACAGAAAACAATCCCAAGTACGTCAATTCTCAAGTTCGGCGTTTATCTGCCTGGGCCAAAGCAAACCACTTGGATTCCTACGACCCCTATAAGGCTGCTTATGGCACTATGCCGACACATGCATCAGCAAACGCCGAGATTAAACAGCAATACTTGAACGGTCATTTCTGCTATGCCTATAAAGCCGGTATTCTTACTAACGGACTTGGTCTGGTTCGCGCAATCGAGTTCTATGACGAAGACTACTTTTCCGCTCACCCTGAAATTGCCCGATACAAGAAAACCGATGCGCCGGATGAAGACAAGTCCGTCGGTGATTCCAGGCTTTTACTGCCGCTTTTGAAGGATTTCTATGCCAAACACATGGATATTCACCCTGGCACATTTCTTGGCGACTCTGCTTTTGACAGCATTGAGATTTACAAGGCACTGTTGACTGGAGATACGTTTGGCTCTTTACCAGACGGAACAGCGCGGCGCTTCCATAGCGCGTATATCCCACTCCGTTCTGCCGCTGCTGTGACCAATCCAGACTTCACCGTCAATGAAGACGGTGTCCCGTGCTGTCCACACGACCCATCGCTTCCTATGAAGCCGGAGGGAAATACATCCCATCTGCGTTGCAGTACTCCCACTTTCAAATTCGTCTGCCCTAAAATGTCTTGGTGTAAATGTGACGACGGGAAATACCGACGTGTCTGTCATTGCGAAAATCCCTGCACCAGTTCTTCCTGCGGTCGAATGGTTTATATTTACCCGGAACAAAATCTTCGCCTTTATCCTGGCACAGTTCGTGGCACCGAGCATTGGGATTCTACTTACAAAATTCGCACCTCAGTAGAGCGTTCCATCAACCACCTTAAAGACGTTTTCTGTGTTTCGGATCGCAAAACGCAAAACGCAAGAACGCTTCATTCTGACCTTCTGCTCGCCGGTATTACGCAGCTTTTGACTGCAATTCTGGCAAACGCTATTCACAAGCCCAATCTGCTACGCAGCGTAAAGCCTCTGGTTGCTTAAATGCATACCGCAGATCTTCCAGGTTCGGCTTTTGGTCGAGCTTTCTTTTGTTATACCTTCTTACTTTGTGTAATTCAAGAAAAAGTAGCAAAATCAGAACGCAAATATTCCAGGAGGCGCCGAAGGCGGATTGTGCGGTGTTGCCTTAAGTCTTCCCGGCGAAACGGCAATTGAATCGTTATTGATGTGCCGGAGAAATGCTGCGTTTTGATTCAAGATGAAATTGGCACATCAATACTGCTCCGGGGGCTCAGAATTATTCCCGTGATATAAAAGAGGAATGCCTCGCTGTCATAAAACCTTGTTCAAACCGACAAAGTGAAACTCTTTTCCGCTTGCTTCCAGATCGGTGAGGAGAATATCGAGCGCGTCGGCAGTATACTGCGCAGTGTCGGAAAAGTGCATGACGATAATGGCGCCGGAAACGATCTTGGGTTTGAGGTCGGCAGCGAGTGCTTCCGCGCTCTCCGCCTTGTAGTCGGTGCTTGTATAGTAACCTGAGATCGAATGCGTATAGCCGCAGTCAAATACCGTCTCAAGGCCATTTCTGCCGACAGCAAGGGTAGGCGGGCGGAAAAGCAGACTGAGCGAGGGCTTGCCGTCCGCGTCGGTCATATCGCCGACAATGCTTTGCATGGTGTTGTAGCACTCTACGATATCGTCTTCGATAATCTGGCGATCTTCTTCATCAAGCTCTTTGAAATAGGTTGGGTAGACCTCGGTTGACAGGGGCAGGTGCTTGTGCGAGTGCGCCCCGATCGTATGCCCCGCCGCAGCAATGGCGCGCAGAAGGTTGGGATTGTTGGGAACATGCTCGGTTTTGACGAAGAAGGTGGCTGTGACATTGTGTTTTTCGAGGACAGAGAGAAGCTTGTCCACGGTTTCATCCGTTCCCCAGTCGTCAAAGGTGAGGAACACATCGTTGTCATCGTTTTTGATTTTGCCGGTTCTGTCCAGGTGTGAGGCCTGCCATTCGTTGAAGCCGGGCAGGAAATAGGAAGAGACAACCCAGTCGATGCCGATGTATCCCTTGCGGATGACGTCATAGATCTCATCGGGCGTCTTGCCGGCGAGATGACCGGGATAAACCTTATCCTGCACCTCGGGTAGAATGTCATCCTCGGGCACCGGGTAAGTGTACAGTGCGCTCTTATCGGCTGCAATCTCGGAGGCAGCGCAGACGGGATAACAGCATTTTTCCGTGATGACCTTCTCGACCAGCTTGCCGAGCACCGTCCCGCTGTACTGGAAAAGACCCATCTGGAAATGCACGATTTCGCCGCGCTGGAGCATTCCTTCGTTGTCATTGAATATTTCGGAAAGGATTTTCTCGGCATCAGTCATGCGGGTGACCTTCTCCGGCACGGCTTCCTTGAACTGCGTCAGCACACGCATGCCGCTGCCGGCGGCGGCCTCCAGCAGCGCCGCGCTGCCTGAACCGAAGCTTGGGCGCACAAAGATCTCATATCTTGCCTGGTATTCTTTGCGGAGGGTCTCGGCCTGCGACTGCAGAACCTGCTGGATCAGGGCGGCGCTGTCGTTTTCCGCAGGCAGGTACGCGATGCCGAACTCCTGTCCTGCGCGGCTGATTGCCTCGATCATCTCGGGATAACGCTCCATCTCTTCGGCCGTGACAAAAAAGGTAGCACGGCTGTCGGTCTTCTCCAAAACGTCCAGAACGGACTGGAGTTCCGCCTCGTTTCCGAGACCCGAGAAGGTGAATACCACGGCGCGATCTATCGTATAGAAGCGGTGGATGGGCTCCGTGCTTTTCAGCGGGATCGGAGTGGCAGCCGCCGTGCTGGAATACACAGCAGCCTCATACGGCACATACGTGCTGACAGGGGCGGCAGGCTTTGCGCTTATGCGCAGACCCTGCCCCGTAAAGAGCGGGTGCCCGCGAAACCACAGGCCTGCGCCCGTAAACAGACAGATCAGCAGTATGAAGACCACTGACAGGGCCAATTGTTTTCTTTTTTCGATAGACATGTTTTCTTATCCCCTTTCCCGGGGTATCAACTGTTTTCGCCCACGAACACGGCGAGACTGTCCGGGTCGTTTCCGCCAAGGCGGAACAGATCAAAGTGAGTGTATCCCATATCTCGCAGGATATCCCGCCAGAAGGCCAGGGTTTCCCCGTCGGCATACCAGAGCGTGGTTTTCTGATCACCGAAATATACGGCTTTGAGTGCGCCGCTGTCCGGATCCCGTTTCGCTTTTTCGCCCTGCTGTGCAAGCCACTCCTGTGCTTCGCGCTCCGTAAGTGCATTTTCCACCGTGCTTCCGTTCCAGACGAAGCCTCCTGTGGCAAAAGCCATATGCACTTCACCGGGCACGCTCTTCCAGCTCTCACCGAGACCTTCCAGGAAGGTTTTGTCCGCTTTCGGACCCGGCCCGCTGTGGTATCCGTAGAGGTTATAACACATGCAGATATAGACCGGACCTTCGGGAAATACTGCGTATTCCGGTGCGCCGCACTCCATCACCACGCGCAGGGCTATGCCGTTGTGACTGAGGACGCTCCAGAGTTGCCCAATAAAATCAGTGAAGGCAGACCAGAGCTCTGTATCCTTTTTGAAGTTCTCGTAATCGATTTCCAGGCCGCGCACACCGCAGACGCGGACCATCTGCATGATTTTCACAATATGCGCATTGCGGGCGGCAGGATCCAGAAGCTGCTGGGCCAGAAAGTCCCTGGACTTCTGGACAAAGCTGCCGTCGGGCTGCTGCACGTCGTTTACCAGAGAGAGGTAAACCGGGGTATCGCTCTTGCGCATATCCTCCAAAAGCTGCTGCGATTCCGGTGGAAGGATCCAGTTTCCCTCCGTATCAAAATACGCCTCAAAGCAGACGAGAGAGGAAAAGGAATCCGGGAAGGCATGCGCTTCCTTCAGCGCCGATTCCGCATCCCAGTAAGCAAGCCATGCGCTGCAGTCATAGTCCGACGTGGCAAAGGCGTCGGTGCACAAGCCCGTCAGAATCATAAGCGCGAGGGCAAAGGAAAGCAGTTTCCTCATAGCTCTCCGTCCTCTTGGCGCGGGCGCGCCCAGTTAAACAGCCCGCTCAGCTTGTCAAGGAAACGATCAACAGCGGTTTCCTCGACTTCGAGGATCGGCGGCGCGTAGCCGTACAGCTCGTTTCCGTCGGGATCGCTGATGCGAAGCTCCGCGAAGATACCGTCATACACATCATCGCTGAGATTTGTCTGGCTGAAGCGCTCGGTGCCGCGCGTCACGGCTGCATTCAGAAACAGGCAGTTACCTGCATCGGCGGAAACGCGCAGGTCCTCTGCCACGAGTTTCCCGTCCAGCCAGACGGAGATCTGATTGCCCTTCAGCCGAAGGCGAAGCGTGCGGTCGTCCTGATCGTCAATGTCGAGCTCGGGAATAAAAGGCTCAGCGCCGTCGGCAATGCCCGGCACCTGCATGGCATTGAGAATTTCAAGCTCTTCCCGGGCCTCCTGAATACGGGCCTCGTCGTGGTCGTTTTCGATGATCGTCTCAGCCAGCGCGATTTTTCCGTTGCGCTCCTCTTCGGCTTTTGAAACGAAGGGTCCGCCGTCAAATACAAGCAGATCCAGCTTAAAAAGCGGTTCTTCTTTGTCCCCTTCCTCAATGAGAAGGGCATTGTCAAGAAGACCGACGGACAGCCCGCCCTCTCCGTTCGCGTCCGAACGCAGCTTGATGGTCTGCTTGCCGACAACATTTCCCTGAAGGCGGACATAAAGTTCCAGATCCTTCGGCAGATCACGCTGGAGAAGGATTTCGCTCTCCCCATAGGGCATGGAGGTCAGAATGATCTTGCGGTCTTTGAACTCGACCGCGCCGGAGCGCCGCTCCCAGTCGGCGGCTTTTTCGGGATTCCCGAGACGGAAGACGACCGAATGTCCGGTGTCGTCCCAGATGCGCATCATGAGATGATTGGGTGAAAAATACTGGCGGGACTGCAGACGGCTGAGATCATAGATAGAGGAATCGCGCATGTTCAGGCAGGTGCCTTGGCGGTTGAAGTTCATGGCAAAGATGCTCTCCATCATCTCGGCATTTTTCCGGCTCACAAGCGGATCATTGCCGAATGCACCGGTGTTGGAATGCATCAGGATGTACAGAGGCGGTACGGTACCTGTCTCATCCTTATAGATTTCCTCCATCTTTTCGTAGTCCCACGCGATGCGTTCTTCCATTTCCTCCACGCTTTCGGTGCGCAGGCGGTTTTCATCCCGCAGGAAATCCATCAGATAGTGGTTGTAATCGCGCCGGAGAAAGCTGTGAATATCCAGAAACTCATGCGTGTTCAGATGGCCGAAGTAGTTCTTAAAGCGGTCGAACACGTTGATGTAGCTCAGACGGTAACCGTTGGAGCCGATTTCCCAGAAGGTGGTATTTTTAAGCTGGTTCATCTCCCGCGCGTTGATATATTCACCGTTTTCGTCGGAGAGGTTGCCGGCGTAGGTGCACGCGGTGGCGATATAGTTGTACTTCCACAGCGTGGGCTGCGCAAGCCGTGTCGTGTTCAGGATGCCGTCTTCAAAGATCAGCAGCAGCGCCTTCTCGGGCAGGGATGCGCCGCTTTTGTAGTAATTGATCACATCCTGCTGCGTGATGGTCTGATAGCCGGAGTCCTTGAGACTCTGCATCTGTTCCTCATATGCGGCTTTTGTCACGATTTTGCCGTCCTTGCGCTCAACATTCGTAATGCCGTTGTAGGAGATGGCAATAAAGTGCGGCCCGGAGGCAACGACGGTGGGTTTGTACCCGGCGACGATCTCATCGCTGTTGACCATGACGCAGTCCAGCTCGGCCTCCTCCGTGAGCACGCGCTGCCTGGAGCGATAGCTCACAAGGGACCAGACGGCCCAGAAGATCACGGCCAGGATCAAGAGGGTCTCCAGAACCGTGCGCACGACCTTGAACACATTCTTTGCGTGCAGCTTGCGTTCATCCATGGTTTGCCGCCTCCTCTGCTTTGGCCTTTGCTTCGGCCTGCGCCTCGGCGCGTTTCTTGCCCTTGCCGCGCGTACCCCAGTCGTTTACCCAGAAGGTCAGCCAGGCCCAGATCATCTGCCACAAAAGGATAAGCTCATAATACAGGCAGAAGATAAAGCCGTAAAACCACAGGCTGCTCTTCTTCAGGATCAGCTGTGCAAAGCACATCATGAGGGACATCATGAACAGGCCGAGCAGGAAGGTCGCCGGAAAAATACCGCGGAAGACCGGGACATAAACGAGGTTATACAGCACGATGATCGGGGCAATGAGCGGGACGAGGACCCCGAGGTAAAATGACAGTGCCATAAAGGGCTGTTTTTTCCACATGAAGGTGCAGGCGCGCAGAGACTCACGCAGCCAGGAGCGCTTCCAGCGCATCTGCTGGCGCAGGAATACCTTGTTGCGACTCGGGACGATGGTGGAGCAGATCGCGTGATCCTGATAACCGGTGCGATAGTGCTCAACGACGTAGTTGGTGAGACTTCTGTCGTCGCCGAAGGTGGCCTTCTGGCCCATAAAGCGCTGGTTGATCCACTTGTCAAATACTTCCCGCACGACCTCGAGCCGGTAGCAGGACAGAGGACCGCTCAGACACATGACGGAATCGAAATAAGCCTCGGCCGCCTTCATAATACGGAAGGATATGTAGTAGCGCACGGCCTGCATTTTTGTCAGCCAGTTGGTGTAGATGTTGGCCACATCCGTTCTGCCTGCCACCCCGCCCATCTTCGGGTCCTTCATCGGCTGGACAAGCGTGCGGATGGCGTCGGGATGGAGAAAGCTGTCGGAGTCGACAAAGACGATGAGCTCTGTGCGGGCGTTGCGGATGCCGATGCCCATGGCCTCGCGCTTGCCCTGGTTGTAATTCTGCAGGAAGATACGGACCCGATTCTCGATATCGTACTGCGGACCTTCAGCGCACATGTCGCGCACCGTCTGCTTGATGACTTCGACAGAATTGTCGGACGAGCCGTCGTCGACGATGATGAGATCCAGCTTGTCGACCGGGTAGTCCTGATCGGCGCAGCGGAGGATCGTTTCGCGTATCCAGGTCTCTTCGTTGAAACAGGGGATGACAATCGTAACGCTCGGCGTATAGCTGGGATCTACCGGCGTCGGCTTGTAAAAAGAGCCGAAGAGGTAACGTGACAGGAGGAAGAGGGCCGTCATGATGCTGTAGCAGTACAGCCAGGGGTTCGTGGCAAAATAGCGGATGCTGTCCACACGCATGAGCAAGATAACCGCCGTACAAAGGGTAAGGAATATCGACGAGAGCACAAACAGGATACGGTCAGTGCGTCGGCGAGCTTCATAAAGGGGACGGCTGAATGCGATCGCCGCACAGTGCTTATCCGGCAGGATACGCACCACATGGGCCTTCAAGCGGCGGTAATGCAACTCTGTGCCCTCCTGAAGGTCGCCCTCCTCCAGAAGGAAATCGAGAGTGACATTCTTCCCGTTAAGCTCGGCGAGATCATAGTGTTCCGGCAGCTTTGCCAGCATTCCGGTCTGGGACAGGTTCACCGTTGTACCGCGCACGGTTTTTCCCCCATAGGAGATGGAGACCTTTACCTCGCATTCATATCGCTGACCGGCAAAGGTCGCATATTCCGGACGCGTTTCGCCCTCGTGGTTGTTCCGTCGGCTGGCGTTGTTTCGTCTGTGGCTGGGATCAGGCACGTTTGGGAAAAGACGACGATCCTTTGTCTCCCGAAGGACGGAGTCCTCTTTTATTTTTTTCTTCCTTTTTTTCGTCATGCAGGTTCGTTCTCCCTGATAAAATCCACGACGGCTGCGCAGCCCGCGTCATTGAGATGGCACCCGCGGGACGTTGGGTCGAGACAATACTCCGGCCGGAGCTGTCCTGTTTCGTCGCGCACGGCGAAGGCAGCGTCCACAAAGCCGAAGCCGTACTCCATGCACATGCCGCACAGCTTCAGATTGAGCTCAAAACGGTTTCTGTTCGAGACCCCCGTGTAGCCCTCGAGCTTCGGAAACACCGACATCACGATGATGCGGATGCGCGGGTTTTTATCCTGTATCTGCTTGATGAGCAGCCGGTATTTTGCCAGATAGGCTTCGCGCTTGTAGGCGCTTGCGTTTGAAAAACTCAGACAGAGCCACACGGACTTCGCTTTCATTTCGGAAAGGCGGCTGCCGAGCTCGCCGATCTCCGTGTCACCGTCGAGCAGCTTTTCCACGCTCAGCTGATCCTCCGTCAAGAACTGGGCATCATCCAGATATTTCGGGTCAGCCTCACGCAGCCACTCCACGTAGGAATGGATACCCTCCATAACGGCGTCCCCGACAAACACAGCGCGCTTGAAGGTCCTGGCGTCGGCCTTTCGGGTCTCGCCCGCGCGCAGGGGCTCCTCTGTCACGGAGAGAGCGTAGCTTTCGGGGCTCAGGAGAAGACGCTCCTGCTCGTCAAGATCCCGCTCCTTCTGCAAAAGGTTATGCTCCTCGGACTGGAGCTTTACGGGGTCGGTAAAGCTGTAGCCGTTGGCCTTCAGCGCATCCACAAGCCAGGAGACCATCTCGGGGATGAGGGCATACTGCTCCTCACTGGTGTCCCATTCCCAGCGAATGCCGGGCTTCGGATCGATCGCGGGGCGCTCATCCAGCTTATGTCCGGCATCGTCATACTCATTCTCGTCCAGCTCCTGTCCGAGCTTGAAGGCGATGATGCTGCCGCGCAGAACATTCACCGCGTAGGTCTCCGCGTCCTCCTGCGTACGGAAGCTCTTGTGGTTGAGGTACGCGGTCGGCTCGACTGCGGCGTCCAGGCCTGCGGCCGTGACCGCGCGCAGTACGCCGTCGGTATATTCTGTGCCGTTGCAGCGGATCAGCGTGGGCTTTACGCCGCAGGCAGCTTCGATCTCCTTCTGCGCCATCTCGAAACGGCACATATTTTCGTAGGGCGAGACCTCTTCCAGATGTTTACCGCCGCTCATGCCGTAGCTGCCGATGGCAAAGCCGTCTGCTGTGAGCTTCTTGAGGACCTGCGGGTTCTCGTTGGCAGTAATCCCTGAAAGAAAGAACACGGAGGATACACTCCGGCTTTTCAAGACATCGCTGATAGCTTCCATGGTTGCGCTGTCGGTGAAGCCCTCAAAAATCAGGCTGATGACCTTGCGGTCAGTCTCAACGCCGCGCAGAAGCTTTGCGGGCTCGGCTGTGATCCTGGGCTCAGGCGTGGGTGTCCATGGCTGCACGCTTGGCTTCGGTTCCGAAATCTCAGCAGCTGCGCAGCCTGCCAGGGAGAGCAGCAGAGCCAGGAGGAGCACAAGCCCCATACATCTCCTGAAAACCATTACCATTTCTCCTGAACATAGTCGGGTATTGCGCTTTCGTCTTCGCTTTCGATCAGGCGGAGCATGCGCACGGACTGGTCCAGCTCGCTTTGCAGAGTACTGAACTGTTCCTCCATGTTTTTGCGAAAGCCGATTGTGTTGAAATATGCCGCCCGTACAGACGCCAGAGCGCGGGAGCGCATGTTCTCGGCGTCGTCGATCATCTGCTGGCTGATGTTTGTGGCGTTTTGGATGATCTGCTCGGCACGTTTGTTAGCTTCTCCGATGGGATCTGCCAGGAGGAGCTTGTCTTTCTCGTCAAGTTCTCTGCGCTGCCGGGCGATCCGGTCGCTGAGAATGGTGGTCTGGGAGTTTGCAAGATCGAGTTCCGTACGGATCGATTCCATTTGCTTGCGAACGTCTTCCAGCTCCTCACGGAGCTTTCGCACCTCATCGCTGCGTGACTCACACGTTTCACCAAGCCTCTGGTTGCGCTCCTGATAACGGAGGTTTTCCTCCTGAAGCTGCTGCAGTTGGGCAGAGAGATTTTCAACTTCGCTGCGGGCAGCGCTGATCTTGGCGGCCTCATCGGCCCGCTCCGTCTTCCAGGACTGCAGCTGCCGCTCGGCTTCGTCAAGATATTTCTCAACATCCTCCGCTCTATAGTTGCCGAAGATGGTCTTTCTTATCTGGTTTCGTTCAATTTCCATATGCTGTCTCCTCACTGCATCAGATATTGCAGGAAGCCCGTCTCATAAAAGCAGAAGCCGAATGCGCCTGCGGCAAGCACAAAAAGGACCGTGTTCAAAAACGAGAGCAGGACGGAGCGCTCGCCCTCTTCCTCATCCGGGATCTCGAGCTCCTTTACGACGTGGTTGCTTTGGCTGCTGTCCGGCGTCCAGAGCGTCGTGCGTACCGGGTCATAGAAGGTATCCGGCGGCAAATCCTTTTCCTTTTTGGGTGCGCTTTCCTCGGCGGGAGCTCCCGTCTGCACGCCTGACGGCGCGGCAGGCGCCGGCGCCTCATTCTTCACCGGGACCAGTTCGGACGCCTGTACAGGCTCAGGCGCAGCTGCCGGGCCCACCGGGGGAGCGGGTACAGCTTCGCTCTGCACCGCAGGTGAAGGTTCCGGCTGTACGGCAGGCGGCGTCTGCGCTACGGGTGCGGGCGCCTCCTGTGCGATGTATGCTTCGGCTGCAGTCTCCTGCATGGCGATATAATCACTCAGCCTGCGGATGCTCCGGCCTGTCTGACTGTAAACGAGACAGACCTGCGCGCGGAGATAGTATTCAGGATTCAGGGGCGGATCTTTGTCGGCATATTTGTTCCGAAACTCCGCAAGCACAGCTTCTGCCAGAAGCTGTGCGGCCTGTTCCTCCGAACACCATTTCTCGGCTTCCTTCAGGACGCTTCTGCGCCATTTGCCGGTAAACGCCTCATAGCGCTTATGGTCAGAAAGACCGGTTTGATTGCTCATCTGCTGTACCTCATTAAAGTCTCCACCAAAGGATATCGCTCTTCCTGAGTTCACCGAGATCAAACATGCCCTTGACATCGATCAGGATCTTCGCGGGCTTTTCACCGAACAGGCGCTGCAGACCTTCCACGCCGAGCGCGGCAAATTCCCTGTGAGCTACTGCCGCGATCACGCAGTCCGCGTCATGAATATCCTCTATGGCTGTCAGCTCAAAACCGTAGGCTTTCTGCGCTTGCGCAGGGTCTGCCCGGGGATCAACGATCGCCGGCTTGATCCCGAGCTTTCCAAACTCCTCTACTATATCCGAAACTTTGCTGTTGCGCACATCGGGACAGTTTTCCTTAAAGGTGAGGCCCAGAACGACAACGCGGCATTTCTTCGGCGCCAGGCCCGCTTCCACCATTTTGTCGATCGCCCTGCGCGCGACAAAAGCCGCCATGCCATCGTTCACGATGCGCCCGTTCAGAATGATCTGACTGTGGTAGCCCAGCATCTCTGCCTCATAGGTAAAGTAATACGGGTCCACGCCGATGCAGTGCCCGCCCACCAGACCGGGCTGAAAGCCGAGGGCATTCCATTTTGTGTTCATGCCGTCGATCACTTCCCTGGTATCGATGCCCACACGGTCAAACACCATGGCAAGCTCGTTCATGAAGGCAATGTTGATATCACGCTGGCTGTTTTCGACGACCTTTACCGCTTCCGCGGTCTTGATGCTGCTGACCGGGAAGGTACCGGCCTCGATGATGATGTCGTAAACCTGCTTGATGATGCGGCAGCTTTCCTCGTCCATGCCGGAGACGATCTTCCTGATTTTTGTCAGTGTATGTACCTTGTCGCCGGGGTTAATGCGCTCGGGACTGTAGCCGACCTTGAAGTCAACGCCGCAGCGAAGGCCGGACTCTGCCTCCAGGATCGGAATGCAGATATCCTCTGTCACACCGGGATAAACCGTGGATTCATAGACCACGATCGAGCCGGGGGTCAGATTGCGCCCGACGATGGCGGAAGCGTTGCGCACCGGAAACAGGTCCGGTGTGTGATCGGTATTGATGGGCGTCGGCACGGCGACAATGTGAAACTTTGCCTCGCGCAGCCGTTTCTCGTCAGCGGTAAACTCCACCGTCGTATTCCGTATCGCCTCATCGCCCACCTCGCACGTGGGATCGATCCCGGCCCTGTACTGACGGATTCGCGCCTCATGGTGGTTAAAGCCGATCACGCGCAGGTGCTTTGCAAACTCCACTGCAAGCGGCATACCGACATAACCGAGCCCGATAACGGAGAGACAGTCTTCTCCTCCGCAAAGGCGCTGATAAAGTTCTTCAAATGCATGTTCACTCATGGAAAATTACTCCAAATCCACCATATTATACATTTATACACTTTTTATTACTTTATCCCTATTTGCTGTTTCTGTCAAGTCAAAGACAGAGCTGCTCTATGATAAATTATGCACTTGTTCAAGTTCGTCATATCTGTTGATAAGGAAAAGTCATCTTCAGGTGTGGGTTGGCTGCTTCCATTCACTCTTTACAGCTCAGGGGCTCAACCGGCAGGGGGTGCAGGGGGATGTGCCGGGGCAGAATCATCCCCATGATACACGGAATAGGACGGAGAGAAGGCGGAGCTGCCGATCATTTTATAGTAGCCGCGGAAGATGCGGTCCATTGCGATTTTGACGCCCTCGGAATCCGCGCCGATGAGTATGACGAGGAAGCATTGTTGGTTGAATCGAGTGAGCACGTCCACATTGCGGATGGTCTGGCAGATGGATTGCTCCATGTAGTACATGGCGCTGTCCAGCGCGTCGGGGCCGGGCTGCTCGCCGGCGTTGGCCTTGAGGGTAATCAAGACCAGCTTGAAGGGGTGACAGAAGCGTTGGCTCAGGTGGGTGACGTACTCGTAGAGTCTGGAAAACTGTCGGTATTCCACGTCCATCGCTCCATCGTAGCTGCCGCTGTCGCTGATGCCTTTGATCAGTTTTTCCAGGTCTATCTGGTCGATGGCGGCGGGATCGGAATTGTGATTGTAGAAGCTGTAGCCGTTCTTGCCGTTCTGCTTGACATGGTAGAGGGCCTTGTCCGCTTCGTGATAGACCTGGGCATAAGGCTCGGAGGGATTGCACATCGCGACGCCCACGGAAAGAGTGGCCGCGGCGATGCCGTCGACCCCGGCTTTTTCGTGCTCAAAGGCGGCGATGATGGCCCGAATCCGGTTCTCGGCTTCCTCCGCGCTGACGCCGGGCATGAAGAGCAGGAATTCGTCGCCGCCCATGCGGCAGCAGGGGGCATCGGAAGCGTGCGCCCTGAGGATCCCGCCCAAGAGGCGAAGCGCCCGGTCACCGGCGTCATGGCCGTTGATGTCGTTGACGACCTTGAGGTTGTCCAGGTCAAGGAAGGCGAAGGCGCCGCCCTGCTCACGCATGCGGCAGGCGATGGCGGCCTCGCCGGCGCCGCGGTTCATCAGACCGGTGAGGATGTCGGTTTCTTTCACGTTCTGGGACAGAATGGTGTCCATGACCTCCCTGAGCAGCCCGGAGGCTTCGATGCTCCCTTCGTCGTCGGAGGCGCTTTGCTTCAGGATGTCATCAAGCATGCCACGGTCCCACAGGCCGATGAAAATATCTGTGAAGTGGGGATCGAACTGTCGTCCCTTGCCGTTGACGAGCTCGTCGCGGATGTGGCCGTAATCGCAAGCGTTTCGGTAGACGCGTTTGGAGCTCATGGCGTCGAAAGCGTCCGCGATGGCGGCAATCCGGGCCTCCTCGGAGATTTCCTCGCCCTTGAGCCCCCGGGGATAGCCCTTGCCGTCGTAGCGCTCGTGGTGGCTGCGGGCCACGTCCTCCGCAGACTGGATCATACTGCGATCCTTGAGGATGTCGCCCCCCATCACGGTATGGGATTTGATGATGTTGTACTCCATATCCGTCAGGCGCTTGGGATTGTTCAGTATGGAATCGGGCACGCCGATCTTGCCGATGTCGTGAAGCATGGCGGCGTAGCGCAGGTTGTTGATCCTCTCGGCATCCCAATTCAACGCCTTGGCAATCAGCACCGAATACTGGCTGACGCGGGTGGAGTGGCCCTTGGTGTAGGGGTCCTTGGCGTCGATGGCACTGGCAAGGGTCTGTATGGTCTGGAAGGACATCTGTTCAATCTTTTTGGCGCGCGCTTCCGCAACCTCCGTCTGCCTGGCGACCTCCTCGTTCAGCTTTTCCGCGTACTCGTTTTCCAGCAATATGCCTCGGTGGTACTGGGTCATGGAGATGATGACGAAAGCGGTCATGCTGGCGTAGAGTATCGGAAAACGCGTAAGAAAGGCATCTGTATAGTAGGGCCGCATATGCTCCCTGAGTGGGGTATAGAAGATGATGAAGAAAAAGACGGTATAATAGAGGGAGACGAATATGCCGTTTCTGACACTGACGAAATAGCACAGCCCAAGGGGCGCCATCAGGGACCAGAGCATCGCCGAGCCCTCGCCGAGGCCGTTGATGGTGTAGAAGGTGAAGGCGAAGATGCAGAAAAGCGTCGGGATCAACGTGGCCCTTTCGCGGTTCTTCTGCACGCCCGCGAAATAGCCGCAGCCCACACCGCCCAAAAAGGTCAAAAAGGCCGTGGCGAACATCACCTTATCGCCGGTGACCAGATCGACGATCATCAGCACCAGCCCCAGCAGAGCGGTGAAAATGCTCACGATTGTCAGCGCATGCAAATTACCCTGCAGCCGTTGGCCGGTATAGATCGGCCGGTACAGCAATTCCCAGTCTTCACGAATTTTCCTGAACATGTATGTACTCCCCCGACATGCGCCGTTTCTGTTTCTCTGACAAAGAGCATAACATATGATCAAATACAGCGCAAGTGTTCCTGAGATATTATCCAACAAATTTCATTACTATTCAGTCGTGGAGCAGCTTTTGACTGCAATTCTGGCAAACGCTATTCACAAGCCCAATCTGCTACGCAGCGGAAAGCATCTGCAATTGCCTTGCCGATCCCATGCGCGCCACCAGTAATGACTGCTACTTTATCCTCAAATCTTTTGTCCATGCTCATAACCCCATTTTTGTCATGATGCCATCCACCGTCACGCCGGGATGCGTCAGATAGAGCCGGGCAATCTGCTCCACCAGCGCTGGGTCTATCCCGTACTTTTCCGAGATTTTTGCCGCACCGCGTCCCTTATCCACTTCTTTGATGACAACCTCGATCTGAGCGGCTATATCTGTTGGGTCGATTTTCGGCGGCCGTATCGCTGTGCTGAGCGTCCTCAGTTGGAGAATCACAACAGGCTTTGGCTGGTCCTTCGCCTTTTTCATTGTTCGTCGCCATAGGCTATCGCTCAAACGCTGTATATCTGTAGTCGCCTCGACTATTTTCTTAATTTGTTGCATATTCCGCGTTTATCTCCAATTAATATTTCTTTTGAGTACATCATTCTTAAGATGCAAAATAGCCAGTGGTCTCGATGCCTTTGGTTTCAACGCTCAATCAATCTCGTCAAAAAGAGAAAAATATGTTACTCAAAAAAAGGAAAAAACTGCTCGGGTTACTCACATTGAGTTTCCCGAGCAGGTATTTTTGTGAGGCTGAGGACAATATGAAGTCTATGACGTCAAAGCTCAGTTGATCTGCTCCATGACGAAGCACTCGATCACGTCGCCGACCTTGATGTCGTTGAACTTCTCGACCTGCATGCCGCACTCGTAGCCGCTGGCGACCTCCTTGACGTCGTCCTTGAAGCGGCGCAGGGAGGCAAGCTCGCCCTCGTGGATGACGATGTTGTCGCGCAGGACGCGCACCTCACAGCCGCGCTGAATCTTGCCGTCGGTGCAGTAGCAGCCGCAGACGGTGCCGACCTTGGAGACCTTGTAGGTCTCGCGCACCTCGGCGTGGCCGATGACGGACTCCTTGAACTTGGGCGCGAGCATGCCCTTCATGGCGTCCTCGATCTCGTTGATGCAGTCGTAGATGACGCGATACATGCGCATATCGACCTTGCTTCTCGCGGCGCTGTCGCGGGCGGCGTTGTCCGGGCGGACGTTGAAGCCCACAATGATGGCGCCGGAGGTGGCGGCCAGCATCACGTCGGACTCGTTGATGGCGCCGACTGCGCTGTGGATGACCTTGACCTGGACCTCCTCGTTGGAGATCTTCTCAAGAGAGGCCTTGACCGCCTCGGCAGAGCCCTGCACGTCGGCCTTGACGATGATGTTGAGGGTCTTCATCTCGCCCGCCTGGATCTGGCTGAAGAGATCGTCGAGACTTACCTTCTTGGTGCCGGCGAGGGCGTTGTTGGCGCTGGAGATTTTGCGCTCCTCGGCAAGCTGACGCGCCATGCGCTCATCGGAGACGGCGTTGAAGGTGTCGCCCGCGCTGGGGACGGAGTCCATGCCGGAGATCTCGACAGGGGTGGAGGGTCCGGCCTCGGTGACGCGGCGGCCCTTGTCGTCGACCATCGTGCGCACGCGGCCGACGCTGGAGCCTGCGATGATGATGTCGCCCAGATGCAGCGTGCCGTTCTGGACAAGTACGGTCATGATGGGGCCGCGGCCCTTGTCAAGCCGTGCCTCGATGACAGCGCCGCGGGCGGCGCGGTTCGGATTGGCTTTGAGCTCCTGCACCTCGGCCAGGACGACAAGGTTTTCAAGCAGGTTGTCGATGCCCATGCCGGTTTTGGCGGAGATGGGGCAGATGATGGTGTCGCCGCCCCACTCTTCGCTCACGAGGTCGTACTCGGTGAGCTGCTGCTTGATGCGCTCGGGATTGGCGCCGACGGTGTCCATCTTGTTGATGGCCACGACCACCGGGATATTGGCGGCCTTGGCATGGTTGATGGACTCGACGGTCTGGGGCATGATGCCGTCGTCCGCGGCGACGACGAGGATGGCGATATCCGTGACCATGGCGCCGCGGGCGCGCATGGAGGTGAAGGCCTCGTGGCCCGGGGTATCGAGGAAGGTGATGGGGCTGCCGTTAATCTCGACAGTATATGCGCCGATGTGCTGGGTGATGCCGCCGGCCTCGCCGGAGACGACGTTTGCGTGGCGGATGTAGTCGAGCAGCGAGGTCTTGCCGTGGTCGACGTGGCCCATGACCACCACGACCGGGGCGCGGGGAACGAGGTCCTCTTCCTTGTCGGCGGAGTCGTCGATGAGGCGCTCTTCCACCGTGACGATGACCTCCTTCTCGACCTTGCAGCCGAGTTCCATGGCGACGAGCGCCGCGGTGTCGTAGTCGATGATCTCGGACACAGAGGCGAACACGCCCATCTTCATGAGCTGCTTGATGACCTCGGAGGCGGTCTTCTTCATGCGGGAGGCAAGCTCGCCCACGCTGATTTCGTCGGGGATCTGGACCTTCAGCGGCTGCTTCTTGGCGATCTCCAGCTGCAGGCGGTTCATCTTGTTGCGCTCCTCCTGGCGGCGCTTGGTGGAGGCTGCCTGGGCGCTGTTGGGACGCTGCTGTCTGGACTTGCTGTTGATCTTCTCCTTGGAGGTGCTGCTCGCGCGCAGGTTCTGCTTGTTGGCCTTCGCGCCCGCCATATCCTCAAACTTTTCGTTGTATTTCTCGATGTTGACAGCGGCGCCGCCTCTGGTGTCGACCACGCGCTTCTCCGCCACCTGGCGCGGCGTGTGCGCCTTCTGGGGCTTGGGCTGGGCGGGCTGCTGCGGCTGGGAAGCCTGCTGGGGCGCGGGAGCTGCCTGCTTTGCGGCGGGCTTTGCTTCGCCCTGCTTTGCGGGGGCGGGCTTGGCCTCCGCCTTGGAATCGCTCTTCGGCTCCGCCTTCGCCTTTGCTGGGGCGGCGGGCTTTGCCGGGGTCTTGAAAATTTCCTCGAGGCTCTCGGCCTGGTTGTGCTGCGTCATATACTCAAAGATCACATCCAACTCCGGCGTTTCCAGAACCTGCATGTGGTTTTTCGGCGGCGCTATATAATCTGTGAGAATCTGAGAGATCACCTTGGAGGTAACGTTAAAATCCTTCGCCACCTCGTGGATTCTGTACTTGATCAAGCTCATACTTCAGTCCTCCTCTTTCCATTCCTCTTACTGTCTGCGCGCTGTGTCTTTTCTCTCTTGCGCCGTACTGCCTTCTCGTTTCTCTTCTCAAGCTCCGCCGCAAGCTCCCCGTAGCGCTGGGGATCGGCTGCGTTGAGGAGCTTTGCCAGGGCGTTTGCAAAGCCGATATCAGTTATCGCCGCCATGGAGCAGTCGGCAAGGCCGAAGGCGGAAGCGAGCTCTAAGCGCGTATAGTGCACGCTCTGCAGCAGCACGCGGCGGCCGTTTGAGACGTTTTCCGCCTTGCGCCGGGCGTTGTCGTTTATGTCCGCGCTGAGGATCAGCAGCTTTGCCTTGCCGTCCCGGACGGCGTCACAGGCGTTGTCGGTGCCGGGCTCCACGGCGCGGGCCCGGCGCATGAGGCCAAGCAGGCCAAGGGCTTTATCCTCCATCCTGCGCCTCCATTTCCTGTTCCAGACGCTCATAGATCTCCGGCGGGATCTGGGCGGAAAAGGCCCGCTCCAGGGCTTTGGCCCTGACGGCCTTTTTCAGGCACTGGGCACTGCGGCACACATAGGCTCCGCGCCCCGGGGCCTTGCCCCGAAAGTCCAGACTGATCTCCCCCGCCGGGGAGCGCACAACACGCACAAGCTCACGCTTGGGCTTCATTTCACGGCAGCCAAGGCACTGCCTCATCGGTATCTTTTTTTCCATGGCGCCGTTCTCCTTTCGTCGTCGCAAACTGCATATCCCTCGCTTCCGTGTGGCGACACGAAAGCTCGCTCATTCCGTTGCTCCTCCTCTCAAACTCGAAGCATGAGGCTTCGAGTTTGTAAAAAAACGCGGGATCCCTATTCTTAAATATTGTTCATGCGTAACAATTCAGTCCACCCCTGTCATTCCGAGCCAGTGTCGCAACACTGGCGAGCGATAAAGAGATGCGGATTGCCACACCAGTGACATCGGTCACTGGTTCGCAATGACACAGAACGGATGTTTTCGCCATTGAATAAGGCCAAGACTGAATAGTTTTACGTTCATGCCTCGGACTCGGGCTTGATGTCGATCTTGAAGCCGGTGAGCTTCGCGGCCAGGCGCGCGTTCTGGCCCTCCTTGCCGATGGCAAGGGAGAGCTGGGAGTCGGGCACGATGACCCGGCAGCTCTTGCCGTCTTCCAGCATGGTGACGCTCACGACCTCGGAGGGAGAGAGCGCCGCCGCGATATATTCCTCGGGCACTTCGCTGTATTTGACGATGTCGATCTTCTCGCCGCCGAGCTCGTTTACGATGCTGGCAACGCGCCCGCCCTTGGGGCCGACGCAGGAACCGATGGGGTCAACGTCGGGGTCTGCCGACCAGACGGCCATCTTCGTGCGGCTGCCCGCCTCGCGGGCGATGGACTTGATCTCCACGGTGCCGTCGTAGATTTCGGGCACCTCCAGCTCGAACAGGCGCTTGACAAGGCCCGGGTGGGTGCGGGAAATGAGGACCTGGGGGCCGCGGGTGGAGTTTCTGACCTCGACCACGTAGACCTTGATGCGGTCGCCCTCGTGCAGGGGCTCGGTCTTGATGCGCTCGTTGGGGGCGAGCATGGCCTCGGTATACTCGCTGTTGGAGGAGATGCGGATGGAGACGCTGCCGTTTCTCGGCTCGATGTGGGAGACGATGCCGGTCAGGATCTCATGCTCCTTGGAGGTAAACTCCTCATAGATGATGCCGCGCTCGGCCTCGCGGATGCCCTGGATGATGACCTGCTTGGCAGCCTGGGCGGCAATGCGTCCAAACTTCTTGGTCTCAACCGGGACATGCAGCTCGTCGCCGACCTTGGCGCGCTTGTTGATCTTCTTCGCGGCCTCGAGAACGATCTCGTGGCTGGGGTCCTCGACCTCTTCCACGACGGTCTTGATGACGTTCATCTCGATGCGCTTCTTATCCTCCTCGAGGATGATTTCGACATTGTCCTCGCACTCGGGATTGTCGCGCCGGAAGGCGGCAAGCATGGCCTGCCGGATCTTGTCGTACATGTAATTGCGGGGAATGCCCTTTTCTTTTTCGATGTCCTCTATGGCCTCAAAAAAATCTGCATTCATTTTATTATCTCCATTTCTGAATACGTCTTTTTATATAGAAACATGCAGCTTCACAAGGGCGATTTTGCCCTTTTCGAAGTGCTGCTCGCTGCCGCCGGTCTCGATGGTCACATCGCCGTCGTCGTAGGCTTTCAGGGTGCCGACGAAAGACTTGCTGCCGTTTATGGGCTGGTAGAGGCGAAGCTCCACCTCGCTGCCGAGAAACTGTTCATAGTCCGACGCTCGCTTAAGCTCCCGCTCCGCGCCGGCAGAACCGACCTCAAAGACATAGCTGTCGGGGATGGGGTCCGCTTCGTCCAGCATGGGGTCAAGCCTGCGGCTGATGCGCTCGCAGTCGTCGATCGAGAGGCCGCCTTCCTTATCCACGAGGATGCGCAGATACCAGGTGCCGGCCTCGCGAACATACTCCACGTCCCAGAGGGTGCAGCCCTCCTCCTCGACGACGGGCTTTGCCAGCGCCGCGACCTTTTCCGTGATCTTGCTCATGTTTTCATCACCACATTAACAATTTATTAGGAGCGTAAAAGTCTCACAAAAAAGAGTGGGTGAAAACCCACTCTGACAATACCAAAACCTTACTGTAAGATAATAGCACGAAAGAAGCTATAATGCAAGTCTTTTTTGACATCGTCGTTTCACAAAAATGCCCTGATGGCATTTTTGCGAAACGAGGGGCACTCGCGCTTATCGCAGCGGGCTTAGGCCCGCTTTGGTCGGCGCGAGGCCTCACACGGTTCGGCTTATGGTGTTTTTGCCAAGGCAAAGCCCTGTCAAAAACGTATTTGAATTGTTTTTCGCCTTGCGAGGCGAAAAATCAGAGAGGAGTTCCCCTCTGAACTCCCCCGCTGAAAACCGTCAATATTCAAAATCCGGGAAGTAGTGCGCGTAGAATTCCTCGTAGCACAGGCCCTGCTCCATGATGAAGGTGGCGACCTCGCGGCCGACATAGCGGTAGTGCCAGGGCTCGTCCCAGCCGGTGAGCAGGAGCTTTCGCGTTGGGTAGCGCTTGATGAAGCCGTACTCGGCGCAGTGCTCGTCCAGCCATTTGAACAGCTCCTGGTTCATGTCCTCGTACACCAGGCGCTGGCGGTTGCGGTCGAGGATGTCCACGCACAGGCCGAGCTGGTGCTCGCTGGCCCCGGCGGGGGCCGTGATCGACTTGGCCTTCTCGGCAGCCTCCTGGTAGATGGGGTCGGTGTAGTCGACCTGCTTGCCGCCCGCCATCTCGTAGGCGATCTGGCTGGCCTTGGAGTTGTAGACGTGGGCCTGATAGGAGTAGGAGCGGTAGGCGCCCGCGATGAAGTAGTCGAGCCCCGCCGCCTCGATGGCGTCGAGGAACGCGTCCAGATACGGCATGTACTCGGTGCTGTACATCATATAGCGCGTCCTCTCGATTTTGGAGACCTCCGGCTCATAGGCCGAGGAGAGGAGGTTATTGTTGTTGACGATCTGCAGATAGGTGTTGTCCTCGAAGTCCTTGGTGGTGAGCTTGGGCCAGATGTCCTCCGTCACCACCGGCTCGGGTGTGACGTTTGTGTCGGCAAAGTTGATGCCGTCCGTGCGGACAAAGCCGCCCTCGCTGCCGCCGAAGATGATGGTGGCGCTGTTCTCCATGCGGGACAGGACAATGGTATAGAGCACAAGGCTCAGGGCAAACATGGTCAGGATCCAGAGCGTCTTTTTCTTCAAGCTGTGCGCCCTCCTTTCGCAGGGACATATCTGAGGCCGGATTATAGCATCTAAATGTTACAAATTCAAGTCTTCGGCTTCGGCCGGTATTTGGACATTCTGTGTCGGAATAGGATGAAGGGAGGTGATGATCTTGCTGGAAAGTGCTTTCATGCTGCTGCTCAACAGTGTGCTGCTCATGCTGCGCATCGCGCCGGGAGACTCCTTCCCCAAGCCGCTGACGCGTGAAGAGGAAAAGGCCTGTCTCGAGCGATGGCTCGCCGGGGACCTGGAGGCTCGCAACGTTCTGGTGGAGCACAATCTACGCCTGGTTGCGCACATTGTCAAAAAATACTACCAGACCGACGACGCCGACGAGCTGATCTCCATCGGCAGCATCGGGCTTATCAAGGGCATCAACACCTACCGCCCGGACAAAGGGGTGCGCCTTGCGACCTACGTCAGCCGCTGCATCGAAAACGAGATCCTCATGGCCTTTCGGGCGCGGCGCAAGACTGCCGGGGATGTGAGCCTGTCCGATGCCCTGGACACGGATGAGGACGGCGGGGGCCTCAGGATCATGGACGTGATCGCAAGTGAGGACGATCTTGCCGATCAGATCGGCAGCCGCGAGCTCTGCCGCAGCCTGCGGGAGAATATCGACCGCTGTCTGGATGAGCGCGAGGCAAAGATCATCCGCCTGCGCTACGGCCTGGACGGGACCGATCCCCTGACCCAGCTTGAGACCGCCGAGGTGTGCAAAATCAGCCGCTCCTATGTCTCGAGACTCGAAAAGCAGGCGCTGGAAAAGCTGCGGGCAGCAATGGAGGGTCCGGTGCTTTAATGTACCGGGCCCTCTTGAATCAGCGGGAAGTATCTTCAAAGAAGCGCATGCCCTTCGGCACGATGAGGCGCAGCGCCCCGGGCAGCAGCTTCATATCCACGGTCCTGGCGTACATGGCCTCGCCGTCGATGTTGATGACGTTGTCCTCCTCAAATTCGATATGCAGGCTGTCGCCCTGCAGGTGGGTGATATAGCGGGGGTAGTTCTCTCCCCTCCCGGAGGCGTATTTGCCGATATACCGGGCCAGGGCGAAGAGGCTGACCCCTTTTACCACATAGATGTCGAGAATGCCGTCATCGGGACGGGCCGTAAGGCTGGGGTTGAAGCCGCCGCCGTAGAAGCGCCCGTTGCAGGCGCACACCAGGGCGTGCTCCCCTTCCGCCGTGTAGTCCCCGACGCGCAGCTTCATGGGGCGGTTGATGCCCTTGAGCACATTCGCAACGGCCGAGACAATGTAGGCGCCTGCCCCGCCGATGAGAGGCAGGCCGCTGTATTTGTGTACCTCCGTGCCGATGCGCGCGTCGATGCCCACCGAGCAGATATTGGCGCTGCAGCGGCCGTTGCATTCGATGAGGTCGATGGGGTGCTCCGTGCCGTCGAGCAGGGCGTTTAAGTCCCGGAACAGATCCTTCTCCTCGCCGAACATGCGGCAGAAGTCGTTGCCCGTCCCCGTGGGAAAGGGGCAGGCCGCCGTGTTTTCAAGCAGAGCAGCGCCGCACACGCATTCGTTGAAGGTCCCGTCGCCGCCGCAGGCATAGACACGCAGATGCTCACATTCCTTCGCGTCCCGGCGCACCTTGTCGGCTGCGTCCATGGGGCCGCGCGTCACATAGACCTCGTACTCTCCTTCTCTGTTTTCAAAGGCCGCCCTTACCGCGCGGCTCACCGCGATGCTCTTGTCCTTGCCGCCCGCTGTGGGGTTGACAACAAACAGATGCTTCATCCCATTTTACCTCTGTCTCTGTTATTCTGAAGTGCCTTTCGGCTTTATTTCCCGGCGCTGCGTTTTTCTTCCTCTACGATTTTGCGCATGCGCTCCTCCTGCCTCGGAAGCAGATACTCATGGTAAACAAAGCTCAGGATCGTGGCGGCGGGGATCGACAGCAGCACGCCGAGGATGCCGAAGAGATTGCCGAAGACGATGCTGGACACCAGGATCAAAAGGCCCGACACGCCGAGGGAGTTGCCGAAAAGCTTCGGCTTGATGACATAGGCATCGAGGGTCTGGAGCAGCATGGTGATGATAAGGAAAATCACGGCATGCCAGGGATTAACCAGCACCAGGATAAAGCAGCCTATCACGCCGCCGATGACCGGGCCGAAGTTCGGGACCAGATTCGTCACCGCCACGACCACGGACACGAGACCCACGTACTGCATCCGGAACACCAGCATGAGTACGGCGTTGACGCAGCCGACGATCAGAGAGTCCAGAATGCTCTGTCCGATGAAGCTCATGAAGATGGTGTCGCAGCGAAGCAAAAAGTCCATCAGCGAGTCGAAGGCCGCCGGGCGCAGGAGCGCGCGGATCAGCCGCCGTACTCCCTGGAGCACGGTCTTTTTCGTCAGCAGCAGATAGAGCGCCACGATCAGCGAGATGACCGTGGACAAAATGCGCTTGCCGGAGTTTGCCACGCCGCTGATGATCGCCCCGGCGTTTTCCAGCACAAAGCTCTGGATGGAGGACAGGGCATTCTGCGTCAGGGTATCGAATTTCTCCACGCCGATGATCTTGCCGAGCCTGCTCTCCTGAAGCATGTTGATGAGCGTTTTGGCATAGCTTTCGTAGTTTGACGAGAAGGTCACGATGCTCTGCGCAAGCTGCGGGATGAGCATGCCGATCAAAACGAGCAGCACGGCAAGACCCGTCAAAAACGCGAGCATCACCGACAGGGCCCAGCGCTTCTGCCCCACCTTCATCCGCTTGAACATCCGGTAATAAAAGAGCTTGGCAAGCGGGTTTATGATATAGGCAAAGACGACGCCGAGGAAGATGGATTTGAAGCTGCCGAGAAACCATCTCAGGTATGACGTGACCGAGCCCAGATTTGTAAGCAGCACATAGAAGGCCACGCCGATGCAGGCCACCACCGCGCCGTTATACCATTTTCGTTCGGAAAACTTTTTGAATTTCAAGTGTCCTTCCCCCAGTTTCCGTATCAGTCATCCGGTGTAATATACCATAAATACATCGTTTTTTCAATAAGTGGATATCGGCTTAACTCAGCTAATCCCGTCATTGCGAGACCAGTTCTCAAACTGGTCGTGGCAATCCGCCCGCCGGAGGCATTGAAACACTCAGA
>CADBJU010000016.1:0-52048 GCA_902795045.1 Oscillospiraceae bacterium | reverse complement strand
AAATCGCCGCGACTTCGGTAAACGCATACGATACATGGGCGGCCGCGTTATTGCCGTCCATGGTTTTGTAGTGTCTCTCCATACAGTCATCTCCATATCTTAATATAGTATTTGCCGTTGGATACTTTTATTTTACCACGAAGCGAGCCTCTTGTAAACTCATAGCGGGCATAAAATTCTCAGATTTTTGAAGGAACGTCTGTTGCCTTATTCGACATAAAAATGCATAAGTGGGGGAAACGCCCCCAAATTCGACGGGATTTTCCCCGCATATGTGGGGCACGATGACTGATTTTTACCCTAAAAATCGCTCAAAACATTGACGATTGAACGAATATGTGTTAGAATGCAGCAAACGCAGGGCTCCCTGCCATCGTTTATTTTTGAAAAAAGAAAGGTGTTGACCATGATCTGTTTGCATTGCGGCAAGGCGATCGACGATGATCTGAAGGTCTGTCCCTTCTGCGGAAATCTGGTTGACGCGCCTGATGACGCATCCGCCTATCACGCCGAGGCTCCCGCCGATCCGCCCGATACCGACTATCCGTCCGATGAAAACGTCGACGACGGCCAGGATTTTTTTGACGAAAATCCCGTCTATCCCGAGGCCCGCAAGCCCAGAAAGCCCTTTTCCGCACCGGCCTTGTCCGGCATGCCGGCGCTGGTCCTGTCGGCCCTGGCCTGTGTGTTCAGTCTCGCGTGCCTCATCATGCTGCTTTCTCTGCGTTCAAGCCTGCGGGCGCAGAACAATGTGCTCACCGGCAGCGTCTCCGAGGTCCGAAACGCCGTCAACGCAGTCAATGACCGCCTGTACGAGCTGGACGACACCCTCTCGCGCGTGCAGTCCGAGGCATATAACCAGCTCGCCAGCCAGTCCATCGCCATCGTAAAGGACATCACCCCGCTCACCGGCCCCGTGGAGGCGGACCGCTACAACCGCATGTTCATCATCAACGCCAAGGGCAATCTGAGCGTGAACACGTCCTTTGACTGGCAGAAGTACAATGAATCCACCGGCGGCTGGGTATCCGTGGTCTTCACGGGCGACGCCACCACCAACGAGCAGTACGGCCTGCGGCTGGAGAACAGCTTTGACCGCACCGAGGAAACCTACACCACCATCCTCTGGGCAAACGGCATCAAGCCCGAGGCCAGCGGCACCTATCGCTGCGTCATCACCGACGCCACCGGCATCACCAAGACCAGCGCCGAGGCCACCGTCTCCGTCAACTGATCTTCCCGTGAAAGCACGAAGCACCCCCGAAGCGTTCCGCCTCGGGGGTGCCTTCGCATGTGCTGTTTACAGATAGCGGCCGTCGACGCAGCCTTCGCCGTAGGCGGTGAAGACATGGCACCACTGGATGCCGTCGCGGTAGATGACCTGTCCGTCGGTGACCAGGTAGTCGCCCATGGTCAGGGTGTAGAGGATGGGGCCGTTGGGATAGGGACGTACAGGCACCGGAATGTTGCCGATGTTGTATTTCTTGCCGCCGCTGACCGTGTCAAGCTCGCCGTCTTTCAATTTTTCGATTTCTGCCATTGTGGTTTCCCCCTTGATGAAATGTTTTCTTTCTCTGGTTGTACCCAGTATAGCAAAGGACAGAAGAATATGCAAATAAAGAATGCTTAAGATTCTTTCTCGACCGTTCTCGCTCTTGACAGGCATGATAAAATGAGGACAGCATTCCGAATACGGATTGGAGAGGAGTTATCATTATGCCGCGCCCGAAAGGTTCCAAAAACAAAAAGACGCTCGCCGCTGTTTCCGCGCAGACCGTGAGCGAGATCGACAGCAGGATCGCCGCCGTGGAGGCCGAGATCGAAGAGCTGGGCGAAAAGCTCAAGGCCAGAAAGGCCGAGCTGAAAACGCTTGCCAGGGAGAAGGCCAAGGCCGATGCTGCCGCTGCCGCAAAGAAAGCCGAGGAAGACAAAGCCGCCATCCTGGCCGCTGTCGAAGCCTCCGGCAAGAGCCTGGAGGAGATTCTGGCTCTGCTTAAATAAGCAGCAAACGAGGAGCAGAAATGCTCCTCGTTTTTTTATTTTGGGCCTGCTCCCCACAAAGGAGAAGCAGGCCCTGTGTTCTTTTATTCCCGGCTCATTGCTGCCGTCCGCGTCATGGCTGCAATCCCGGCGCCCGCGAGCCCTTCATGCGTTCAGCGCCCGGAAGCTTGCGGCATTGGCGTTATAGAGCTTTTTGAATACTTTGTAGTTGCGTTCGTATACTTCTTTATTCTGCGGATCGGGAATGTAAGCATGGTTTGGTTTTACAAGCCGACGCGAAAGCTCCATCACGTCCTCTCCCCGGATGCCCGCCGCGACGGTAAGCGCGGTGCCGATCGCGCCCACCGACTGGGTGTTGTCGATCGTCTCGATCGTCCGGCCGGTAATATCGGCCAGCATCTGGCAGGTAACGGGCGAGAGCGCGCCGCCGCCGACAAAGCGGATCGGGTCGGAGGTTTTTACCTTCTTCGCCTCGCATTCCAGCAGCCAGCGCAGGTGATAGCAGATCCCCTCCATTACGGCGCGAATCATGTCTCTCTTGCCGTTTTCGACACGGATATTGAAAAACATGCCCCCGGCTCGGGAATCCTCAAACGGGCAGCGGTTGCCGTGCAGCCACGGGGTGAAGATCACGCCGTTTGCGCCGGGCGGGACCTTGCTGATCTCTGCGGAGAGATAATTATAGAGGCCGTGATATTTGTTTTCCACATCGGTGACTTTTGCCTGGTTCAGATAAACGCCGATCTCATCCAGCGCAAGATGATTCATGACCCATTCAAAGCACTTTCCGGCGGTTTCCAATTCGGCGTAATAGTTAAAGTAACCGTGCCTGGCCGACAGAGTGCCAGTAATCATCGCGCTGATGTCAGCCGCCTGATGATCCAGACAGGTCGAAACCCATCCGGATGTTCCGACATAGATATGGGTGTCTCCCGGCCTTGTGCTTCCGGCGCCGATGTTGACGAAGGTCACATCCCCGCCGCCGCCGAAAACCGGGATCCCTTCCGGGAGGCCAAGCTCCTCCGCGGCCTTTTCTGTCAGGCCGCCGACGAAATCGGTGCAGTCGATGATCTCCGGCATGTGCTCGGGCCTTACCCCGTACATGTTCAGAAGGCCCTTGTTCCAGCCCTCTTTTCCCTTGCGCGTGTCATAGAGGAAGGTCGCAAACGCGGTATCGGCGGTTCTTATGATTCTGCCTGTGCAGCGTGCCGTGAGATAGTCGCCGACATCCAGCCATTTATACATTCTGCGGAAGACCTCGGGCTCGTTGTTCTCCACCCACTTGTACTTCCAGACCGGGTCCTTGGCACTGACTGAGGCGGCATAATTCACGGCCAAATTCCGCGCAAGCTTAAACACATCGCAGCCGGACACCTTGATAAGCCCCTTGCCCATACAGTCCTTGTATTCCCTGACGCCCCTTTGATCCAGGTAGTTCATCGGCCGCCTGAGCGCCCTGCCGGATTCATCAACGAAAACCGCGCCCTGCATCTGGGAGCAAAAGGCCATGCCCTGTATGTCCCCGGGCCTGACATCCGATTTTTGAAACAGCTCCCTTGTGGTGGCGCAAAGGGCCGACCACCACTCCTCCGTATCCTGCTCGGCGCCGCCGTTGGCCGTGATATAGAGCCCGTAAGAGGCCGAAGCGCCTGCCACAAGCTTAATCTCCGAGGCGATCTCAAACAGGCCGGCTTTTACGTTGCTGGTTCCGAAATCATAAATGATGATGTACATGTATTTATCCTTATGTCTGCCCGGTGTTCCGTGCATCTGCGGAGCGCAGCGGAAGCCGGTCAGTTGTTCTTTTGCGCACCCTTTTCAAACCATTTCGCCGTATACTTGAAAAGCATCGGGTACAGGCCGATATCCGCGAAGATCACCAGGGTGTAGCGCGCTGTGCGGACGAGCATGGCCGACATGGCGGCAGAGTTCAGAAACTCCTTGGAGAAGGGCAGCTTGAGCAGCTCGTTGAGGCCGAAGAAAACCGCCACGCCGCCCGCGACCCGAAGCACCGAGCGAAGCGTACCGCGGATGTTTTCAAATCTGACGTATTTCCGCTCATACAGATCGCCCAGGATGAAGCCCAGCAGCATCCCGTAGCCCGAGAAAAAGTCCTGGCTGTCGCAGTAGAAAAAGCCGGGCAGCCCGATGAGCAGCAGCACGATATAGAAACGTCTGTCATTGTTGATTTTATTGCGCAGCCAAGGCACCGCAACGATGATCACGAGGCCCAGAAGCCAGCCGACGATCACGTCCGTGGGATAGTGTACGCCCAGGCAGAAGCGGGACACGCCGACCAGCAGCGGAAGGACCACGCCGATCACCGCAAGCACCTTGCTCGACTTTTTGAAAACCGCGGTAGAGCCATAGACGGCCACTGCGTTGGTGGCGTGTCCGCTCGGGAAGGAAAATTCCTGGGCGGCGATGTTGTAAATATCCGCGTCCTTTTTTATCGGCTTGAGGCATTTGATCTCGGGCGTGTCAAAATAGGGCCTGCGGCGGTCGAAGACGTTTTTGATCATGGGATTTGCCACCAGGCCGACCAGCACGTTTATGCCTACAAAACGCCCGAAGCGCTTGTCATAGCACCAGTACAGAAAGCCGATCACGGCCACGCAGGCCAGCTCCTCCCCGAAGGCGGAAAGGAAAGAAGCCAGCGACGTTCCGAAGCTTCCCATATGCGCCTGCAGCCAGATGATCAGGGAAACCTCCCAGTCAAAGAAAAAAGTATTGCCGACCAATTCCATACTCTTTGCCTCCTATGCAAAGTTTTCGTTATTTGGTATTGCTTAGGCATCATACCATATATTTGACCGTGATGCAACAAACACAGGCAGAAAAGAGCGGTTTAAAACAACAGATCCGGAATCCGGTTCCGGATCTGCCGCTATTACAGTATTCGTTTCTATTGCTGTTGATCCTGCGCCTGACGGGGCATTTCCTCGTCAGCCGCTTTTAGCTCCCAGAGCACAAGATCCCCCAGCTCGATGCGCTGTACGTCGTCGATATTGATCGCGCTGCCCCAACCACAGTGGAGATTGACCACGCCGTTTTCAAAGGGGCAGGTCAGTGCGCCACCGGTGGAAAACGCCGAGCCGTCGGAGAAGATGAGCTTTGCGTCGATGCAGACCCTGTCCTCCAGGATACTCCACGGCCTGTAAGCCGCTTGATCTGCACCCGGCGTGTGGAAGGACGCTGCGTCCTCATAGCGCACCTTCCAGACCGCGCTGAACGGCGTCAGCTCCAGCCCGACGATCTCGATCGTCTTATCAAGCTCTTTATCGTGGTATTGCGCAGGGCCGAAGTCAAAGCTCCTTGTCTGTTCATCCGTCAGTTTGAAGGGAACAGGACCGAAGGTATGGGAATCATTTTCACCGACGATCATGTGGACTTGAAGCGGGACACTGTCCGTGCCCAGATCAGCCATTGCCTTTTCAATAAACTTTACATCCGCATAGCATTGCAGGGTCAGGGTCTGCGTTTCTTCATCGTATGCGTAATCCAGCACGGCATTTCGGATCGCCTCGTCTCCCGACAGGGAAAGTGACACCGGAAGCTGGGGACCTGCAAATCCGCCGATCTCCGTGCCGGCAATGCTCCAGGCAAAGCGGACATCAGCGGGAAAACGGGCGATGTTTTCTTTTTCCACAGGGGAAACATCGACATAGATCCGCTGCTCAGTCCCGTCGTTGACAGCGGAGAGCAGAATAAGGCTTGCCGCGCTTCCGGCCTTCTCCTGCTGCGTCACATCGTATTCCATGTAGCTGCTTGCATTGTTTTCCTCGATCTTCAAATCGGTTCTCAGATCCTGCTGTCTGGAGATATGGACACTCCATACCGCATACGCCGCGGCACCCAGCGCCAGCAGAAGCGCCGCCGCAAGCGCGAGCGTGAATATGCGTTTTGATGTTTTGCGTACTGTGTTTTCGTTAAAATAAAGCTTTCCGGCCATGACTACATCCTCCTCATGAATGCCGTTCATAGCGCGCAGAAGTGTCAGTTCGTCCAATATAAGCCCTCCTTCTGTAATGCTTCCCTCAGCTTCTTTCGTGTGCGAAACAGGCTGCTTTTGATCTTTCCCTGACTGCAATGCAGTTTCTCGGCAATGTCCGCAACAGGCACGAGATACCAGTAGCGCAGGACAAAAATCATTCTGTCAGTCTCCTTTAAGCCTGCTGTGAAACGCCCAATCAGCTTTTCCAGTTCTTTTTCTTCCAGGACTTTTTCGGGACTTCTTCCGTCGGGGATGCACTCGCTGAGTTCCTCCAGGGCAAGAGACGCTTCGCCTCTGCCGCGCTTGATTCTGTTTTTCGCCTTGATCGTATTGATGGCGAGATTTCTTGTGATACAGCCGAGAAATGCCGATAAGACCGTCGGGCGCTCGGAGGGCATACGGTTCCACGCGCGAAACCAGGTGTCGTTCACGCATTCCTCCGCGTCCTCGTTTGACCCGCAGATATTCATGGCAATCGTGCGGCAGTATCTGCCGTATTTCTGATCCGTTTCCGCTATGGCCCGATCGGAACGCTGCCAGTACAGATCAACGATTTCTCTGTCTTCCATACGGAACCTCCTTCTTTTCAAGAGCTCTCACCTATATAGACAACAAAACACGGCAAAAGTTTTAAATTGCTTTTCGTCTTTTAAAATGACTTGCGGCGGGGAATGCTCCCCGCCGTTGTTATAACCATTTTCTGATTGCTCTGATCGCTGTTTATTCCCACTCGCCAAGCAAACCCCGACTTTAACTGCTTTTGTTTAGGGGATTTGTCTCGACGTGACTCCAATTGACTCCCATTATCCTCAACCCATGGGGTCTACGGACTTTTGCTATCAAAAAGCTATCAACGACGCTATCACAGGTCCGGTTTGTTGGAGCTGTTTACAGTGGCTTGGACGATTAACAGGAATGCTTTACCAGTTTGAAACAGGCTTTTTGATGTGGTTATATAAATCCATTTTTCGGGCAAAGTGTCACTATAAGAGGAAAGAATTTTGCGAGCATAAAGAACGGGTGGCGGAAAATGCTCTCCGCCACCCATACTCATTCGCAATCAGGATTCATTCCCGTTCTCTTTCCGCTTTTTCAAAACCGCTTCTACCTGGGCGATCAGTTGCTCCTTGTTCGGCATATACAGCACATAACGCGAGGCAAAGATGTTGTTTGATAGACCACCCAATGCGTATTCCGCCGTGATGCTGTCCTTCTCGGTGCACAGGATGATCCCAATCGGAGGATTGTCGTCCGGATCGTTGACCTCGGAGGCGTAGTAGTTCAGATACAGATTGATCTGCCCTGCGGCTTCCGGCGTCAGTTTTGTGGTCTTCAGCTCAATCAGCACATATGCGCGGAGGATCTTGTTGTAGAACACCATATCCACATAGTAGTGGGTGTTGTTGATCGTCACCCGCTGCTGTGTGCCGACAAACATAAATCCCCGCCCCAGCTCCAGCAGAAATTTTTCGATCTGCTGTACCAACGCGTGTTCCAGATCGCTCTCCAGCATGGGCTTATCCTCCGGGATGCCGAGGAATTCAAACACATACGGGTCGCGGATGAGATCAGACGGTTCAGCGATCTCAATTCCTTTCTCTGCCAGCGCCAGCACCTGCTCCTTGTTTGCATCCCCACGGGAAAGCAGCAGGCGCTCGAACAAAGAGCTGTCGATCTGGCGTTTAAGCTCGCGCACAGACCAATTGGAATTGACTGCTTCTTTTTCGTAGAAGCTGCGTTTGTCCGGGTCGGAGATGGTCAACAATTCGCAGTAATGCGTCCATGTCAATTTTCCAGTCACTGACTGGACTTTTTCATAGGACAGATAAAACTGCCGCATGTTATACAGATTTGCGCGCGAAAAGCCCTTGCCGAATTCAGCGGTCAGTGCCTTTGACAGCTCCTTGAGCGTCTGCTTTCCGTAGTCGGCCCGCTCCGGCACCGTCTGCTCATATTCGGCAATAATGCGGCCGATATTCCAGTAGGTGCCCAGAAGCTCATTGTTCACCTGCCGGGCAACATTATTCCGGGCAGCGGTCAGTAGATCGCCGATCTCATGAACGACGAGCTTGATGTCCTGATCGATGGGCTGAATTCGATCCGTCATCCGCAAGACCTCACCTTCTTTTGATTACCGTTATTATACGACAAAAAGGCAAAAACGCAAGGAAGAAAGCAACGTTTTGCTGTAGTTCTTACCGGATTTCGATATCATTCTATCATTGCTGATTAAAGCGAACAGCAGGCACTCCGTAGAATGCCTGCTGTTTCAAGTGTTTTGAGATAATCTGAACCAATCGAAGACAAACTCTGTCTTATTCCCACTCGCCAAGCAAATCCCGACTTTAACTGCTTTTGTTTAGGAGATTTGACTCGACGTGACTCCGTTTGATTCCCATTATCCTCAACCCATGGGGTCTACGGACTTTTGCTATCAAAAAGCTATCAAAGCTGCTATCACACGCCCGAATTGTTGGGGCTGTTTACAGTGGCTTGGACGATTAACAGGAATGCTTTGCCAGTTTGATATAGGCTTTTTGATGTGATTACTATAGCACAGAAGCGTCTGATTTTCAATAGTTACACGAATCCCCACAACCTTGACTTAACTAATATATGTAAAAACGTTTATACAATATTAGGCCATTGCCTGTTAGCGTTCACACTCAGGGGTACTTGCTCGTAAATATCGGTACAGTCAGTCAAAGATCAAAGTGTTTCATGGTTTTGCACTATATAGGTAAAACAGATGTAAAAAGATGGGGAACACTCCTGGTTAATGAAAGGATATTATGGTCTTTGCCTGCGCAATATTGAATAGTGGGTAATTATGTCGTTGAACGATTCATAAAGTCTTGTATAGAAATGACATTGATCTGATTGTAAAAATATGGCATTCCGGTATAGTCTTCCCTGTTTTTCAATCCAGACAAAGCTTTTCTAATAGAATCATAACAATTATCATCACTTTTTTTTCCTGCTAATTCCGAAAGTGTATCTTCCATGCTGTCTACACCAGTTTCATCAATCACAACTGTTAGGATAACTTTTAAAGCTTTCCTTTCGTCGAAAGAACATCTAGGAAAGACTTGCTTTTCTATGGTTATATAGCTTTCCAGTGCTTTAAATCTAATTGACACGACCAACTCTCGGATTTTTCTCTTTTGGTACTCAAAAAAGATTGACCAATAATCTTGACAAACATCACCAGAAATCTGACATCGCCCTTTTTCCGCGTCAAAAGAATCCTTTGTTATCTTTTGTTTAAAACCGCCCTTGAATTCAATTAGTTCCAAATAATTGTCCCCAATAACCAGTCCATCTACGGATGCGGGTTCGTTCTGCTCTGGATAAAGAGCTTTGCTAATATCATCAAAACTGTAAATCTCATTTTCGTTATAGACAAGAGAATCTCCAGAATTGTGATTTTTTGAAATTTCTGTGAGTGATTTTAAAAAAGATCCCCAATTATCTTCCGCATATTCTTTTATTTGTTCTGTAAGCATATTACTCTATACCTCTAAAATACTGACTACGTAGCATCTTCATTTTAGAAAGGTACTGCAAAAAATCTTCATAGATAATTCCCAAATCGTCATTGACACAATGATATGTCACCATGCCATTATCGAGGAAATCAGTCTGGTAGAAATTTGTTTGGTTTTCAATTTTATATTTTCTCATGTATGCATCGATTGCTAACATAAAATTAGGACTGTGTGTTGTTAACAATATTTTCACACCTAATTCTTTAACCAACAAAGCTATAACCTCAGCAAACGCATTTTGCCATTCGGGATGTAAATGGGCTTCCGGCTCATCTAAAATAAGCATGGTTTCATTATTGATTCTACCCATCTCTAAAAGTATCTTTATAATGGAAATCATTTTAGAACCCGTGGCAAGATTTGCCACTTTAAGTTTTTTCCCGTCTTGAATATAGTATTCTCCACTAGGTGAAAATTCAAAAGTTCCTGGAATAATCTCATCTATCTGCCGTTTGATAGCAGCTAAGGTTTGATCAAGAACCGTTTGTTCTAATACCGAGGGACGTGAAGAATTTCTCAAAATATTTCTAAGTTTATCACTATGTGAGAGAATACGGTTTGAATTAAGAAAGGATTCAGTCGCAAGTTTAGCAGAATAATTAAATGCGCGTCTTGCAGTGGAAGCATCAAGTACAAACGGATTGTCAACAAGAAAAGTATTCTTGAATGGGCAGGAAAAGAAAACTGGCTTTTTATTATTAATTACTTTATCGTTACCGACGCTAAAATCTATAAAAACAGTATCTTTATCAAAGAATCTTACAGTTGATTCTTCGTTTTGGTGAGATATTGGTTGGATCTGATTTGAAAACTCCACGCGTAATGTTTGATTGATGCTCTCCCTTGCATAGTCGACAAGCCCAATATCTTTATTAATCTGTTCAAACATGCTTTCTAGCAGTCCGATTGCCTTGGCCTTTTGATCATTAAAATTTGCTACAATAGTTGAACTTCGTGTATCTTTTGCAGAAAGCAGTCTTCTATAAAGCTCAAACGCCTCGCTCTTTTCAAATGGAGAGATATCAAACCTTTTTAATTCAGATAATAACTCCTTGGCAAATCCTTCGATATCCTCTGCCGACTGGTCTCTCCATGTCTCATTTGATATCAGCGATTTAAATGCAGGATACGTAGCAAGAATAGACTCTTCTTCCTCGGAATGACGAAATTGGTAGAAACGAAACAATTCAACGATATCAGTAACATCTTCTAACCTTTTTCTTATATAGAAAGCTCTATCTTGCTTCGCTTTGCTTGTTAAATTGCTAACAGCATCAATGATAGAATACAGCACTTTCCCAACAGTTGTCTTGCCAGAATTGTTTTTCCCTGTAATAACTGTAAGCCCCTCTATCTTTAGAGTAGAGTTTGAAACAATGCCAATATTGTTAATTGTGATATCCATAACTACCTCCCTGATGTTGTGCTAGTAACCCTTTCTTACTATAACACATGGAGAATGTCAAAATAATTCCTTAAATCTGGTTTCATTCGAATCGAGAAGATAATAATAGTTTACACCATATTCCAGACAAGCGCAATAGTTTTCCACGCGAAACAATCCAAGACGACAATTCAGGATTTTGAGTGACTTATGTATAATACATCGAATTACTGTTCACAGCTTCCACTATTTGATCTCTGTCTGAAATTATTACATATAATACAGAGCCTACATCTCTTTTCGCGAGAAGTAGGCTCCGCTATCTTTTATTCCCACCCCATTTTGCGGCGGCAGTTGCCGTCCGCGTCATAGCTGTAATAGATATTGCCGCCGGTAAAACCGGGTGCGTCGTCATTGTCGCGATGGATCTCCGCCGTCAGGCGGCCAAACTCGTCGTACTCATAATCCACCACGCTCCACATATTGCCCGTGTGGGTCTCGCTATGGAGAATGCGGCCATCGTCGGAATAGCTGCTGACGATCTCGTTGGTCATAACACCGCCGTCCCACCATGTCTCCCGGACACAGTTGTGGTTTTCATCGTATTCATATCGCATCTGGCGAACTTGATCCGACATGATCCTGCGCTCAATCAGATATCCATTCTCCGCAAAGTCCATCTCGATCCATTTCAGCATGCTCTGATCCGGGGACTCCATGTGCGCGGTGAGGATGCCGTCATGATTCGTGTACCCTTTGGCCTCAAGCGGAACGCCAAACAGGTCAAAGATCGTTCTGCCAAACTGGTAACCCTGCCACTGGCCGTACTGTCGAAATGCGTTGGCGCCGCTGGCCGCAGTAAAGACAAGGTCGCGGCTCCCGTCGGTGTACGTGAGGTAGAGAGGATTAAAGCGCGGATCCCCGGCGTCAAAGGAATCGATGTCGCTGTCTTTCAGCATCAGCGTCAAATCTTCAAGAGCGGCAGGATCGGAGATAGTATAGGTCTTTCCGTCCTGCTGGACATACAGGGATGCAGATGCCAAAACTTTTGCCTCGTTTTTAAGCCAGATCCAGTCCGGGTTAGCCTCTGTGCCGATGTTCTTTGACATATCTTTTTTGGGAATCGGCAGCATGTCGAAGCTTTCCAGTGCCAGCGGCAGGCCGTTTTCATCTCTCGTGACACAGACGCTGCGGCAGTAGACAGTGCCCTTGTCGCTCGGCACCGTGCGCCAACTGATGGGCTTGATGGGCGTGCCGGTGAAGCTGATCCAGCCAGTCTCCGCCTTGCCCCATTCAATGCTGTAATCCACAAGCTGAAAGTCCCGGATATAGGGCGCGATCTGCTGTTCATAAACGGCGGAGATCGTGGGCTTCAGATTCGCCCGGCTCTCTGGAATCATGCTCAGGTCGATGTCAGGATTCGTGAGGCGATTGATGGCGCTCTCACTGCTGTACTGATGATAGGTAAACTCCCCATCCATGCCGAGGGTGGGATTGTCCAGCGCCGCCCAGTTGAAGGAGTCGGCAATGGCCTCGAGGTCTTCATGACTGAGCGCAAAGCTCACGATCTTATCCCCCAGACCGTCAAGCCTGCCGTCGTTGAAAGAATCGGCCCAGCCGGATTTGGCGACGGACACCACCACAAAGCTGTCCGGCCTGTCGAGGATCAGAAAAGCTCCGTGTGCAGAGTCGGAGATTGTGAGCGTCTGGCTGTCCTTTGTCGTGTACTGCCACTCGGTATAGTCATTGGGATCGCCCGCGTTCATGGTCACATAGCCCAGCACGCCCTTCATCGCCCGACGGAACTGATACGGGATCACAAGCTTGGCTCCCCCTTCGGGGGAGCTGTCGCCGGTGTTCACACCGGTGACTGAGAGGGGTCCCGTCGAGAACAGCGTCCCGTCAAACTGGAAGCTGCCGCTTGTGTAGACATAGCCTCCGCCATAATCGTTTTCAAAAGCCTCGTTCCCGCGCGTGAGCTTGCCGACGCCCGCCGCTTCATAGAAGCTCCGCTCATCGGGCGGGGTGCTCAAGACTCCCAGGCGTTTCAGCCCGTATTTGCCGCACAGGGCGTCGATCTCATCCGCCATCTCTTTGGTGGTCACACCGTAGGGGCCGTAGTCGTCCATGAGGTCAATGGCCTCCTGTGCGTCGAAGGGATCGCTGCGGTGGACGTCGTAGTAGCTGAGCCACTCAGAGAGCGCCTGCCCCTCCGGGCTGTCACTCAGGCCCTCCATGCTCAGCATCTTCGTGCCAAAAAGCTGACCGGCCCGCATGTTGCCGAGGCCGACAAGCCCGGCCGCATAGGCAGCGCCGATCAGCAGAGCCGAAAGCACTGCCGCAATCAGCACAATGCGGATGATTTTTCCTGGGCTGCGTTTCCTCACGCGGAGCTTATAGCCCAAAGCCTTGCGCGTGCGCTCCAGAAGCGCATCTTCTGTGTCGTTCAACGCAAAGAGGAGCATTTCTTCGTTCAGCATAATCCTTCCTCCTTCAGATAATCCTGCAGCTTTTTCCGGGTGCGGTGCAGCATGGTGCTGACCTTGCCCGGCGTGAAACCAAACTTCTCGGCAATCTCCTTTACCCCGGCCATATACCAGCACCGAGCAAGGAAAACCTGCGCCTCCGTCTCGTCAAGACCAGCGAGGAAACGCCGCAGGGCTTCGCTGAGCTCTTTAAACTCCACACGCTTCTCTAAATCTGTCCCATCAGGGACGACCTCAGAAAGCTCGTCCAAGACCAGCGCTGTTTCTCCGCCTCCGCGGCGCAGGGCGTGCTGTTCACGAAGCCGGGTAAGGGAAAGCCACCGGGTGAGTTTTGCCAGATACGGCGCAAGCACTTTCGGGCGGTTCGACGGCATGGAGTTCCACGCGCCGAGCCATGTGTCGTTGACACATTCCTCCGTGTCCTGCGTATCCGACAGAATGTTGTAAGCAATGGTGTGACAATAGGGACCGAACTTTGCGGCGGTCTCCGGGATCGCGTCCTCAGAGCGCTGCCAGTACAGCTCCACAATTTTTGCGTCCTCCAATCCACTGCCTCCTTTCTGTTTTTGTCTCACCCTAATAAAAGCGTTTTGCAGGAAAATCTTACAGAAAAAAAGAAAAATTTTTAGAAGGGCAACAGAGCCTGATCCTCTGTAAGAGAGAAACAGGCTCAGTGTCACCTAACATATCCGGCGCTCTTAATCCGTTTCACGGTGAAACGGATTCCGTTCTAAGCTGTGGGAACGAATATGTCGTTCCCATTACGGTTATGGACTTAACTTTGCTGATATCAATGGTCGCATTCCAGTTTGATGTGAGTGTCACAACACCGTTTTCATACGGCGCAGCTGCGCTGGGTGTCAACTGCTGCGTACTCCCGTCCTCGAAGGTCAGATATGCGCTTGACAGGATCTCATCTTGGAAGCCGATCCACTGGAGCTGTTTTTCAAAACCTTCATGAAATCCCTCTTCATTCGGAGACAAATTATGAAGCTTCTCCATGCCATCATAGGTCACTTTCCACTCTACGCAGTTTGCGGAAAGCCGAATATCAAGGATATTCAGATTCCCGTTATCCGCCGGGTTAACAAGGTGGATAGGCTCTGAAAGCACAAGAGAAATGAATGCTGTATCGGAAGCCTCCAGTATTACCGTACCATAGTCCTCCAGATACACGGGGGAATAATTAGCAGTATAATCCTCGATTGGCGTGTCAAAATCAGTCCAGACCGAAGGCCCGTCCAGGCATCGTACCGAAAAATATACCGGTTTTGAAAAATCGACGGTCTTGCGATAGACCGAGCACATCAGCATCAAACTTTCCGTCTCACGGTCATAGGAGTGTTCCATCAGGATCGGCAGGAACCACTCCGGGTCAACCACTTCAAATGTTACCCAGCTCTGGACACCGTTTTCATCGGGCAACCCGGTCTGGGAGCTTCTGGTGACCATGTGCTCCGCCTCATGACCTTCTGTGTAGGGAACGGGATTTGAGAAGCTTTTATGCACAGGAGAGTCAATTTGACCGGCCTTATACCAGCTATCCTCCGGAATCGGTTCATTGCTTGCAGCATATGTGAACTCGATCTCCATATTTCCGAAGAAAAAGCGATGCGCAATTTCCTCCGGGACGGGAGAAACGCTGAAATAGATTTCCTGATGGTCACCGCGCTGTATGGACGAAATCAGCTGGATTTGCGGTTCTGGTTTTGGAACGGCTTCGCCCTGTTCCTCACTCTGTGCAAGCTCTGAGTATTCCGTGTAACCACTTACCGCATTTTCCTGTATTTGCAGCTGTGCTTCGATCCGCTCCTGTCGGGCTGTGTGAATACTGCTGATGGCATATGCAGACGCGCCCATCAGGGCAGCAATAACGGCTGCGATCAAGATAATTCTAAAGATTTTCTTTGTTCTCACTGCTTTTTGCTTCATGGCTTGGACCTCCATTGTTTTCCGGTCCACCATGGTAAGAAAGCGTTCATCAATCTGTGTCAAAGCCCTGTTCAGTCGGAAGTCATTCATACGGTGATTCCCTCCTCTATCAGTCGGGATCTCAATGCTGATCTGGTCTTTGTCAGCAAATACTTTGTTTTCCCTTCCGACAAATCAAACTGCTCGGAGACTTCTTTCACGGTATGCGCGTAATAATACCGGGAGAGAAAAACGCAGCATGTCAGGGGCTCAAGCTCTCCGAGAAAGCGGTTCAGGATCTCCGTGAGCTCGCTTTCTTCCAATGCTGACTCGGCGCTGCCGTGAGGATCAGGAAGGCACGCTTCCAGTTCCTCCAGCATTGCAATGGTTTCCGCGTTTCGCTTTTCTGCCGCATAATATTGAAGCCTGTCAAGGGAAAGATTTCGCGTGATGCGGGAAAGGAAATGCTTCAACACTTTGGGACGGGTCGGTGGAATGGCGTTCCATGTCCGCATATATGTGTCATCCACGACTTCTTCGGAATCCTCCAGACTGTTTAAGATTCGATAGGCAATGCTGCTCAAATAGGAACCATATTTTTTTGAGGTGTTCTCTATGGCTGTCTCGGATCGTTGAAAGAATAGATCGATAATACCGCTGTCTTCCACGATGTTTCCTCCTTCGTTTCTGTAAGGTCCTTACACTAATATAAACGGAGAAATTTCTGAAATGGATGAAGTTTTGAGAAAAAATTTTTACAGCATTATAGCACATCCTCAAAGCTTTGGAGCCTGCTTCCCAACCAAAAGGAAACAGGCTCCGCAAGTTTTATTTCTGTGCCGCTTCGAGAATTTCCTCTGCCATCTGCGCAAGGGTGTCAAAAGAATCCTCTGAAGCGTACATGTCCATCAGGGTATAGTTTACGTCGTCCATCACAAAGTCGGCAAAGGCCATGTCGTATTCCATGATTTCATCCGAACCCCAGGAGATGTAATAGTGTCCGGCGGCCTTGCGGGCGAGATCATCTTCTGTCTCATCGTAGTTTTCCGGGACAAACTTGTAATGGTCAAGGCTGAGGTTTACGGTCACGCTGTCCACTGTCCGGCGCTCGCTGGGCTTGGGCGCTTCGCCGCCGCCTTCCAGTTCCAGAACCGGAGTGAGATTGAGAATGATGTCCGGCTCGTCCGCTTTGGTGTAAGCTACATGGACACCGTAGTATTCCTTCAAAACCTCATTGCCGTCTCCATACACGGCCTCGCCGTCCACGCTCAACTTGGAGAAAATGTATCCATTGGAAAACTGTGCGGGCGCTGTCACGGGATAGCCCACATCCTTTTCAATATCTGACAGCTTCTCCAAAGTGTCATACTCTGCCGTCTTCGGCATACGGTGGGTGCCTGTGGAACGGGGAATCCCCGTCAGCGCGGAGGCTGCGGCACCCAGCGCAAGGATAAGTGCCGCTGCCAATGCGATCGCCAAAATCTTTCTTTTTTTCACCTGTACGATCCTTTCCGGGGGCGTCAAAGAATCTCCGGGCGCATAGTGGATCGCTTCGGCAATAAATCTGTCATCAAGCTCAGAAAGGGTCTCAAATGCCTGTTCCCGGTTCATACGATAAAGCCCTCCTTTTGTAAAGTGTTCCGCAATTTCTCGCGGAGGCGGGAAAGGCGCACGGAGACACGGTTTTCCCTTGTGTTCATCGCAGCGGCGATCTCTTTGACAGGATCGGCAAACCAGTAGCGCCGGACAAAGATATAGCGGTCATCATAGCCGAGCGTGGACAGAAATCGGTTGATCGCGTCTGCCAGTTCCTTTTGGGCATAGTCTTCTTCCACGTCCATGTCCGCCGGAAGAAACTCCGTCAGCTCGTCCAGCACCAGATCAAAGTCGCTGTTTCGCCTCGCGGCTTTCTCCCAGCGCAGCCTGCTCACCGCCTGATTGCGGGCGATCCTGCAAACGAAGCTGACCAAGAGTTCCGGGCGGTGAGGCGGAATACTGTTCCAGGCCCCGAGGTATGTATCGTTTACGATCTCTTCCACATCCAGCCGATCCCGCAGAATATTACCGGCTGTTTTTCTCACAGCCGCGCCGTGTGCTTTGTCCAGCTCGCCGATAGCCTGTTCCGAACGCGCGAAAAACAGGTCGATGATTTTGCTGTCCTCCAAATGCGTCACTTCCTTTCCGCCTCACTTATATACTCGCAATCGGCAGGCGGATCTTACAGGAATTTTGAATAAGCCTTTGATAAAAAATTGGCGGGGTAAATATTACCCCGCCGCTGGCGCGTGCATGTATTGATTTATTCCCACTCTATAGTTCCGGTGGGCTTGGGGGTGAGGTCCCAAAGGACGCGGTTGACGCCCTTGACCTCGTGGGTGATGCGGTCGACGATGTGGGCCATGAGCTTGAAGTCCAGCTCGGCTACCTCGGCGGTGACAGCGTCGACGGTGTTGACGGCACGGATCACGACCGGCCAGTCGTAGGTGCGCAGGCCGTCGGTGATGCCGGTGGATTTAAAGTCGGGGACAATGGTGAAGTACTGCCACACCTTGCCCTCCAGGCCGTTCTTCTTAAACTCCTCGCGTAGGATCGCATCGGACTCGCGCACGGCCTCGAGGCGGTCGCGGGTGATCGCGCCGACGCATCTGACGCCCAGGCCGGGGCCGGGGAAGGGCTGGCGGTAGACCATGCCGTCGGGCAGGCCGAGGGCCTTGCCGACCACGCGGACCTCATCCTTGTACAGGAACTTGACCGGCTCGACCAGCTCAAAGTTCAGCTCGGGGGGCAGGCCGCCCACATTGTGGTGGGACTTGACGGGGCCGGATTCGAGAATGTCGGGATAGATGGTGCCCTGGGCGAGGAAGCTGATGCCGTCGAGCTTGGCTGCTTCCTCGGCGAAGACATCGATGAAGAGCTTGCCGATGATCTTGCGCTTGGCCTCGGGATCGGCAACGCCGGCGAGCTGATCGAGGAAACGGTCGACCGCGTCGACATAGATGAGGTTAGCGTCCATCTGGTTGCGGAAGACCTCGATGACCTGCTCGGGTTCCCCCTTGCGCAGAAGACCGTGGTTGACGTGTACGCACACCAGCTGCTTGCCGACAGCCTTGATGAGCAGGGCCGCGACAACGGAGGAATCCACACCGCCGGACAGGGCCAGCAATACCTTCTTGTCGCCGATCTGGGCCTTGAGGGCGGCGATCTGCTCGTCGATAAAGGCCTGGGCCAGCTCCGGCGTGGTGATGCGCGCCATGGTTTCGGGACGTCTCGCTTGTTCCATAGTACATTCTCCTTCTTCTTGTTTTTGTTGCGGTTATTATACAGCAATCCGCGGCCTGCAACAAGTTTTTTCGCTTTTGCGCGCATAGAAATTCACGCGCCGCTCGGCGCCGACTTTGTAAATAATTACCGAACAGTGCCGGGACCGCAAGGAGCGATCCCGGCACCGAGGTCATATGTTTACTCGCGGATCTCCACGGCAAGGCCGTTGAGCTCCACGCCCGCGTCGGCGGAGATGAGGATGTACTTGTGCCCGTCAATGACGCGCGTCTGGATGAGATGGCTGTGCTTGGGGTCGACGCTGATCTTGACCTCTGGGGTCTGGATATCCATGCGGCTGGCGCTGGAGATGTTTGCCGGGCGCAGGGGCGTCCCGTCCCCAAGCTGCTCAACGCATTTGGTGCAGAAGGCCTCGGCGTGCTCGGGGCTGACGCCGCTGCTTTCCAGGATGTCGCCCATTTCCCGCTCGGTGAGGGTCAGGGGCTCGGGGTCCTTGCTCTCCTTATGGAGGACCATGCGCTCGGAAAGCTGCTCATGTACGGCCTGGACCACATCAAAGCTGCAGTCGCCCTCCAGGCTCTCGCTCAGGATCTCGCCGAACAGCTCCTTCTGGCGGCCGGCGGGGATGGGGGCTTCGGTGTGGAAGACGGCGTCGACAAAGTCCCGGTGGTCCTTGCCGCTGTCCTTGGTGTAGAAGAGGGCGTTATAGATGTTGGCCGCGCGGTCGTCAAAGGCCGGGAAGAGGAAGCCCAGCTCCGGCACGCCGACAGCCTGGCCGATGGCCTCGGTGTGGAAGCGCTTTTCCTCCGGGGCGTAGCCCAGTTCCGCCTTGCCCTCCTTCACCGGGCAGACGGAGCAGACGAAATACTTGTAGAGGTCTCCGCCGCTGTCCTCGTCGCGCTGCCCGTCCTTGCCGTAGTGGGGCACATCGTAGACATCGTAGGCCATGAGGATGAGGTAGTTGCGATCCTCCATGTCGAGCTTGTCCACAATGCAGCGGCAGAAGGCCTCGCGCAGGGTCTCGTCCTGCAGCTCGGTCTTGCGAAGCCGGGACAGAAGCTGATACTCCTCGCCGTCCATGACCTGCTTGGTGGCAAAGCTGATGTCCAGGAGGTTCTTGCCCAGAGCGCCCGAGAGCGTCTTCTTGAGCAGCGTCAGATATTTTTCGGCCTCGGTCTGCGAAAGCAGACCGAAGGATTCGTCAAAGCTTGCGATGATCTCCTTATTGGTGTTCACATAGCAGCCGTAGATATGCTGGATGTTGTTGTGATCCGGGCGGAAGCGCCGGCGGATCTCGCCGAGTTCTTTCTGGTTCATGGTATACTCCTGTAGTTGAATTTTCGCAGCGCGCCTATTATGCCACAACAGGACGGAAATGTCCAACAAAAAATCGTCCCCCGGGCGTTTGCCCGGGGGAAGCGCATGTGGGTTTGGATTTTTCTCAGCCAAAGACGGAGAGCAGGAAGCCTGCCGCGATGGCGGAGCCGATGACGCCGGCCACGTTGGGGCCCATGGCGTGCATCAGGAGGTAGTTATTCTTGTTGTACTTGCGGCCAACGTCCTGAGAGACACGCGCGGCCATCGGCACAGCAGACACACCGGCAGAGCCGATGAGGGGGTTGATCTGACCGCCGGAGGTCTTGTACATCACAAGGCCGCCCAGCAGACCGCCGACGGTGGAGATCGCAAAAGCGATCAGACCGAGGATGATGATCTTGATGGTATTGAAGTTCAGGAAGTTCTGCGCGACCATGGTGGCACCGACAGAGGTGGCGAGGAAGATGGTGATGATGTTCATCAGCGCGTTCTGCACGGTGTCGCTCAGACGGTCGGTCACGCCGCACTCACGGAAGAGGTTGCCGAGCATCAGGCAGCCGATCAGGGGCGCGGTGGAGGGCAGGAGCAGGATAACGAAGGTGGAGACGACCATCGGGAAGACGATCTTCTCGGTCTTCGACACCTCGCGGGTCTGGACCATCTTGACCTTGCGCATCTTGTCGGTGGTCATGGCCTTCATGATCGGGGGCTGGATGAGCGGGATCAGGGCCATGTAGGAGTAGGCCGCGATGGCGATGGGGCCTAAAAGCTCCGGAGCCAGCTTCGTGGTGAGGAAGATGGCGGTGGGGCCGTCCGCGCCGCCGATGATGCCGATGGAGGCAGCCTGGGGGCCGGTGAAGCCGAGCAGCACCGCGCCGAAGAAGGCGACGAACACGCCGAGCTGGGCGGCAGCGCCGAGCAGCAGGCTCTTGGGATTGGCGAGCAGGGGACCAAAGTCGGTCATCGCGCCGACGCCCATGAAGATGAGGGACGGGTAGATGCCGGCCTTGACGCCGATGTAGAAGAAGTCGAGAAGTCCGGCTTCACGCATGACAGCGCCGTAGCTGTGATAGGCGGGGCTTGTCTCATCGAGGAATGCCGCCCAGATCTCGGGGTGGTACAGGGCGTTTGCGCCCTGGCCCACGAAGTAGCTCAGGTTTGTCAGCAGGCAGCCGAAGGCGATGCCGACCAGCAGCAGGGGCTCGAATTTCTTCACGATGCCGAGGTACAGCAGCACGAAGGCGATGATGATCATGACGAGGTTTTTCCAACCGCCGTCTGTCAGAAAGAAGGAGGCAAAGCCGGATTCAAGACCCAGCTTTTGCAGGACACCAAGTATATCCATACCTGCCTCCTTATGCGACTACGACGAGCGGAGAACCGGTCTCTACGACCGCACCCTTTTCCACCACGATCTGCGCGACCGTGCCGGTCTTGGTGGAGACGACCTCGTTCTCCATCTTCATGGCTTCGAGGATCAGCAGCACGTCGCCCTCGTTGACCTTCTGGCCGGGGGTGACGTTGATCTTCAGGACGTTGCCGGGCATGGGGCTCTTGACGACCTCGCCCGCGGCAAGACCGGCGGCGGGGGCGGCTGCGGGAGCAGCGGCAGGGGCGGCGGCAGCCACGGGGGCGGCAGCGGCGGGGGCCGCAGCGGGAGCAGGGGCGGCGGGCGCCTTGATCTCGTATTCGTCGATGAGCATGGCCTCGCCCTGCTCGACCTCTACCTCATAAACGCGCTTGTTCAGCGTAACCTTATACTTCATCTTCTTTGACCTCCCTGATGGAAATAAAGCGCAGCTCATTGAGCGGCTTGCCGAGCGTGTCGGCAACGATTGCCATGACCATGGCGGCGTCGCGCGGATCGGTATTGTAGAGCTTGAAGTCGCCCGCGGAGCCGGGGGCGGGCTCGGCCTTCGGGGCCGGTGTCGCGGGAGCGGCAGCAGGCGCGGCAGCGGCGGGGGCTGCGGCGGGCTTCTCCTTGTGCATGATCTTGCCCATGATGAAGATGACGCACATCAGAAGCACCAGACCGAAGAACACCACGAGGTAGCCCAGCAGCGCATAACCGGCCGCGTTGCCGACGGAAATGTTAACTAAATCAATCACGGTAATTTCCTCCAGTCTCAGTCAACGGAAACGATGGAGTACTTGACCTTCTTCTCCTCCTGCTCCTTGCGGGCGGCAAAGAACTTCTCGGCGACCGGCGGGAAGGAGATGTAGCTCAGGACGTCTTCCTCGCATCTGGCGGTATCGCCGAGCTCGGCCTGGGCCTTCTCGAAAATGTCCTTGGGCAGAGTGTCGGCGTAGCGGCCGGTGAGGGGCTTCTCGTCGCCGAGGATCTTGGCCTGGACTTCCTTGTTGATGGGAGCGGGGGTCTTGCCGTACTCGCCGCGGCAGTAGGCCTTCAGCTCAGCGCCGACGTTCTTGTAGCGCTCGCCCGCCAGGACGTTCTGCACGGCCTGGGTGCCGATGAGCTGGGAGGTGGGGGTGACGAGGGGAGGATAGCCCATGTCGGCTCGCACGCGCGGGGTCTCCAGCAGGGCCTCGTCGAACTTGTCCAGGGCGTTGAGGCTCTTGAGCTGAGAGAGAAGGTTCGAGAGCATGCCGCCGGGGATCTGGTAGGTCAGGCACTGGGTGTCGGTGGCCATGGAGATGGGGTTGAGCGTACCCTTGGCCAGGAAGTCGGCACGGATGGGTTTGAAGAAGTTGGCCATCTCGTGGAGCTTTTCGGTGTCGAGGCCGGTCTCGTAGCCCATCTGACGGAAGGTATACTCGAGGGTCTCGGTGGCGGGCTGGGAGGTGCCGCCGGAGAAGGGGGAGATGGCGGTGTCGATCACGTCGGCGCCGGCTTCCACGGACTTCATGTAGGTCATGAAGGCAAGGCCGGTGGTGCAGTGGGTATGTACGACGACGGGCAGGTCGACGGCGTCCTTGATGGCGGAGATGAGGTCATAGGCCTCCTTCGGACTCATGATGCCGGCCATGTCCTTGATGCAGATGGTGGCGGCGCCCATCTTCTTGAGCTCCTTGACCATCTCGACATACTTCTGGAGAGTGTGCACGGGGGAGGTGGTGTAGGAGATGGCGCAGGAGGCCATGGCTCCGGACTTGACGGTCTCCTCGACGGCGACCTTGAGGTTGGTGACATCGTTGAGAGCGTCGAAAATGCGGATGATGTCGATGCCGTTGCGGACAGCGGCGCGGACGAAGCGGCGGACGATGTCGTCGCTGTAGTGCTTGTAGCCCAGGATGTTCTGGCCGCGAAGCAGCATCTGGAGCTTGGTGTTGGGCATGGCCGCGCGGATCTTGCGCAGGCGCTCCCAGGGATCCTCGTTCAGGAAGCGGAGACACACGTCGAACGTGGCGCCGCCCCAGCATTCCACGGAGTAGAAGCCAGCCTGGTCGATGGTTTTGAGGATGGGCTCAAACTGGTCGAAGCCCAGCCTCGTCGCGACAAGTGACTGGTTCGCGTCGCGAAGGACTGTTTCGGTAAACTGTATTTTCTTCATACGTACCTCCTCTGTTTACGCTATATAAAATGTTTTGCTCTATAGAAATCCGGCGCCGAAACGCAGGAGCCTTTACCGTATATCTTAATGCGAAAGCACCTGATTTGTCAATGCACAGCTTTGACAATTCTTTACTATTTTCTGCCCAAAAGGGGGGATTCTTTATGGAATATTGATGATATTTCGATCATGCGGCGTGCTGCCGCAGAAAAAACAGAGCCATACGAATGGCAAGACCCTCCCCCGGTTTCCCGGAGGAGGGAAGGGAACAAAACTCAGATGATGCCGATGACCTTGCCAACGATCATGCAGATGATGGAGAAGGCCCAGACGTACAGGAAGCTCGCCTTGATATGATCCTTGATGTCGACTTCGGCAAGGCCGATGCCGAGCAGGGTCGCGGGGACCATGGGGCTGATGAAGGTGGCACAGTTGCGGCAGATGACCATAGCGACGGCGATGGGCTGGGCCGCAACGCCGAAGGCCTGACCGATGCCGATGACCACGGGCAGCATGCCGTAGAAGTAGGAGTCGGTGTCAAAGGCCAGAGCCAGAGGCACGGACAGAATGCCGATGACCAGCGGCAGCTGCTTGCCGAGAGCGGCGGGCATGAAGCTGGCGACCATGTTCGCAAGGCAGCGGACCACGGAGGGCAGCGCGTCCTCGGGCAGCTCCATGACCTTGGCGGAGATGACCTTGCCGTCGGCGCCCATGCTGGAGGTGAGGATGCCCATGAGGACGGCGGCACCCATCAGGGTGGAGCACATCATGAGGGCGGGACCGGCATGGAGGTTGATGATCTTCTTGTGCATCTTGGCGGAGAAGCCGTAGTTGACGAACAGGGCCACAGCGCAGCCGATCATGAAGGGGTAGTAGCTGGGGAACACGTCCCAGATGAGCATCGCAATGACGGCAACGGTGAGCAGGATGTTGAAGATGAAGAGCTTCGGACGGGCAAGCTCGCTGTCGCCCGCGGAGGCGGAGGCGGCGGTGTCGTCAAGCTCAATGACACCCTCGGTCTCGGCAAGCTTGCCGTGGAGACCGGCGCCGCGCTTCTTCTCCTGCCAGCCGGTGAAAACAGCGTGGGCCAGGGCCAGGACGATACCGAAGATCTGCACGGGCAGGATGGTCTTCCACAGAGCGCCCGCCTCGGTGCCGAGAACGGAAGCCGCGCGCATGGTGGGGCCGGCCCAGGGCATCAGGTTCAGAACGCCCATTGCCAGGACCGCGATGCGCAGCAGGGAGGTGGGACGCATGTGCATGCGCTTGAAGACGGGGAGCATGGCCGGGATCACAATGCAGAAGGTGGAAGCGCCGCCGCCGTCGAGGTGGCCGACGAGGGCGATGATGCAGGTGACGACCGCAACGCCGATGACGTTGTCGCCGACGAGCTTCATGAGCTTGCCGATGATGACGTCAAACATGCCGGCGTCGGTCATGAAGCCGAAGTAGAGAACGGAGAAGACGAACAGAGCCGCGGTCGGGCCGGTGCTGGAGAAGCCGGACTTGATCATGGCGGCGATGTCGTCAAAGCTGTGGCGGCCGCCGATAACGAGGATCAGGGCCAGGATGGTGGGCCATACGATAAACGCGATGGCGGGCTGCGTCTTGCTCTTGAAGAGCGTGACGACGATGGCGACGATGGTCAGCAGACCAAGAATGCCAACGATGGTGTTACTCATAATAAATCCCCTTTTTCTTTTAATCAATTGCGAACGCGGTTCGCAATTGAGGACTCGCGCTTATCGCACGCGGCGGCGCGTGACACGCCGCGTTTGGTCGGCGCGAGGCCTCGCTTAGCTCGGCTCAGGGTGTTTTTGCCGAGGCAAAGCCCCGTCAAAAACGATTTGAATTTCTGTGGCCGAAAACGTACTGCTCAGTCTTCGAGCGTGTAGGGCTTGATTTTGCGGATGACGTCGAGGATGGTGCCGTCGCGGGCCTCGAGCACGGCGACCACCTCGTCCTCCCACTGCAGGTCGTCGGGTCTGCCGACCATGCTGTAGGCCTTCTCCTTGAGCTCCTCGATGGGGACATGCTTGATGCCCGCGTTGTCCAGGCACTCAATGAGGTCGGGGCGCAGGGGGTTGACCGCGATGCCGTAGTCGGTGACCAACACGTCCACGCAGTCGCCGGGGGTGGTGACGGTCACGACATGCTCACACACCGTTGCCATGCGGCCGCGGATGAGCGGGGTGACGATGATGCAGCACTTGGAGCCGGCGGCGGTGTCGGGGTGTCCGCCGGGGGCACCACGGAGGATGCCGTCGGAGCCGGTGAGGACGTTGACGTTGAAGCCGGTGTCGATCTCAAGCGCTGCCAAGACCACGAAGTCCAGCTTGTTGACAAACGCCCCCTTGTTGGCGGGGTTTGCGTACTGGGAGGCCGACATCTCAAAGTGGTTCGGGGTCTGGTTGATGGAGTTGACGGCGTCCAGGTCGAAGTCCTGCACATCGATGACCTTGCCGACCTTGCCCTTCTTGAGCATCTCGACCATGGGGCCGCAGATGCCGCCGATGGCCCAGCCCATCTTGATGTTGCGCTCATCCATGTACTTCTCGAGGAAGAGGTTGGCCGCGAGCGACGGGCCGCCGACGCCGGTCTGGAAGGAGAAGCCGTCCTTGAAGTAGGGCGTGGAGGCGATGACCTTTGCCACGTCCTCTGCCATCATAAGGTCGCGGGGGTTCTGGGAGATGCGGGCCGCGGCGGAGGCGATCTTCTTGGGGTTGCCGATGGAGTCGACCACGACAACGACGTCCACGTCGATGGCCTCAACGGAGGCGGGCATGTTCGGGAAGTCCACCAGGCAGTCGGTGACGACGACCACATGATCGGCGTACTTGGCGTCGGTCATGGCGTAGCCCATGGAGCCGCAGTTGGACTTGCCGCCGATGCCGCGGCAGTTGCCGACACAGTCGCTCGTGGGGGCGGCGATGAAGGCGATGTCGATATGGACCTCACCGGCCTCGATGGCGCGGGGGCGTCCGCCGTGGCTGCGGATGATGGCGCGGGTCTTGAGCTTGCCCTTGGAGACGACCTCACCCATTCTGCCGCGGATGCCGCTGGTCTGGATGCCGACGACCTTGCCCTGCTCGATGTAATCGGCGATGGGGTCGTGGGCGGAACCCAGGGAGGAGGCGGCGATGGTCAGATCCTCGAGTCCCAGCTCCTCGATGGCGGCCTTCATGACCATATTGACCACAAAGTCGCCGTCGCGCAGGTGGTGGTGGAAGCTGAAGGTCATGCCGCTCTTGGCGCCGCACTGTTTGAGCGCGTCGACGAGGCTCTCTACGATCTTGCTCTCCTGGGGCTTTTCATAGCGGCGGGTCTTGGGGGCGGCCTTCTGGAGATACTTGCCGTCCATGTAATTCTTTCCCTGGTAGACTTCCTTGCCGTCAACCAGCAGGAAATCGGGAATGTCTCTGCCTACTGCGTTTTTCATACCAGATCTCCCTCCCAAAGTCCGCAGGCGCGGGCAAGTTTCAGGGTCCTCTCAGCACCGGGGATGAAGGCGATGTCGATCATCTTGCCGTCAACGGTGAACACGCCGACGCCCATGGCGCTCTGCTCGCGATAGGCGCGGACGATCTTCTCGGCCTGGATGATTTCCTTCTCCGTGGGGGCGAAGACCTGATGGACGAAGCGGATCTGCTTGGGGTTGATGAGGCTCTTGCCGTCAAAGCCCATGGCCTTGTTCTGCAGGACCTCGGCCTCGAAGCCCTCCTGGTCGTCGAGGTTGGTGAACACGGTGTCGAAGCACTGGACGCCTGCCGCGCGGGCGGCAATGAGCATCATGCCGCGGGCGGTGACCATATCAATGCCGTCGGGGGTGGGCTTGGTCTGCATGCACTTGCGGAAGTCGCCGCCGGAGATGGCGACGCCCAGCATACGCTCGGACGCCGAGCAGATCTCGTAGGCATTGAGGATGCCCTTGGGACTCTCTAAGGCGGCCATCAGAAGGGTGCGGCCCTTCTCCACGCCGAATTCCTCTTCGGCTTTCTCGACGGCCTTCTCGACCGTCAGCACGTCCTGGGCGCTTTCGCACTTGGCGATACGGATACCGTCGGCACCGCCTGCCACGCACACGCGGATATCCTCCTGCCAGTGCGGGGTGTCAAGGCCGTTGATGCGGACGATGACCTCGGTATCGCCGTAGTCGATGGTCTTGAGCGCATGGTACAGGGAGAAGCGGGCGGCGTCCTTCTGGTTCTCAGCCACCGCGTCCTCCAGGTCCAGCATGATGCTGTCGCAGCCATAGATGTAGGCGTCCTTGATGAGGCCGGGCTTCTGCGCGTTCATGAACATCATGGTGCGGCGAAGCCGGAAGCGTTCGGGCCTGGGACGAGGGATCATCTTACGGCACCTCCCCAGGGGATATTTTCCGCGGACTGGCCGCAGCTGCGGAACACCGCGCATTCCACGCGGGCCTTGATCGTGCAGTCGAGCGCGCCCTTGTCCACGACCGCGACGCGGGCATTTTCAACGCCCAGGCGCTCCAGCGTCTCGAGAACCGTGGCCTTGATCTGGCGGCCGTACTGGTTCATGACGCTGCTTTCCAGAGAAAGCTCGATCCCGTCTTCGCCCGGTTCGACCATGACCTGGGCGTCACTGGATTCGAGGGTCCCCGCCATGGCGGGTTTCAGAATCTCCATATCACATTCCTCCTCGCAAATGAGTAGTAGAAACGGGTAACGCGTGTTAATACTTTACCATTCTTGCGCCTCCTGCGCAAATGCCTTTTTCACCACAGGCTCATAAGAAAAACTTTATAACCGTTGACAAACATAGGAAAAATATTATATACTCATAAAGAAAATATTATGGTTGTTAACAGATTGGTCAAAGATCGGCGAAAAATCGCCCGGACGGGAGGAAAAGCTTATGAACCTCAAGCAGGCACTCTATATCCGCACCGTGGCGCAGGAGGGCAGCGTCACCCAGGCGGCGAAAAAGCTCTATGTCAGCCAGCCCTCATTGAGCCAGATGATCCGCCAGGTGGAGAGCGAATACGGCGTCACGCTCTTTGACCGCACGGTCTCGCCCCTGCGCCTGACCTATGCCGGGCAGAAATACCTGGAGGCGGCGAACGTGATGCTCTCCGTCAACGACAGGCTCGAAAACGAGCTGCGGGAGATCCGCCAGGAAAACAGCGGCCTTTTGCGCCTCGGTATCAGCGTCCAGCGCGCCATCCAGATCCTGCCGGTGGCCCTGCCCTGGTTTACCATGCAGTACCCGAAGGTCTCGGTCGACCTGCGGGAGGAGGGCAGCGCGAGGCTCGAGGAGCTGCTGGAGGCCGGGGAGATCGACCTTGCCCTCGCGGCGGTGGAGTCGGTCAGCCCCTCGCTTTCCTTTACCTTAATTGAAAAGGAAGTGATCGGCGTGCTCGCGGGGAAAAACGCCTCCATCGCAAACCAGCTCCCGCCCGGCACGCCTATCCGCCTGAGCATGATCCGGGAGGATGCCTTCGTCTCCCTCAAGCCGGGCCACAGCGTGCGCGTGGTGCAGGACAGCCTGTTCCGCGCGGAGGGCATCAAGCCCCAGATTCTGCTGGAGACGGACTCGCTGGAGGTCGCCAAGCGCGTGGCGGTCCAGGCGGGGGCCTGCATGCTCTGCTCGGACATCTTCGTGGACGATTACGCCCGGCGCGGCGGGGTCTTCTACCCGCTCATGGACTACGAAAACCGCCGCCATCTCTACGCCTGCTGGCGCAAGGGCGAAAAGCTGCCGCGCTATGCCGAGGGCTTCATCCAGATCGTAAGCAGAATACTTGACAAAAACGCGGCCCGAATATAGGGCACTCTGCCAATTGACAAGGTTGGTTTCAGAAAGTACAATTTTCTGAAATAATCCGTCTTATCCTGTCATTCTGAGCAAAGCGAAGAATCTTATAGGGGACGGTGCAGCAGAGGTATACTGCCTATGAAGATCCTGGCTGTTTCGGATGTGGAGTCAAAGCGCTTTTATGAATACTATCGGCCCGGGAGACTGGAAGGCTTTGACCTGATCCTCTCCTGCGGCGATCTGCACCCGGAATACCTGGAGTTTCTGGTCACCATGGCGAACTGCCCGGTGCTGTACGTGCACGGCAACCACGATGATCGCTACAGCCGGGAGCCGGGCGGCTGCGTGTGCGTGGACGACAAGGTCTATACCTGCAAGGGCCTGCGCATCGTGGGGCTCGGCGGGTCTTACAAGTACCGGGACGGGAAGTACATGTACACCGAGCGGGAGATGAAGCGGCGGCTTTTTCGCCTGGGGATCCCACTCAGGCGCTCGAAGGGCTTTGACATCCTGCTGACGCACGCGCCGCTTCACGGGCTGAACGATCTGGACGATCTGCCCCACCGGGGCTTCAACTGCTTCCGGCGCCTGCTTGACCGCTGGCACCCGCGTTACTTCATCCACGGCCACGTCCACCGCGACTACGGCGCCAACATCCCCCAGCGCTGCACGTACGGCGACACCACGGTCATCAACGCGTACGATTACTGCATCATTGAGATCCCCGACGGGAAAGTGAGCCGCCAGCCGTAGTATCTTGTATTGCCTTAATCTTTAGCTGTCATCCTGAGCGTCAGCGAAGGATCTTTTGGTTGTTTTCAATAGATACGGGATTCTTCGTCGCCGCGCTCCTCAGAATGACAGTAACTAAATGACGTTGCCCGGCTCCCCCTCCCCCTTGTATCCCTCTCCCACTGTAACTGGGGATGTAGATATAGATGGAGATGCGGATGCGGATGTAGTTGTAGATGTAAATGTAAATGTAGATGTAAATGTAGATGTAGATGTAGATGTAGATGGTAACGGGCCGTAACGGGCCGTATCGGGCCGTAACAGCCCGTTGCCGTATATGGAATTAAAACCGGACAAGAACAGCTCCCGGCACATCGCGTGCCGGGAGCTGTAGTTTATGCGTTTGTTTCTCAGCTCAGGAAGGGCTTGATGGCTTTGGCCAGCAGGGACTTCTTGTCACTGGACTCGGTAAGGTTCTTGCCCATGGTGGTGAAGTAGGTCTTGATCTTGGGCTCGGTACCGGAGGGGCGCACGATGACGGTGGAGCCGTCCTCCAGCTTGTAGATCAAAACGTTGGCCTTCGGCAGGCCGGTGAGATCGGGTCTCGTGAAGTCGATGGCCTTGACGATCTTGATGCCGGCGATATGGGTGGGCGGGTTCTGGCGCAGGCTCGCCATGATGGAGGACATCTTGTCCATGCCGCTCAGGCCCGGGAACTCGAAGGAGTCCACCTTGTTGAGGTAGCGGCCGTACTGGGCATAGATCTCCTCAAGGCGCTGCTTGATGGAGGAGCCGATGGAGCGGTAGTAGGCGGCCATCTCGCAGATGAGCATGGAGGCGACGACCGCGTCCTTGTCGCGCACATAGGGGCCGGCGAGGTAGCCGTAGCTTTCCTCAAAGCCGAAGATGAAGCGCTCGACCTCACCGGCGGCCTCGAGCTGGGCGATCTGATCGCCGATCCACTTGAAGCCGGTCAGCACATGGCGCAGCTCCACGCCGTAGTGCTCCGCCACGGCGTCGGCCAGGGGCGTGGAGACCAGGGACATGACGGCCACGGGCTTTTCGGGCATGGTGCCCTGCTCGATGCGGCCTGCGCAGATATAGTCGAGCAGCAGCACACCCATCTCGTTGCCGGAGACCAGCTCGTAGCTGCCGTCCGGGCAGCGCATGGCGATACCCACGCGGTCGGCGTCGGGGTCGGTGGCGAGCATGAGGTCCGCGCCCGTCTCCTTGGCAAGCTCCAGGCCGTACTTGAGGGCCTCGAAGATTTCGGGGTTGGGGTAGGGAGCGGTGGTGAAGTAGCCGTTGGGGTACTCCTGCTCGGGCACGATGGTGATGTCGGTGATGCCGATGTCGCTCAGAACATGGGTGACAGGGACAAGGCCGGTGCCGTTGAGGGGGGAGTAGACCAGCTTGAGGCCCGCGGTCCTGGCAAGGCCCGGACGGACCTGGCAGGCTTCGACAGCTTCATAGAAGGCCTTCTTGCAGTCGTCGCCGACAAACTTGATGAGGCCCTTTTCCACGCCCTCGGCAAAGGACATGCGCTTTGCGCCGGTGAGCACGTCGGTCTTCTGGATCTCGTCATAGACGATGGCGGCGGCGTCATCGGTCATCTGGCAGCCGTCGGGGCCGTAGGCCTTGTAGCCGTTATACTTGGCAGGGTTGTGGGAGGCGGTGACCATGATGCCCGCGTTGCAGTGATAGTAGCGGGTGGCGAAGGACAAAGCGGGCACGGGCATAAGCGCGTCGTAAATGCGCACGTTGATGCCGTTGGCTGCGAGAACGCCGGCGGCTTCCTTGGAGAACACGTCGCTCTTGAGGCGGCTGTCGTAGGAGATGGCGACGGTCTGATTGCCGCCCTGGGTGAGAACCCAGTTGGCAAGACCCTGGGTGGCCTGACGCACGACCCAGATGTTCATGCGGTTGGTGCCCGCGCCGAGCGTGCCGCGAAGACCGGCGGTGCCGAATTTGAGGGACACGGCAAAGCGGTCCTTGATCTCGTCGTCATTGTCCTTGACCTTCATGAGCTCGGGCAGAAGGTCGGGGTCCTCCAGATTGAAATGCAGCCAGCGTTCAAATTCTTCTTTGTACATGTATTGTCTCCTCTCGATTGCGATATATTAACCGAATAAGCTTCGCTGAAAGAAATTATATCATAGCTGTTTGCCAGAGACAACGGATTTTTTATAAAGCTTCAGGAGATTTTACGGATTTTCCACCGGCAGCGCTTTCCCGTCCAGCACCGCCTCCGCGAGCCTGTCGCCCAGATAGCGGAGCTTGAGGGAGAAGAAGGGGCGGTCGGTGTCCAGCAGGCGGAGGAAGATCTTGTCACCCTCCCAGATGGGGAGATCATAAAGCGCATGCTTGTCCACCCATTCGAGCACACCTTCGTCGCAGTCCTTTACCGTACCTTCAAAGTCCGAGGAGTGGAACAGGTGCATATACTCGGTGCCCCACTCGTCGGAGACGAAAGTGACGATGCCGCGATAGGACCAGGAGCGCATGGTGAGACCGGTTTCCTCACGCACCTCGCGCAGGGCACAGTCCTCGGGGCTCTCGCCGGGCTCAAACTTGCCGCCGATGCCCACCCACTTGTCGTGGTTTTCGTCATGTTCTTTCTTGACCCGGTGGAGCATCAGATACTTCCCGCCGCGCTCGAGGTGGACGAGGGTGGTGTTTCTCACAGCCGCACCTTGTCGAGAGTGATGTCCGCGAGGGTGGCCGCGCCGCACATGGTCATGGTGGACTTGAGCTCCGAGACGATCTTGTCCATATAGACCTTGAAGCCCTCCGCGCCCGCGCCATAGATCATGGGGAGAATGGGTCTGCCGATGAGCACCGCGTCCGCGCCCAGCGCGATGGCCCGGAACACGTCCACGCCGGAGCGGATGCCGCCGTCAACGAGGATGACGGTCTCGCCCTTGACGGCCTCGACGATCTCGGGCAGGACCTCCGCAGTTGCGGGCACACCGCCCTGAACGCGCCCGCCGTGGTTCGAGACAACAATCGCGGCGGCCCCGGCTTCGACGGCCTTCTCCGCGCCGCGGGCGGTCATGATGCCCTTGACGATGAAGGGCATGTCGGCGTATTCGATGATCTCCCGCATCTCATCGACGGACTTGCTGCCCGCGTTGGGGTTCATGGCCTTGAGGAAGGGCAGGCCCGCGCCGTCGACATCCATGCCCGCGCAGAAGATCTTCGCCTCGTTCAAAACGTCAAGCTTTGCGAAAACGGCCTCCTTGTTCCAAGGCTTGATGACCGGGCAGCCCATGCCGTCCACCTTCTTCATGTCCTCCACGGAGCGGAGCATGATGTTGGGGTCCACGCCGTCGCCGGTGAGGGCCATGACGCCGTAATCGGCGCAGGCACGGATCAGAATCTCGTTGTACTCGGGATCCTTGTACTTGGGGCCGTAGTGCAGGTCGATGGCGCCGAGGGGAGCGGCGAAGATGGGAGCGGTGAACTCCACGCCGAACATCTCAAAGCGCACGTCCGGGTCGGCGTTGGGGCAGAGCGTGTCCATGTTCACGCAGATCTCCTGCCACTTGTCGAAGTTGCGCGCGGCGGTGCTGCCGGGGTATTTGCAGCCGGGGCCGGGCATGGCGTTGCCGCAGGCCCTGCCGTTGCAGACGGGACACGCCTTGCAGTACGGGCCGACCTGATCCTTTGCTGCTGCGAGGATTTCGTTATAATTCATGGTGAACACTCCTTTTTATTTTGTTGGAATGATTGAATTAATTCGTCTCAGCCTTCCCGACCAGCTTCAGCACCAGCGGGAAGAGGGCAATGTAGTAGAAGGTGTAGATCACGGAGAAGATGAGCTTGCCCCAGTGGGAGCCGAACCATTCCTTCATGATGGGACTGACGTACTGCTTGAGCAGCACCATGAGAACGAGGCCGACAATGCAGATCACAACGCTCTTGACGCTCTCCTTGAGAGGCTTAAACTGAATCCAGCGCTTTTCAACAAAGCGGGCCACGATGAAGCCGATCACCTTGCCGATATCGCCGTAGCCGTCGTTCATCATCTTCTGCGGGTCGACGATCAGCTTGCCGTCGGCGGTGTAGTCCATGGGGTAGGGCTTGAAGGTGATGTAGGCGATGCCCGCCCAGCAGAGGATAAAGCCGATCAGCAGGAAGAGGTCCTCCTTCTCGGGGTGTACGTCCAGATACTCGAAGAGCTTCCAGGCAAAGATCACGCCCAGCACGCTCTCGAAGATGCCGACAAACACGTCCTGCGGGGTATGTACGCCGAGATAATTGCGGGAAAAGCCCGTGAGGAATACAAAGCAGACCAGCAGTACGGACAGCCAGCGCATGCGCTTGTCCTCCCAGATGGTCACCGCCGTGCCGAGCGAGAGCGGGCCCGCGGTGGAGGTGTGGCCGCTGGGGAAGGAGTAGCCCGTCGCGGTGGTGATGGAGTCACCCGCGGGCACGATGCGGCTGTCGCGTATCCAGGGGCGGTAGGCGCAGACGGTCAGCTTGATGATGGGGGTGAAGAACATGCAGAAATAATAGGACACCAGCGCGAAAAGCCCCTTGCGCTTGTCCCAGTTCCAGTAGATAAATACCGGGAGCAGGATCAGGTAGGTGACGGCGAACATGGAGACCCACTCCATAAAGGGCGTCCAGGCGTCGTTGATGCTGTTGCGGAAGTTTTGCAGCCAGAGCAAGTATTGGATATCCAAAGTGTACCCCTCCATTCATAATCTGTATTCATTATGCGCGGCAAAAGAAACGCTGTCAAGCTTTTTGTAAGGGTCTTGCCCCCCCCAGCCGCTTGCGGCGAAATGGGGGAGGTGTCACGAAGTGACGGAGAGGGCTTCCCGATTATAATGACAGCGCAAAGAGACGCACAGCCCTCTCAGTCACGGCGCGTGCGGAGGACGTGCCGTGACAGCTCCCCCAGAGGGGGAGCCAAGGGTTATAGAGTTTACCCCCGTCAAATCCCAGTCCGGGATCATCTCCTTTGTCGCGGCGTCGGGCTCCTGCCAGAAGCCGTCGAGGTGCCGCACCTGCATGTAGTGGATGAGTTCCCGGTTTTCCTCCGCCGTGACGCGCGCGTTGAGCTCCGGGAAGCGCTCGAGCCCCGGCATGGGGGTATACTGGCTCATGAGCGAAAACAGGACGCTGCCCCGCGGAAACTCGTCGGCGGCAAAGTCGATCACGTCCCGCGCGTCCTCCGTGCGCCCGGGGAGGATCAGGTGACGGATCAGGACACCCCGTTTCATAAGCCCCTTTTCATCCAGTACATACGGCCCGACCTGGCGGTACATCTCTTTGATCGCCGCCGCCGCGACCTCCGGGTAATCTGCCGCCGCACTGTATCGCTTTGCGGCCTTCGGGTCGAAATATTTAAAGTCCGGCATATAGACCTGCACAAGTCCTTCCAGCATCCGAAGGCTCTCGATGCTCTCATAGCCGGAGCTGTTCCATACCACCGGGATGCCGAGACTGAGCCCGGACAGGGCCTCGGCAATGGCGGGGATATAATGCGCCCCCGTCACAAGGTCGATGCTGTCCACGCCTTGGTCACGCAGGCGCAGCAGCATGTCCCGCAGCTGCGGCACCGTGACGCTCTCGCCGCCTTTGCCGCGCGAGATGTCGATATTCTGGCAGAAAACACAGCGCAGATTGCAGCCGGTGAAGAACACGGCCCCGGTGCCGTTCGGCCCGGCGATGCACGGCTCCTCCCCATAATGCGGAGCCGCCCTGGCGATGCGGGGCAGCAGGGGAGAGCGGCAGAGCCCGCCCGGTGTTTCGTCACCGCGCACGGCCTCACAGCGGCGCGGACAGAGCATACAGCGTATTTCCATGATTTTGTAATTCTCCTGTGCGTTTGAGCCGGTATTTTTATAACATTTTCGGCCTTTCTATGCCAGCCTGAGCCGCAGGCGAAGGATCCTCCGGTATCCTGTATGAGGGACGGGATTCTTCGCTCCGCCCGGAATGACGCGGGGAAGGCGCGGCTAATATGCAAAATGACAATTTCATGCCCTTTCCCGGGGATGATTATAGCCTGTATTTGTACAGTTTGCAAGAAGATTGAAAATTTAGAAAATTGTGCATGATTTTTTTGATTTCTGTGCTAAAATGGGAGCGATTATAAGGGAGAGGTATGCGTTTTCACCTTGCAGCCGCCGAAGGAAAGAGGAGAGGACATGCTCAATATCGTGCTTGTCGAGCCGGAGATCCCGCACAACACCGGGGCTATCGCACGCACGTGCGCGGCAACCGGGGCGCGGCTCCATCTTGTCAAGCCCCTGGGCTTCGATATCTCCGACAAGGCGGTCAAGCGCTGCGGCCTGGACTACTGGTATCTGGTGGATATCAGCGTGTATGAAAACCTGGATGACTACTTCGCAAAGAACGGGGACAGCGGCCTGTGGCTCGCCACGACCAAAGCGCCACGCGCCTACTGCGAGGCGGACTTCACCGGGGATGTGACGCTGATGTTCGGCAAGGAGACCGCGGGCCTGCCGGAGTGGCTGCGGGAGAAATACCGCGAGAGATGCATCCGCATCCCGATGATCAGTCAGGCGAGGAGCCTGAACCTATCCAACTCTGTCGCAATTCTCGCCTATGAGGCGCTGCGTCAGCAGGGCTTTCCCGGTCTTGCCGACACGGGCTCCATGGCGGATTCCATCCAATAATATTTTTAGGAGGATTCAGCATGAATTACAACAAGAAAACCGTTTACGATGTCGACGTCAAAGGCAAAAAGGTCCTGCTGCGCTGCGACTTCAACGTTCCCCAGGACAAGAAGACCGGCGAGATCACCAGCGACAAGCGTATCGTCGCGGCGCTCCCCACCATCAAGTACCTGCTCGAGCAGGGCGCGGCCGTCATCGCCTGCTCCCACCTCGGCAAGCCCGTCGCCACCTTCGACGCCTACGTGAAAAAGCAGGTCGAGAAGGGCAAGAACGAGGCTGACATCACCAAGGAAGAGTGGGAGAACTCCCTCAAGAAGCTGACCCTGGCCCCCGTTGCCAAGCGTCTGAGCGAGCTGCTGGGCATGGATGTGATCTTCGCCGCCGACACCATCGGCCCCGACGCCCAGGCCAAGGCCGCTGCGCTCCAGCCCGGCCAGCTCCTGCTCCTTGAGAACCTCCGCTTTGCCAAGGGCGAGACCAAGAACGACCCCGCCTTCGCCAAGGCCCTGGCCGACATGGCCGAGATCTTCGTGTCCGACGCCTTCGGCACCGTGCACAGAGCCCACGCCTCCACCGCCGGCGTCGCGGCCTACCTGCCTGCCTACTCCGGCCTTCTCGTCAAGAAGGAGCTCGACGTCATGGGCTCTCCGACAAGATCAACGTCATCAACAACCTCCTCGAGAAGGCCGACACCATCATCATCGGCGGCGGCATGGCCTACACCTTCAAGAAGGCCCAGGGCTATGAGATCGGCAAGTCTCTCCTGGAGGCCGACCGCATCGACTACGCCAAGGACATGATCGCCAAGGCCGAGGCCAAGGGCGTCAAGTTCCTGCTGCCCGTCGACAACATGTGCGCTGCCGAGTTCTCCGCCGACGCGGAGCCCGTCCTCGTCGAGGGCGACATCCCCGCCGACCTCATGGGCATGGACATCGGCCCCAAGACCATCGAGCTCTTCTCCGCGGCTGTCCGTGGCGCCGGCACCATCGTGTGGAACGGACCCATGGGCGTGTTCGAGTTTGAGAAGTTTGCCGTCGGCACCAAGGCCATGGCCAAGGCTCTGGCCGAGTCCGGCGCCATCACCATCGTCGGCGGCGGCGACAGCGCGGCGGCGGTCGAGAAGCTCGGCTTTGCCGACAAGATCACCCACATCTCCACCGGCGGCGGCGCCTCCCTCGAGTTCCTGGAAGGCAAGGAGCTGCCGGGCGTGGCCTGCCTGCTGGACGCCTGAGACTAAGCAAAACTAAAATATACCGTACCATGTGCCCGCCTGTCATTGCGAACCAGTGACCGACGTCACTGGTGTGGCAATCCCAATGGCGCGGCTGCGGAGATTCCGTGCCGCCTTCATCTGCCGCAGGCAGCGGCGGCCCGCAATCCTCCCAGCGGCCAGGTCTGATTTCTGAGTTGTTATGTGCCTCCGGCGGGCGGATTGTACCCTAAAGGGCAGACCCCACGTCACCAGTGTGCGCTCACAAGGTAAAGAATGTCGCGCGTTTCTCACGCGTCAGAATGTTCCTCGCAATGACGGGGAAAAGGCCAAACTGGTATGAGTTTTATGATGGTTGGAAAGGATTTGATACCAATGAACAGAAAATACCGCAAGACCGTTATCGCGGGCAACTGGAAGATGAACATGCTCGCCTCCGAGATCAAGCCCTTCATGGAAGAGCTCAAGGCCAATCTCCCCAAGACCCGCACCTGCGAGATGGTGCTGTGCACCCCCGCCGTGATGATCCCCGCCATGATCAAGGCCGGCAAGGACTGCAAGGTCGCCGCCGGCGGCGAGGACGTGTCCAAGTTTGAAAAGGGCGCGTACACCGGTGAAGTCTCCGCCAGCCAGCTGGCTGACGTGGGCGCCAAGTACTGCATCGTCGGCCACTCCGAGCGCCGCCAGTACCACGGCGAAGACGATATGCTCGTCAACGCCAAGGCCAAGGCCCTCATCGAGAAGGGCATCATCCCCATCATCTGCGTGGGCGAGAGCCTCGAGCAGCGTGAGATGGACCTGACCATGGAGTACGTTGCCTACCAGGTCAAGGCCGCCCTCAGCGGCATCGACGCTTCCAAGCTGCGCCGCTGCATCATCGCCTACGAGCCCATCTGGGCCATCGGCACCGGCAAGACCGCCACTGCCGAGCAGGCGCAGGAAGTCTGCCAGGGCATCCGTGCCGTTATCCGCGGCATCTACGGCGCCCGTCCCGCCCGTGCCGTCAGCATCCTCTACGGCGGCAGCATGAACGCCAAGAACGCGGCCGAGCTGCTGGCCCAGCCCGACATCGACGGCGGCCTCATCGGCGGCGCTTCTCTCAAGCCCGTTGACTTCGCCACCATCATCAAGGCCACGGATCAGGAGTAATAACTTCAATTGCGAACACGGTTCGCAATTGAGATACTCGCGCTTGCGTCAGAAGAAGCTCGCGGCGCTCTGTTTCCGTCAAGCGTGACGAAAACGCCGCTCTGCTCCCTCCTTCTTCCTAACCAAAATCAAAGCCTATGCTTTGATTTTGAGAGGAAAACGGAAGGAACGGATATGAAGCTTTCGCCCTAAGGCGGAAGCGGAATGAAGTGAGTTTCGTTTGACGACGGCGCGAGGCCTCGCATAGCTCGGCTTATGGTGTATTTGCCGTGGCAAAGCTACGGCAAATACATTTTTAATAATGTCCGTTACTGATTAGCTTAAAAGAGTAATAGTAAGGAGCTTATACACATGAGCAAAAAAGCAGTCCTGATTATCATGGACGGCTACGGACTGGCGGCGCCCTCCCGCGGCAACGCCATCTATGTTGCCAACACCCCCAATCTCGATAAACTCTTTGCCGAAAATCCCCACACCATCCTCCAGGCCTCCGGCCTTGACGTGGGCCTGCCCGAGGGGCAGATGGGCAACTCCGAGGTCGGCCACACCAATATGGGCGCGGGCCGCGTCGTGTTCCAGATCCTGCCCAAGATGACCCAGGAGATCAAGAACGGCAAGTTCTTCAAGAACCCCGTCTACCTCAAAGCCATCGAGGATGCCAAGGCCGGCGGCCATGCCCTGCACGTCATGGGCCTCCTGTCCGACGGCGGCGTCCACAGCCACCTGACCCACATCTTCGCCATGCTCGATATGGCAAAGCAGCACGGCGTGGAGAAGGTCTATGTCCACTGCTTCCTTGACGGGCGCGACGTGCCCCCCACCAGCGGCGCGGGCTTTGTCAAGCAGCTCAAGGAAAAGTGCGACTCTCTCGGCAACGCGAAGATCGCCACCGTCCAGGGCCGTTTCTGGGGCATGGACCGCGACAAGCGCTGGGACCGCGTGGAGAAGGGCTACAACGCCATCGTCTGCGGCGAGGGCATCCAGGATCCCGATCCCGTGCACGCCGTGGAAGCCAGCTACGCAAACGACAAGACCGACGAGTTTGTTGAGCCCGTCGTCTGCTGCGCCGACGGCCAGATCAACCAGGGCGACAGCGTCATCTTCATGAACTTCCGCCCCGACCGCGCCAGAGAGATGACCTGGGCGCTGAACCTCGAGAACTTCGACGGCTTCGAGCGCAAGAAAAAGGTCTTCCCCCTCAGCTATGTCTGCACCGCGCAGTACGACGAGGCCCTGCCTCTGCCCATCGCCTACCCGCCCGAGGTCATCGAAAACACCCTCGGCGACTATGTCAGCGCCCTGGGCTACAAGCAGTTCCGCGTGGCCGAGACCGAGAAGTACGCCCACGTCACCTTCTTCTTCAACGGCGGCGTTGAGAAGGAGACCGAGGGCGAGGTGCGCTGCCTCGTGCCCTCTCCCAAGGAGTACGCCACCTACGACCTCATCCCCGAGATGAGCGCCTACAAGGTCTGCGACAAGGTCGTGGAAGCCATCGCCTCCGACGAGTACGGCCTCGTTGTCTGCAACTTTGCAAACTGCGACATGGTCGGCCACACCGGCGTCATGGACGCGGCTGTCAAAGCTGTTGAGACGGTCGATGCCTGCATCGGCAAAATCGTCGCCGAGGTCGCCAAGCACCCCGACACTGTTCTGCTTGTTACCGCCGACCACGGCAACGCCGACTGCATGTTCGACGAGGTTACCGGCAAGGTCAACACCGCCCACACCACGAACCCCGTCCCCTTTGTCGTCTGCGAGAAGGGCATCGCCCTCAAGCCCGGCCGTCTTGCCGACATCGCCCCCACGATCCTCCAGATCATGGGCCTCGAGCAGCCCAAGGAAATGACCGGCGAGAGCCTGATCCGGTAAGAAACGGCTGACCCTTAAATCCGTAGGGGCCGACGCCCTCGGCGGCCCGGCGGAGAAACCTGAATAATGTAGCGATCCCCGGCGAATACGCAGCATGTGCGTTTCCGCCGGGGATTTTTGCATTATATTATCATTGTACCGCGCGGGCCGCCGAGGGCGGAAGGTGAATTGCCGCAAAGCGGCAAGAGAAGCCGGCCTGGGCCGTCGGCCCCTACAGTAATGGGGTTAGAAGTTCAGCTCTCGTAGCCCATGGGGTTCTTGGACTGCCAGGCCCAGGTGTCGCGGCACATATCGTCCAGATTGTACTCCGCTTTCCAGCCGAGAAGCTGGGCGCTCTTGTCGGGGCTGGAGTAGACGGTGGCGAGGTCGCCGGGACGGCGGGGCGCAATCTCATAGGGGATCTTCACGCCGGTCACGCGCTCGAAAGCGTGCACCATGTCCAGCACGCTGTAGCCGGTGCCGGTGCCGAGGTTGAAGACGTTCTCGCCGCGGTGCTTCATCATGTACTCGATGGCGCAGACATGGCCGCGGGCCAGGTCCACCACATGGATGTAGTCGCGCACGCCGGTGCCGTCGGGGGTGTTGTAGTCGTCGCCGAACACGTTCAGATGATCGCGGCGGCCCACGGCGACCTGGGCGATAAAGGGCATGAGGTTATTCGGGATGCCGCGCGGGTCTTCGCCGATGAGGCCGCTGGAGTGAGCGCCGATGGGGTTGAAGTAGCGCAGGAGGGAGACGGAGAAGTCGTCGACGGCCTTGGCGGTGTCGCGCAGGATCTGCTCGGACATGTACTTGGTCCAGCCGTAGGGGTTGGTGCACATGCCGGTTTTTGAGGTCTCGCGCAGGGGCATGTCGTTATCGCCGGAGTAGACCGTGGCGGAGGAGGAGAAGACGATGTCCTTCACGCCGTGGTCCTTCATGGCCTTGCACAACTGCACGGTGGAATTGAGGTTGTTGTCGTAGTACTCCAGCGGCATGGCCACGGATTCTCCCACGGCCTTGAGACCCGCGAAGTGGATGGCGCAGCCGATGTCGTGCTTTTCGAAGATGCGGTCAAGGGCCGCGCGGTCGCGCACGTCGTTTTCGTAGAAGGCCACCTTTTTGCCGGTGATTTGCTCCACGCGCTCGATCGCCTTGGGATTGGAGTTGACGAGGTTATCGATGACGACAACGCCGTAGCCGCGGTTTAAGAGTTCCACGCAGGTGTGGCTGCCGATATAGCCTGCGCCGCCGGTGACAAGTACATTCATGGTGATGTTTCTCCTCTCATTTATATATGAATTCGTAGGGGCTTGTAATGTCTAAACTGTACGTGTCATCCTGAACGCCAGCGAAGGATCTTTTTTCCAGAACAGAAAGATTCTTCGCTTCGCTCAGAATGACAAGCTTGTGCTGCGCCGGAAAGTCAGCTCAGTCCAAAAGCTTTTCCGGATAAACGCCCTTTTCACGCATTCCCCTGATGGCCGCTTTGACGCTGTCCATGTCCTCCTTGTAGGTCATGCCGTACCACTGCTCGTGGCAGGGGAGTACCTTCACGACCGCGCTGCCGTCCTGGATGCAGGCGTTGGCAACGAAGGGCAGGAAGTACTCGGCCTTGAGCGGATTGACCGGCAGGTTCTCGTCCAGCCACTTCGGGAAGCGATTGTACAGCTCATCAAGCATCGAGCGGCCGAAGGCCCAGCAGTTCATGGACACCGGGACATCTCCGGGAAGATCGACCCAGTGCTCGCCGTCCTCGGTGTAAGCCGCGTCCGCGCCGCGCTTTTCGATGTGTACGCGCTCCACCACGTCGGTCAGGCACCCGTTTTCCACCTGGCAGATGCCGCGGGAGACATAGCCGTTTTCCGTCACGGTGTTGCGCAGAAGGTAGGCGACCATGGCATGCTCGTTGGCGGGCCGTTCGGCGGCGAGGAAATCGTACAGCGCCTTGTAGGCCGCGGGGCCGTAGAAATCGTCGGCGTTGATGACGGCGAAGGGACCGTCCACGATCCCGCGGCAGCAGAGTACCGCGTGGCCTGTGCCCCAGGGCTTGACGCGCCCTTCGGGCAGGGAATAGCCCTCCGGCAGCTTGTCCGTGCTCTGGAAAACATATTTCACATCAAAGTATTTTTCCATGCGCTTTCCGACGGCGGTCTTGAAATCTTCCTCGATTTCCTTTTTTATAATGAAGGCCACATGGCGAAAGCCCGCGCGGTAGGCGTCAAAGAGAGAAAAGTCGATGATGGCGTGGCCGTGCTCGTCCACGGGCATGATCTGCTTGAGACCGCCAAAACGGCTGCCCATCCCGGCAGCCAGAATCACAAGAGTAGGTTCCTGCATATATCGTACTCCTCATCAAGAATTGTTCGCTTTACCGAACAATTATAACAGCCTTTCCGGATTTTGTATAGGGGACAGGCAGCTTTTTTCAGATAAAAAGCTTCGGCAAAAAAGGCGAAAAATGCTTGACACTTTGCGGGATTTGTTCAAATCGATGCAAAAGGGATTGACTCATAGCGGGAAAATCAGTATAATATTCACAGCGAATTTTGGCAACATTCCATTAAATATCATAGCAGGAGGGAAATATCTGTATGAAGACACTGAAAAGGTTGCTGGTCCTCGTGTGCATCGGCTGCCTGGGCTACGGCGTGAGCAAGCTGCTGCACAAGGAGTGGGCACAGGAAAAGCTTTTCGGCATCCTCGGTGAAGACACGTATCTGACCATTCTGGACAAGGTCCGTCTTCTCGGCGATCTGCTGATGTGGCCGGTCGACTTCGTAAGAGCTCTGCTTCCGTGATCACCAACGGAAAACATTTTGTAAAGGAGTAATTCAATGAATCCGAAATACGAGCCTCTATTTACACCGTTCAAGATCGGTGAGGTAGAGATCCCCAACCGCATCGTGCAGTGTTCCATGGGCGGCACCACCCTTTTCGGGTGGCTGGAGCCGTCTCACTTTGACACCGAGGCCGCTGACTTCCTGCTCCAGAGAGCCAAGGACGGCGTCGGCCTGGTCCTCCCCGGCATGCAGGTCATCCGCGACACCATGGGCAGAAAGTGGCTGGACTCCAACCGCCAGATGTACCGTGTGCTCAAGCCCTACATGGACGAGTACCACAAGACCGGCGGCAAGCTCTTCATCCAGCTGGCCGGCGGCTTCGGCCGCTCCATGGCCGTCACCCCCTGGATGGCTGCCCTCGGCAGAAACGACCTGCTCAACAAGCTGGCAAGCCCCATCGTAGACGTGCAGTATGCCTGCGCCTCCGCTTCCGCCACCCCCAACCGCTGGGCCGACAACTTCAACTCCCGTCCCTTCACCATCGAAGAGATCCAGGAGATGCACTTCGGCGCCACCGCCAAGAAGCTGCGCGAGGCCGGTGTCGACGGCGTTGAGATCCACGCCGTGCACGAAGGCTACAACCTCGACCAGTTCGCCATCGCGAACATGAACTTCCGCACCGACCAGTACGGCGGCAGCCTGGAGAACCGTCTGCGCTTTGCTACCGAGATCGTTCAGGAGATCCACAAGCAGGCCGGCGACGACTTCCCTGTCTCCCTGCGTTACTCCGTCCGCTCCTGCACCAAGGGCTGGCGCAAGGGCGCCATGCCTTACGAGGAGTTCGAGGAGTTCGGCCGCGATATGCCCGAGTCCGAGAAGGCCGTCAAGATCCTGCAGGATGCCGGCTATGCCTTCCTCAACTGCGACAACGGCACCTACGATGCCTGGTACTGGGCTCATCCGCCACAGTACATGCCCGACAACTGCAACCTCGCAGACGTTGAGCACATCCGTCAGTTCATCGACATCCCCGTCGCCTGCGCCGGCCGTATGGATCCGGTCAAGGCCGCAGAGGAGATCGCCGCGGGCCGTCTCGACGCCGTGGCTATCGCCCGCCAGAACCTCGTGGATGAGAACTGGGTCACCAAGATCCGCACCGGCCACGAAGAGGACATCCGTCCCTGCATCCGCTGCCACAACGGCTGCTTCAACTTCTCCAAGGCCAACGGCACCGAGAACATGCAGTCCCTGGGTGACTCCCTGCACCTGGCCCGCTGCGCCCTCAACCCGCCCACCATGCAGCACAACCGCTACAAGATCGTCCCGACCAAGAAGCCCAAGAAGGTCGCGATCATCGGCGGCGGCATCGGCGGCATGGAGTGCGCGCTCGTTCTGAAGAAGCGCGGCCACAACCCCGTCATCTTCGAGAAGGAAGACCAGCTCGGCGGCCTGTTCCTCACGGCCTCCGCCATGAGCTTCAAGGAAAACGACAAGGAGCTCATCGAGTGGTACAAGCGCGAGATCGCCAAGGCTGGGATTGAGGTCCGCTTCAATACCGAGGTCAACGATCTGGGCACCATCAAGCGCGGCTTCGATGAGATCATCGTCTGCACCGGCTCCGTTCCCAGAACCATGCCCCAGATCAAGGGCTTTGAGAAGACCCGCTCCTTCCGTGAGCTTCTGCGTGAGAAGAAGGTCGAGGGCGACAAGATCGTCTTCCTCGGCGGCGGACAGTCCTCCTGCGAGGCGGCCTACGACCTGGTCCTCGCCGGCAAGCACCCCGTCATTGTCGAGTACGGCAACGACCTGGTAGCCGCACAGGCCACCTGCCTTGCCAACACCTCCTTCCTGCGTGACGCCATGGATTACCACAAGGTCCCCGTTTACCTGCACTCCACCATCACCGAGATCGGCGACGGCTACTGCACCATCAAGACCCCGAACGAGACCTTCCGCTGCGAGTGCGACGCCGTCATCAACGGCATCGGCTTCGTTCCCGCCCCTGTTGGCAACAAGGGCGCCCACGTCCACAGAGTCGGCGACTGTGTTGCCATCGGCAACCTGCGCACCGTCATCTGGCGCGCATGGGATGTCTGCATGAGAATATAGTCCTCCGGCGGACATACAAAATAACAGCGAGCCCTTCGGATCAGCCGGGTGTTTATAAAACGGATTCGGACATTCGGCTGGCAGGACCGGCTGAAAGGGAAACCGGGATGCCGCGTACAGCAATGTACGCAGCATCCCGGTTTTTCACGTTATGCTTCTTTCACGAGCTTAGTGAAGATGAAATATATTCTCCTATATGTTCTGATGAATGTAATACAGCGTGTGGCTTTCAATATCATAGAAAAATACGGAGTAATCATCGTACTTCCTGTATCGGAAGTCGCCAGTGTTATTGATTGGCGTGCCTTCTCTGGTCTCGATGCGCACATAGTCTCCCCGACCGATACAGTCGGGCTCAAAGTCATATTCATCAAGGCGCTTTGCGGTCTCCATCCATCCGCGGAAGTTGTCAAAATAGCCCCGCAGGTCGGGTATCTCCGCTTCGTTGACTTCATGGAAGCTTGGATCATCGGCAGGAACAAATCCTTCCGGATAAACATATTTACAGTAGTTTGTAAAGTCTTGAAAACCGTCCGGATCAAAGTGCTCTGCCTTTTCAATGCAGCCTGCCGGGATCTGTTCACTGACTTTCGGGATTTCGATGTCCTTGGCAGGCAAGATGAAAGCAATCAGAAATCCCCATACCACGAGGCCGATAAATGCGTTTAATGCCGCGAATACAATCAGTATTGTTCTGTTCTCCCCATCCGTCTGGCCTTTTCGGAGCTTCACCGCAGTATAGATGCTCAGTGGAATGTTGATGACAAGGAACGCAACCGGACCAAGCATGATAATCATATAAGCGGGCATAAGGACTCGAGCAGCCGGAAAACCAGCCTCAAGGTTTCCGACAAACAGGAAAAACCAGACAGCCAGGATAATGTGAACGGGCAGCAGCCAAGCACGGCTGCGTTCTTTTAATCGAGAATACCAGCTTTGTTTCATTTCACATTTTCCTCATCCTCAAGAAGTAAATTAAACCACACCCCGATAATCGTGTCGATTAAAAACAACACTCAGGGCATGCACCCATGCACCCTTGCTAAGAAAGCTATTCCCTACCGTCGCCGCAGTCTGCGGCGAACTGCTTCGGGTCAATGTTAAAGCGGTCAAGAAAATTGTCAAGTCGCAGTTTGGACGAGCAAATGACCGGTCGAGCTTGCATGAGCACGATCACGACCCGCTGCTCCGCGGGGTTTATCAGCACGCGCTTGATACACGCCTGCTTCACCCAGTCAAAGGTCAGATCCTCCTGTATAAAGTTGTCCTCGTCAATGATGCTCAGAAAGTTCTCGCACGGTAGGTATTCCAGATAATTTTCATCATATGGGAAAATCGTAAAGTCTTCCGGTGGAGCGACCGACGCCGCATACGCGCGAAACTGCTCCTCGTCCGGGATCGTAAATTCCAGATTGAATTCATAGCCAATCCCTACGTCTGAAGCCGCATAATGATAATGAACATCTTCAAACGACGGGGTGATCTCACGCGGGAAAATGCTGTTGAAATCCTCTTGAACCGCCTTCGTGTGTTCAAACTGTACTCCATATACACGCCCGTAGTCTGCGAGATCCCAGGTCTCCGTCACCGCTCCCTCATTGCCGAGCGCAAAGCAGAGAAAGGCAATGCCCGCAAGCAGAACTGCGCAGACCCAGCCGATCACCCAAACCGCAATGCCCTTTTTTAAGTATTTTAGCATGCTATATGCTCCTTTTTAGACACCCATCTGAACATGTAAGTAATACAGAAAAGCAGCGCTGAGAATAATTCCGATCAACAGGATGTACGACGGATCGCCGACTTCAAAGAAGCTATATAAAAATGCCGCTATGCTTACGATCAGGTCACACGGCAGGACAACTTGAAAAGCACGAGACTTTCCCTTTAAGATCAAGCGCCCATAGCCTATGAACAGGGAAGCAACAAACGTCACGAAATAGAGCGCAGCAAAGAGAACGCGTCCCTTGCCCTCCTCATACATCATCCAACCCAATGCAACCATCAGAGAACTTGGGCCAAAGATAAAACCAAGCTCGATCTGATTTGTCAGTGTTATTATTCCTGCCATGAGGATAGACATCCCCATATAAAAATGGGTCAATTGTTTTGCTGTAATCTTTCTCATTTCCGGCTCCGATTAACATTCTATTATAAAAACTGCTGTCACTTCAGCCACTCATTACTGAGATCAAGTTTCCAATGAAAAGGCTCTTGAAAGTCTTCAAAGCATTTTTTGCATATCCAGGTACGCATGTCCGATGTACAGTAGAATTCGACTTCATAGTCTGTCATAACTTTTTCCCAGCAGAATTCGCAGTGATCATGCCAAAAAAACCGAATTCTCTCCCCTTCGAGATTCTCAGCGCCGCGTTGTGCTGCGTCCACAAAGCGGTGTGCTGTGAGCTCAATCTCCCGGTAGAATGCGTTCTTTTCTGCATATGCCTTTTCCCAGAAGTCGGGAAAGACAATTTTGTGCAATGTTGCATTCTTCAGATATTCGTCCTGCCCTCGCAGTCTCCAGTCATCCATATGTATTTTTCTCCTTCTTGCCGTGTACTTGTTTTCCGGCCTCCAGCGTTACCAGCAGGCATACAATCCCGGCAACAAAGAAGATCGCAACGCGCGCAATCACCCTGACTCGTTCCTCCCCGCTGACATCATAGAAAAGCTGCGGTTGACTGGCGCTATCGGTGATTACAAGCTGGGTATGTGTTTCAGGCAGCAGCTTGAGAATCCCCTTCGGGTTTTTAAGTTCGTAGGTCGTATCACCGATCTGATATTTTGTTGTGGTACACATGGCATTCTCAATGCGATGGTTCTCTGCTGTATATGGGATTTTCCACAATTCCTGAACGCTGCCGTCGGCATTGTATATAACCAGCAGGTCTGACCGTACAAGAAAGACTGCAAGCCGCTCGCCATCCCAGGCCAACCCATAAGCACCGCCGCAGTGAAAATGAAAGCTATATAGAAATTTCCCATCTTGGTCATAGACGCTGACGGTCTGATTCTCTGAGTCCCTCGTGGCGACAGCAATGACTCCATCATCACGTACCGCGAAGCAATAGATGGCCCGTCTGGGCGGCTCCGACTCCACAAGATTGACGCGCAGCCGGGATGTGAGTACAGTTTTGTCCGCCTCTGAAATCGGCTCTGTTGTAAAGGGCAGGCTCAGCGCAAAAGCCGCAGAGGACATTGCTCCACAGAAAAAGAGTGTTAAGACGAAGAAGGAAACAATCGTTCTAATTGTTTCGTTTTTGGCCACAACCAATTCATCTCCTATTTTCCGGTAACTGGCCGCCAGCGAAGAAACTTGGCGCGGACGCTTATCCCGCGGTAGTCGTCGAAGTCCTCCGGGCCTGTGTCGCCGCAGTCACACCAGCAGATAAGCCCGTCCCAAAGGAACAGGGCGGCGTCCAGAATCTCGCTTGTGTAAGCCGGATCAGTCGGGTAAAGCCGCAGTTCCTGCAAGCCTGAAAACTCCAGCTCCAGCGCGGGCAGCGTCTCGTCCTGCCGCTGGATCAGCACACGCAGGCAGGCTTTGTCGTCCACGGGGTACATGTTCAACTTTTCGTCCACATATGCGCCGCTGACATAGGAAAGCTCCTTGAGCACGCTGTCGTGAAAGCCGCATACCAAGCGTATAAAGGCTGCAAGCTCTTTCTCGGTTCTCAGTTCGGTCCACATGACGGAACTCCTTTTCATAACACAGACTGCATAGAACTATATTCAGCATAAAGCGCATTCCTGAGCTTGTCAAGCTCTTTGTGAGGCTATAGGGCGATGCGGCCGGGAAGCGGAGCGATGAGCGCTCTGGATGAACGGATGAAACAGGAATGGCATGACCCGTAAGTCATGCCATTCCTGCAAAACACTATAAAACTGTTTTACGACTCCCCGACTTTCCCGAGGGGCTCATTTCGATTTATCATCCAGAAGATCAGCCAGTGTCTTGTTGTCGAGGTAATTGCAGATCAGCTCGTCCAGCTCCTTCCACATGGGCAGGGTCTTGCAGCCCTTGGCCCGCGGGCAGGGCTTGGCCCCCTTCTCGAGACAGGCCACCGGCGCAAGGTCGCCCTCGGTCGCGCGAAGGATCTCACCGAGGGGATATTCGTCCGGCTCACGGGTCAGGCGGTAGCCGCCTCCCTTGCCGCGTACGCCCTCGACAAGCTTCTGTTCGACCAGAAGGGGCAATATGCGTTCCAGATATTTCAAGGAGACCTGCTGCCGTTCGGCAACCTCCTTCATGGCGACATAAGCGCCGTCAGAGTTTTCGGCAAGATCAAGCATAACGCGCAGCGCATAGCGTCCGCGGGTAGAAATCATCATCAGACCGCTCCTTTCTTTTCTGTGCACAAAATCAATACGCACTGTAATCAGTCTTTCGCAATAAGCCTATTATAAACGAAAGAACGGAAACAGTCAATTATTGGAAATCACATTTTCAAGAAAAGATGGTAAATTTTTCTGCGGGATGTAAAAAAGAAAGAGGTGTCAGAAATACGGAAGAAAAGGTGTGAAAAGAAAACAAAAAAAGACTTGCAATTTAAAATGCTTTGTGCTATTATAATCGAGCGCAAGAGATCCGGGTGTAGCGCAGTTGGTAGCGTGCTTGAATGGGGTTCAAGAGGCCGGAAGTTCGAATCTTCTCACTCGGACCAAGCAAAACAAGCTGGAAGAGTACTCTTCCAGCTTGTTTTTTGCATTTTTTAAGGCTAAATAAGCGCAAAAGTTCTGATTTGAGAGCTTTAGGCGTAGCAGGATTCTCAGGCTGATTTCGTGTTTTTTCATCAAATCAGAGCAATTTTTTCGCTCTGTTATTACTCCGGTTATTACTCGATTTCCAGAGTCAATCAGCCGGGAAGAGGCATTCAATGGGTACAAATCAGGGAATCATATATGATTTCGACTGTGTGTCTTCTGTGACATTTCGTATGCTATTCTTAGGCCGTACTTGAGAGACAGGTACAGAAAATAAAAAAACAAACACCATCAAATATATAAAAATCAAAAGGAGATTAACAAAATGAAGAACATTGAAAATATGACCAAGCTCAACGATATGGCAATGGCAGCAGTTGCCGGCGGTGATGACGACAGAACTGTTGTCGATGCATTTGTGGACTGGCTGCTATCCCCCATCGAGGACGCGCTCAACAACATCGTCGTCAGCGATGACCGTCCGCTCCCGTTCCCCCAGGACCGCAGGTGAAACAAGGCTCCCCTCGATATGAAGTGCGATACCTGGTAAAAAGACAATAAAGCGGAATCCGGATCAATGTCCGGTAACGCCCCTTTCTTACAGGCCTTGTGATCTCAAATTGAGATCGCAAGGCCTATTAGTTTTTTTACGCCCAGATTTAACACCATACGATGAAGAATTATCTTCTCAAGAAGCAGATCATGAGCTCTGTAATGCTGCGGCGGGACAGGGGCTTGCGTGCGAGAGCGAAGAAACAAATTAGACGCAGCATGCGATTGAAAAAAGAGGCATTTCATGCTATGATAAATTGTAAAAATATAGCTATAGAGGTCAACACCATGCCGAACGATAAATTTGCCGTTGTCGGAACCAACATTGCCGAGAAGGCCACGATGATCTGGAACGTGGCGGACATGCTGCGCGGACCGTTCAAGCCCCACGAGTACGGCCTTGTGATCCTGCCCATGACCGTGGTCAAACGCTTCCACGACTGCCTGCTGCCCACCCACGACGCGGTGCTGGAGACCTACGAGAAAGACAGGCACTTCGCTGTGAAGGACGGCTTTCTCACCAAGGCCAGCGGCTACCAGTTTTATAATACCAGCAAATTCACCTTTGACTCCCTGCTCACCGATCCGGAGAATATCGAGGCAAACTTCCGGGACTATCTGGCGGGCTTCTCCGCCAATGTCCAGGACGTGCTTTCCAAGTTTGACTTCGACACCGTCATCCGCCGCATGGTGGAGAGCAACACCCTGTACCTGGTGATCCGGGAGTTCAACTCCCCCAAGGGCTACCTGGGGCCGGACCGGATCACGGCGGTGGACTGCGGCTATATCTTCGAGGATCTGGTGCGCCGCTTTTCCGAGTCCTTCGGCGAGGAAGCGGGGGCTCACTTCACCAGCCGGGACGTGGTGTATCTCATGACCGACCTGCTGCTGTCGGACGCTGACCTGAGCCGCGGCGGCAACGTGACTGTGTACGAAAACTGCACTACGTCTTTGATACGGGTAGCGGTAGCATAATGGAGAGGGCTCGTTTTTCGGGCAAAAAGGGCTCGTTCGAGCCCTCCTGTGAAGTCGGGTATGGACCCGGCTATTTTCATGCAACGAGTTATTGACTTATGTCATAAACATGCGTATAATGGTATT
>CADBJU010000015.1 GCA_902795045.1 Oscillospiraceae bacterium | reverse complement strand
GCCGCTGGGAGTACGGATTGCCACACCAGTGACATCGGTCACTGGTTCGCAATGACAGACCGGGAGCTGGTTCTTGCTGAGTTAAGCCGATACCCATATAACTTTTTACAAGGAGTTTCCCATGTCTGTCAAAATCCTCGCCTTTGATCTGGACTATACTCTCTTAAACGACAAAAAAGTCATCCCGCCGGAAAATTTCGAGGCGCTTGCCTACGCCGCCGCGAAGGGTGTGTACATCGTGCCCGCCACGGGGCGGGTCTATCAGGGCATCCCGGAGGAGCTCAGGTCCCTTCCCTTCATGCGCTGGTTCATCACCGCAAACGGCGCGTATATCTATGACGCCGTCGCCGACCGCGCCGCCGCCCGGGCGGAGATCCCGCTGGAGCAGACCCTGGACTTCTTTACATACTGCGACGGCCTTGACTGCCTCTACGACTGCTACCAGGACAACTGGGGCTATATGGCGGCGGACATGCTCAAAACTGCCCCGGACATCATCCCCGATGCCGCCGTGAAAAAGATGATCCAGACCCTGCGCACCCCGGTGCCGGAGTTAAAGGAATACCTGCGTCAAAAGGGGGCCGAAGTGCAGAAGCTCCAGCTCTATTTTACCGACATGGCCCTGCGCGCAAAGCTCTTGGACGAGCTGCCGCTGCGCTTTCCGAAGCTTGCGTTCTCCTCCTCCATGCCCTTCAATATCGAGGTCAACGCCCCCGAGGCCACCAAGGGCTGCGCCCTGCTGACGCTGTGCGGCCTTCTCAATATTGACCCGAAGGACAGCATGGCCCTCGGCGACGGGACCAACGACCTCGACATGATTCGCAAGGCGGGCATCGGCGTGGCCATGGCAAACGGCGCGCCGTCGGTGCGCGCGGCGGCGGATTACGTGACCGAGAGCTGCAACGACGGCGGCTTTGCAAACGCGGTGAAAAGGTTCTGCTGAAAAACGGATATAAAAAATGTGGCCGTAAAAAAGTCAATTGACAGTGTAGGGGCCGACGCGGCCCAGGCCGGCCTCTCTTGCCCCTTTGGGGCAATTCACCTTCCCCTCGGCGGCCCGTGCGGTGTAGACTTGAATATAGCAAACAGCCCCGGGCGAAAACGTATGATACTACGTATTCGCCCGGGACAAATTCATATTTTTGGCTTTTTTCTGCCGGGCCGCGTGATAAGCGTCGGCCCCTACGGTGTTGATATTCCTGCGTTCTGCATGAGGGGACTTTTTTCACAGTCTCTATTTTATGCGATCGTTTACCGCTCCTCGCGGAAATAGGCCAGGCCCAGGGAGGCGGGGGGCTGGTTTTCGCGCTTGTTGCGCATGGAGGAGAGCACCAGCACGATGATGGTCACCACATAGGGCGCCATCTTGTAAAGCTCCTTGACCGCGAGGTTCATGCCCGAGGGGATGTACATGTGCAGGATGTAGAGCCCGCCGAAGAGGAAGGAGGCGAGCACGCCCACGTTCGGCCGCCAGATCGTGAAAATGACCAGCGCGATGGCAAGCCAGCCGCGGTCGCCGAAGGCGTCGTTGGTCCAGACGCCGCAGGCATAGTCCATCACGTAGTACAGGCCGCCGAGGCCCGCGATCATCGCGCCGATGCAGGTGGCCGCGTACTTGTAGCGGGAGACGTTGATACCGGCGGCATCGGCGGTGTTGGGGCTTTCGCCCACCGCGCGCAGGTGCAGGCCCGTGCGGGTGTGGTTCAGCACATAGGCCGCCGCCAGCGCGATCGCCACCGCCGCGTAGGCGAGAAAGCCGTAGTTGAGAAAGAGCTTTCCGAAGACCCCGGCCTTCGACGCGAAGGGCAGTGTGCGGCGGAAGACGTTGGAGGTGTTGGTCATGATGATGGACGGCAGGCTGCTCCCCGAGAGCTTTATCAAGGAGCCGCCGAAGAAGTTGCCGAAGCCCACGCCGAAGGTGGTGAGGGCAAGACCGGTGACGTTCTGGTTTGCGCGGAGGGTGACGGTCAGAAAGCAGTACAGAAGGCCCATCAGCAGGCTCCCAAGCAGGCAGCAGCCCAGGGGGATCAGGATGGTCAGGGCGGTGTTCATGTCCTGGGCGGTCTTGCCCGCCTCGTAGTAGAAGGAGCCGATCACGCCGCTGATGCCGCCGACGTACATGATGCCGGGGATGCCGAGGTTTAAGTTGCCGGACTTCTCGGTGAGGGTCTCGCCGGTGCTGCCGAGCAGCAGCGGGATGCCCTGCACGACGGCGCGGGGGATAAAGGATACAATATCGAACATGGCTTAACCCTCCTTTCCCGCGCCGCGGGTGAGCTTGATTTCGTAGTTGATGAAGAACTCGCTGCCGATGATGCAGAAGAGGATGATGCCGGTGAGGATATCGCCGAAGCTGCGGTTGAGGCCGAACTTGGTGGCGATCTCGCCTGCGCCGCGGCCGAGGAAGACCAGCAGGAAGCTCGTGAGGATCATCCAGACGGGATTGAATTTGGCAAGCCAGGAGACCATGACCGCCGTGAAGCCGCGCCCGTCGACGATGGTGGTGGTGAGGGTGTGGTTGGTGCTGCCGACGAGCAGCAGACCCGCAAGGCCGCAGATCGCACCGGAGAGAAGCATGGTGCGGATGATGACCTTCTCGACCTTGATGCCGACGTAGCGCGCGGTGCGCTCGGATTCACCGACGACGGCGATCTCATAGCCGTGCTTGGAGTAGTTGAGGTAGATGTACACCAGCACGCAGACGACAGCCACGACCACCACGTTCATCAGGTACTTCTGGCTCGGGAACTGGGGCAGCCAGCCGATCTGGGTCTTGGGGTTGATGATGCCGATGGTTCCGGAGCCCTTGGGGCTCTCCCACACGACGCAGTAGTAGGCCACAAGCTGGGTGGCGACATAGTTCATCATGAGGGTGAAGAGCGTCTCGTTGGTGTTGAACTTTGCCTTGAAGAAGGCGGGGATGCCGGCCCAGATCGCGCCTGCCAGCAGGCTCGTCACGATCATGCAGAGGATGACCGCCCAGTTGGGGAGCTTGTCCGCGAGGGTGATCATGCAGGCCGCCGAGGCGAGACCGCCGATGAGCGCCTGACCCTCGGCCCCGAGGTTCCAGCAGCGCATGCGGAAGGCGGGCGTCACCGCCAGCGACACGCACAGCAGCATCGCGATATTCTGCATCAGCACCCAGAACTTTCTTGTGGTGCCGAAGGAGCCCTTCCAGATGGCCCCGTAGACGGCGAAGGGGTCCTCGCCGGTGACAAGGCTTGTGATGATGCCGCTGAGCACCAGGGCCAGCAGCAGTGCCGCGCCTCGGATAGCCCAGGTCTTGTGCCAGGGCAGCGCCGCCCGTCTGGAGACGTGGAACAGCGGTGTTTTGGTTTTGTTATTCATCGGCTTCTCCTCCGAGCTTTGTCATCATCATGCCGACCTCGCGCTTCTTCGCGCTGCGGCCCGGCACGATGCCGGAGACCCTGCCGCCGCAGAGCACCAGGATGCGGTCCGAAAGCTCCAGCAGCACATCCAGGTCCTCGCCCACGTAGATGACGGCGACGCCGCGCATCTTCTGACTGTTGATGGTGTCGTAGATGAGGTACGAGGAGTTGATGTCCAGGCCGCGCACGGCGTAGGCGGTCAGCAGGACAGAGGGGGCGTTGGCGATCTCGCGGCCCACCAGCACCTTCTGCACGTTGCCGCCGGAGAGCCTTCTGACCGGCGTCTCGACACTGGGGGTGGAGATCTCCAGAAAGTCCACCATCTGGTGGGCCAGCTTGTAGGGCGCCTTGCGGTTGGTAAAGACGCCGCGGCCCTTGCGGTAGGAGCGGAGCATCATGTTGTTGCCGAGGTCCATGTTCGCGACCAGACCCATGCCCAGGCGGTCCTCCGGCACGAAGGACAGGGCCACGCCCATCTCCTGGATGGCGAAGGGGTCCTTGCCGATCAGCTGCTCGCGCTTGCCGCTGTCGTCGACATATTCGATGCTGCCGGACTCCACCGGCTGCAAACCGGCGATGGCCTCCAGCAGCTCCTTCTGCCCGCTGCCGGAGATGCCAGCGATGCCGAGGATCTCGCCGGAGTTTGCGGTGAAGCTCACATGGTCAAGCTTGACGGTCCCCTCAATGTCGCGCACGGTGAGGTCTTTGACCTCGATGCGGGGATGGGGGTCTACGGGCTCGGGCCGGTCGATGTTCAGCGTGACCGGGTGGCCCACCATCATGTTGGTCATCTCCTGGGCGTTGGTGGACTTTGTCGGCATGTCGCCGATGAACTGCCCGTGGCGGAGGATAGCGACGCGGTCGGACAGGGACTCCACCTCGTGCATCTTGTGGGTGATGATGACGATGGCCTTGCCGTCGTCGCGCATGTTGCGCAGCACGGCGAAGAGCTTGTCGGTCTCCTGCGGGGTCAGCACCGCCGTGGGCTCGTCGAGGATGAGGATATCCGCCCCGCGGTAGAGGACCTTCACGATCTCCACGGTCTGCTTCTGGCTCACCGACATGTCGTAGATCTTCTGGTCGGGGTCGACCTCGAAGCCGTAGGTGTCGCAGATCTCCTTGATTTTTTTGGAGGCAGCCTTCAAGTCCAGTTTTCCCGGCAGGCCCAGCACGATGTTCTCCGCCGCCGTCAGCACGTCCACGAGTTTAAAGTGCTGGTGGATCATGCCGATTCCGAGGGCAAAGGCGTCCTTGGGCGAGCGGATGACGACGGGCTTGCCGTCGATGGCGATCTCGCCCTCATCGGGGAAATAGATGCCGGAGAGCATGTTCATGAGCGTCGTCTTGCCGGAGCCGTTCTCGCCCAGCAGGGCCAGAATCTCGCCCCGGTAGATATTGAGCCAGACCTTGTCGTTGGCAAGCGTCGGCCCGAAGCGCTTGGTGATATTGCGCATGGTAACAGCGGCGATCTTGTTGTCCATAGTGTACTCCTTTGGAGAAAGTGAAAAGTGGAAAGTGGAAAGTGAAGTTATATTGTCTCTTTTTTACTCAGGGTTCTTGTGGTGGCGGAGAGGATTCTTCTCAGGCCCTCGCAGTCATCGTGCAAGGATTGGTACTGTTCCCGGGACAGATAATCCGTTTCCTTAACCCATATCTTCACTTTTCACTTTCCACTTTTCACTTTATAAAGTGTTGAGAACTCCCGACCGAGGCCGGGAGTTCCCATATGAGAGGATAGGATGTACTTACGCGTCGATGTTGGTGATGCCGTCGATGTCGATGTCGAAGTACGGCGCGGAGCGGTACTCGGACTCGTGGAAGTAGCCGTCGGCAATGACGTTGGTCTCGGGCTGGAAGTCGCCCATGTCGTCGACGTCGGCCAGGTACTCGGTGAGGGTCTGACCGCCGACGGTCCAGGTGGCGGTATCGAAGACCTTGAGCTCGCCGGAGGCAAGCATGGCCTCAACCTCCTGAAGCTTCTCGGCGGTGCCGGCAGCGGCAGCGTTCTCGTTGATCTCGGTCATCTTGACGGAACCGGTGGCCAGGGTGCCGGTCCAGTCGGCCTCAATGGCCTCGCCGTTGGCGGTGCAGGTCATGGCGTGCTCCATGTAGGGAGCCCAGTCGATGCGGGAGGCGACGATGAAGGTGTTGGGGCAGGCGTCAGCGGCGGAGCCGTTGTAGAACACGAAGGGGACATTGTTGGCCTCGCACTCGGTGGGAGCGCCCATGGAGTCGGCATGCTCGGAGATCAGGACACAGCCGTTGTTGATGAGCTTGGTGGCGCCTTCCTTCTCAAGGGTGGGGTCGTACCAGGAGTTGGTGAAGGTGACCTCCATGGTGGCGGAGGGGCAGACGTAACGGACACCGAGGAAGAAGGAGGTGTAGCCGGACTTCACTTCGGCATAAGGGAAAGCGCCGACGTAGCCGACCTTGGCCTGCTCGGGGGTGATGGTGCCGGCTTCGATCATCTCGTTGAGCTTCAGGCCCGCGGCGACACCGCCGAGGAAGCGGCCTTCGTAGATGGAGGCAAAGCCGTTGTGGTAGTTGTCAAGACCCGCGGTGTGGGCCTGGGTGCCGGTGGCGTGGCAGAACTGGACCTCGGGGTACTCCTTGGCGACCTGGAGCAGGAAGGGCTCGTGGCCGAAGGAGTCGGCAAAGATGAAGTTGCAGCCTTCGTCGATGAGCTCCTCGGCGGCGTCAGCGCATTCCTGACCCTCGGGGATGCCGGTCTTGAACAGGTACTCGACGCCCAGCTTCTCGCAGGCTTCCTTGGCCGCGTTGATGAAGTTGAGGTCATAGGTGGAGTTCTCGTCGTGCAGGAAAATGAAGCCTGCCTTGACGGTCGTCTCGGCAGAGGCGGCGGGGGCGGAGACAGCGGCGAGGGCAAAGATCATGGTCAGAGCGAGGAGCAGAGAAAAGATCTTTTTCATGTTCGTTCTCCTTGTAAAAAAAGAATTTGGGGTGCGGCGCCGCCATGAAAAGAGCACACATATCCTTTCATGGCAGCGTCAGTGCGGGGATAAAAAAGGCACTGGCGCGGACGATCGGCGCCCGGTACCAATGCATATATACCAAAAGGGGTCGATCGCTCGCCCCTGATGGGTACTTCGATAGTCCGGTCATTTACGGCGTCCGGGTAGAAACTTCAAATCCATATCATTTGCTATATATCGAGACGGTATTCAGTTGTCACGCGCGGGATGCATATAAAATAGCAGGCTTTTCGGCAAAAGTCAACTGTATTTCTTGTAAGAACTGGCCAGAATTGCAAAGCAAAATTTGGCGAAGATGCACAAATTACCCTTTTCTGGAAAAACCCGCAAAGCCTTGCGGCGCATGATGTTCAAGGTTTTGAAGTGTTTTCAGCCAAACACGATGCCGCTGTCGTCCATCTCCACGATCCTTGCCAGCGACTCGACCCGCACGCCCATCTTGCGCAGCTCGTCGCCGCCGCCCTGGAAGCGCTTTTCGATCGCGCAGCCCGCGCCCACGAGCGTCGCGCCCGCCTGCTCCACCAGGTCTTTGAGCCCCACGAGGGCCGCGCCGGTGGCGAGAAAATCGTCGATCAGCAGCACGCGGTCTGAGGGCAGCAGATAATCCTTCGACACCACGACGGTGTTGGTGTTGCCGTGGGTGAAGGAGGGGATTTCGGTCTGGTAGAGATTGTCGGAGATGTTTTTGGTCTTGCTCTTTTTGGCAAAGACCACCGGGCACCCAAACTCCAGCCCCGTCAGGATCGCCAGGGCGATGCCGGAGGCCTCGATGGTGAGGATCTTGTTGACGCCGTCATGCTCAAACAGGCGGTGCCACTCCTTTGCCATGGCCTCCAAAAGCATGGGGTCCATCTGATGGTTGAGAAAATTGTCGACCTTCAGGATGCCGCCCGGCAAAAGCTGTCCGTCGGAAAGGATGCGCTGCTCCAGAAGCTCCATGATTTGTTGTCCTCCGCAAGTATGATGAAATGTAACCTCCGCCGTCATTGCGATCACGACAAGCAAGGATCGCGTCACGGTCAAGCCTTGAATGTCGCGCGTAAATCGCGCGTCAGAATGTTTCTCGCGCGTCGCGTTGGTGTGGCAATCCGTTTTCCCTGCGGCCGGTTTACGAAATGCAATGGGGTACGGCCTCCGGCGGGCGGATTCCCACGCCAGTGTGCGCACTGGCTCGGAATGACAGGATTGGGTATTACTTGTGATACAGCTTTTTTGCCTGATACCTGGGCTCGAAGCTGATGTTGACGCCGAGCTTTTTGAACAGGTCCTCGTCCACGTGGGAGAGAATGACCGTGGAGTGGGCCTCGGCGCCCTTGAGCTTGGCGAGCTGGTCGATGGCGAGGTCCGCCATGGGGTTTGTGACCGCGCAGATGGTCAGCGCGATCAAAAGCTCGTCCGTGTGCAGGCGGGGGTTGTGGTTGCCCAGGTGCTCCACCTTGAGGTGCTGGATGGGCTTGATAACGCCGGGGGCGATGAGGGGCAGCTTCTTGTCGATGCCCGCGAGGGCCTTGAGGGCGTTGATGAGCGCCGCCGAGGACGCGCCGAGAAGCGAGGTGGTCTTGCCCGTGACGATGCGCCCGTCGTTTAATTCAATGGCGACGGCGGGACCGTCGGTGGCCTCGGCCTTGTCAAGCGCCGCCTTGACCACCGGGCGATCGGCGGAGGAGATGTCGAGGGAGTTCATGATCAGCTCGATCTGCCGCATCTCGGTCGGCTTGCCGAGGCCCTTGCGGGCGGCGACGGCGGCGGCGTACCAGCGGCGGATGATCTCCTGCTTCGAGGCTTCCCTGCACACCTCGTCGTCCGAGATGCAGAAGCCCACCATGTTGACCCCCATGTCCGTGGGGCTCTTGTAGGGGCACTCGCCGTAGATGGATTTGAAGATGGCCTGGAGCACGGGGTAGATCTCCACATCGCGGTTATAGTTGACGGCGGTCTCGCCGTAGGCCTCGAGGTGGTAGGGGTCGATCATGTTCACGTCGTCAAGGTCCGCGGTGGCTGCCTCGTAGGCCAGGTTCACCGGGTGCTTGAGCGGCAGGTTCCAGACCGGGAAGGTCTCGAACTTGGCGTAGCCCGCGTCGATGCCGCGCTTGTGCTCGTGGTAGAGCTGGCTTAAGCAGGTGGCCATCTTGCCGCTGCCGGGGCCGGGAGCGGTCACGACGATGAGGCTGCGCTCGGTCTCGATGTAGTCGTTCTTCCCAAAGCCCTCGTCGGAGACAATGAGGGGCACGTTTGCGGGATAATCGGGGATGATGTAGTGCAGGTACGTGCGCACGCCCAGGGCCTCGAGGCGCTTGCGGAAGGCGTCGGCAATGGCCTGGCCGCGGTAGTGGGTGATGACCACGGAGCCGATGTAGAGCCCGATGCCGCGAAAGGCGTCGATGAGGCGGAGGGTATCGTCCTCGTAGGTGATGCCGAGGTCGCCGCGCCGCTTGGAGCGCTCAATGTCGTCGGCGGAGATGGCGATGACGATCTCGGCGTCGTCCTTCATTTCCAGCAGCATCCGCACCTTGCTGTCCGGCTCAAAGCCCGGCAGCACGCGGGCGGCGTGGTAGTCGTCAAAGAGCTTGCCGCCGAATTCCAGGTACAGCTTGCCGCCGAACTTGCTGATGCGGTCGCGGATCTTCTGGGACTGGAGCTTCAAATATTTCTCATTGTCAAAGCCGATGCGGTTCATGGTCCTCTCTCCCCCGTTCCTCCTCTGTCATTCTGAGCGAAGCGAAGAATCTATATCAGTATAAAGGTTCCGGGCAGAAATCCTTCGCCGCTTAAGCGGCTCAGAATGACAAGGGGGTTGAAAATTTTCAATTAACGATCGCTATTTTACCACAGCATACGCCCGAGGGCAAGATGACAGATTTAGACTTTTTTTATTCACATTCTTGTGATATAGTACAAACTGAATAAGTGCGAAAAATAAAAATGAGATTCTCCACTTTATAAGGAATACGAAACTCTTTGAGAAAGGTTAAGACATACATGGGACTGTTTGACAAATTATTCGGCACCTACTCCGAGCGGGAGCTCAAGCGCATCAACCCCATCGCGGACAAAATCGAGGCGCTCGGCGACAAGATGGCGGCGCTCACGGACGAGCAGCTTCGCGCCAAGACCGACGAATTTAAAGAGCGCCTTCAAAACGGCGAGACCCTGGACGACCTGCTGCCCGAGGCCTTCGCGGTCGCGCGGGAGGCAAGCTGGCGCGTGCTGGGCATGCGCCCCTTTAGAGTCCAGCTCATCGGCGGCATCGTGCTGCACCAGGGCCGCATCGCCGAGATGAAGACCGGCGAAGGCAAGACCCTCGTCGCCGTGCTGCCCGCCTACCTCAACGCCCTGACCGGCGAGGGGGTACATATCGTAACGGTCAACGATTACCTGGCGCGCCGCGACAGCGAGTGGATGGGCAAGGTGCACCGCTTCCTCGGCCTCACCGTGGGCCTCATCGTCCATGACCTGGACAACAACCAGCGCCGTGAGGCCTACAACTGTGACATCACCTACGGCACCAACAACGAGATGGGCTTTGACTACCTGCGCGACAACATGGCCCTGTATAAAGCCGACATGGTCCAGCGCGGCCACGCCTTCGCCATCGTCGACGAGGTGGACTCCATCCTCATCGACGAGGCGAGGACCCCCCTCATCATCTCCGGCCAGGGCGACGAGAGCACCGACCTCTACCGCAAGGCGGACGATTTTGTCTCCCGCCTCAAGAAGGTCGTGTACGCCTCCGTCGACGAGAAGGAGGAGGAGAGCGAGGATCTGGACGCCGACTACGTGGTCGACGAGAAGGCCCGCAGCGCCACCCTCACCGCCCGCGGCATCGCCAAGGCCGAGAAGGCCTTCGGGCTTGAAAACCTCGCCGACATGGAAAACGCCACCCTTGCCCACCACATCAACCAGGCCCTCAAGGCCCACGGCATCATGAAGCGGGATATCGACTACATCGTCAAGGACGGCGAGATCATCATCGTCGACGAGTTCACCGGCCGCCTCATGCTGGGCAGGCGCTACTCCGAGGGCCTGCACCAGGCCATCGAGGCCAAGGAGCATGTGGACGTGCAGCAGGAGAACAAGACCCTTGCCACGATCACCTTCCAGAACTATTTCAGACTTTACGGAAAACTCTCCGGCATGACCGGCACCGCCGCCACCGAGGCGGAGGAATTCGGCGCCATCTATAAGCTGGACATCATCGAGATCCCCACCAACAAGCCCGTCATCCGCCAGGACCACCCGGACGTGGTGTTCAAAAACGACAGCGGCAAAAACCACGCCATCGTCGAGCAGATCGTGGCCTGCCATGAAAAGGGCCAGCCCGTGCTGGTGGGCACCGTGTCCATCGAAAAGAGCGAGTATATCTCTTCCTTATTGAAAAAGAAGGGCATCCCCCATACGGTCCTCAACGCCAAGTACCACGAGAAGGAGGCCGAGATCGTCGCCCAGGCGGGCAAGCTCGGCGCCGTCACCATCGCCACCAACATGGCCGGCCGCGGCACCGACATCACCCTCGGCGGCAACGCGGAGTTCCTGTCCAAGGCAGATCTGAGAAAGGCGGGCTTTGAGGAGGACGTGATCGCCGAGGCCACCGGCTTTGCCGAGACCACGGACGAAAATATCCTCGCCGCGCGCCAGATGTTCCGGGAGCGCATGGAGGCCCACAAGAAGGACACCGACGCCGAGGCCGAGAAGGTCCGCGCGGTGGGCGGTCTCTTCATCCTCGGCACCGAACGGCACGAGTCGCGCCGCATCGACAACCAGCTCCGAGGCCGCGCGGGCCGTCAGGGCGACCCCGGCGAGAGCCGCTTCTACCTCGCCATGACGGACGACGTGATGCGCCTCTTCGGCTCCGAGCGCGTCATGGGCATGATGGACGCCCTCAAGGTCGACGACGACACGCCCCTTGACGCCAAGATGCTCTCCGGCGCCATCGAGCAGGCCCAGAAGACGGTCGAGAGCCGCAACTTCCAGACCCGCAAGGCGGTGCTGGAGTACGACGACGTGATGAACCAGCAGCGTGAGATCATCTACGGCGAGCGCCGCAAGGTCCTTGACGGCGAGGACATCCGCGCCCAGATCATGAGCATGATCTCCGAGTACATCTCCTCCACCGTAAACGACGCCCTCTCCGGCACGGCCTGCGACGATCAGGCGCAGCTGGACGACACGCTGTCGCCCTTTGAAAAGCTCTTCATGCCCCGCGGCACGTTTAAGCTCTCGCAGTTCGGCGGCTCGGTAAAGCCGGACAAGCTCTCGGAGGCCGTGCAGAAGCTCGCCGAGAAGGTCTATGCCGCGCGCGAGGAGGCCTTCGGTCTCGCCCCCAACGGCACGCCCCTCATGCGTGAGCTTGAGCGCGTCATCATGCTGCGCGTGGTGGACGAGTACTGGATGGACCACATCGACGCCATGGATGAGCTAAAGCGCGGCATCGGGCTGCGCGGCTACGGCTCCACCAAGCCCATCGACGCCTACAAGCAGGAAGGCTTCGACATGTTCGAGGCCATGGTCCACGGCATCCGCGAGGAGACCGTGCGCCGTCTCTACACCGTGCGCATACGCCGCGAGGCCCCCATCGAGCGCAAGGCTGTCGCCAAAAACGCAGCCGCAAACGTCGGCGGGGACGAGCCGGTCAAGAAGCAGCCGGTCAAGAAGCTCCCCAAGCCGGGCCGCAACGACCCCTGCCCCTGCGGCAAAATGAAGCCGGACGGCAGCAGAAGACTCAAATACAAAGAGTGCTGCGGGAGAAACGAGAAGTAAGGATAAACCATGTTCATTGAAGAAAATTCTAACGGCCTGATCTATATGCGCTCCGATATCATCGGGGCAAAGCACGCCTTCACCACGCGTTTCGGCGGGGTGAGCACGGGGGAGTTTGCGTCCCTCAACCTCGGCTCCAATCGCGGGGACGACCCCGAGTCCGTGCGGGAAAATTACCGCCGGGTCTGCGCCCTGTTCGGCGTGGGAGAAAACGACGCCTGCGTCACAAACCAGGTACATAAGACCGACGTGCGCATCGTCACGGCGGCGGACAAGCATACCTGTCTCGGCCCGACCCCCTATGAGGCGGACGGCATCGTCACGGCAGAAAAGGGCCTGCCCATCTTCTGCTTCGTGGCCGACTGCGTGCCGGTGCTGCTGTGGGACGCGAAAAACCGCGCCGCCGGGGCCGTACACTGCGGCTGGCGCAGCAGCGTGGGCGATATTTTAATGCATGCCCTTGCGGGCATGACGAGCCTTGGTGCAGAGACGAAGGACATCCGCGCGGCGATCGGTCCCTCCATCGGGGCCTGCTGCTTCGAGACCGACGACGATGTGCCCGACGCGATTTCCGAATGGCTCGGTGGGGAGACCGGCGGCCTCTTTGTCCGCCGCCCGGACGGCAAGACCATGGTCGATCTGCGCCTTGCCAACGCCCGAAGGCTCTGTCAGCTCGGCGTGCCGGTACGGAACATCGATATTTCCGGCGAGTGCACCTTCTGCAGCCATGACAAGTACTGGTCCCACCGCTATACCAAAGGCAGGCGCGGCAGCCAGGCGGCGGTCATCATGCTCTGAGGAAAGGCCATGAAGAAAAGACTGCTGTGTTTTCTGCTCGCGGCGATGCTGCTGCTCACGGGCTGCGGCAGACGCGCCGCCTCGGACCCCAACTCCCTGATCCCCGAGTCCACCAGGGGCAAGGACGTGACGCGCGCCAAGGCCGCCGACAACTACTTCTCCTTGAACTATAACGAGGACTTCAGCTTAAACCCCATCCTCGCCACCAACCACTCCAACCAGCTCCTGTGCGATCTGGTGTACGAGAACATGGTGGAGCTGGACGACAACTTTGAAGTCGTGCCGAACGTCCTGGATGCGGGGCTTCCCAACGACACCGCCACCTACTGGACCTTCACCATCAATCCGGGCCACGTCTTCCACGACGGTACCCCCGTCACCGGCGCGGACATCCGCTACTCCCTCGAGCGCGCGGTCGCCACGCAGGACCGCTACCGGGGCCGCTTTGCCAGCTACCAGGGCTCGGGCTATGACGAGAACCACTTCTATGTCACCCTCGGCATCGGCGACACCCAGTTTGCAAAGCTTTTGAACATCCCCATCATCAAGTCCGGCACCATGGACGACAAGCCCCCCATGGGCTCGGGGCCCTATGACTACGGCGACTACGGCAAGACGCTGGAGGCCTACGAGGGCTACCCGGGTTATGACGATCTGCCCATCAAGACCATCCACCTCGTAAGCTATTCCACCGCCGACGAGATCCTGTCAAACTTCGAGGACGGCGTCATCGACGCGGTCACGAACGACCCCTCCAGCTACACCAACATCGGCTACTCCTCCTCCAACGAGATCCGCAACTTCAACACCACCAATCTCCACTACATCATGTTCAACGAGGAGGGGCTCATCGGCCGCTACAGCGGCTTCAGGCAGGCGATGGTCTATGCCTTCGACCGCGTGAACTGGGCCGAGAACCTCATGCACGGCAACGCGACGGCGGCGGCGGTGCCCATGCACCCGGCATGCGCCGACTACCCGCTGGAATACGCCTCACAGCTTAACTACAACCTGGATACCTGCCGCATCGTGCTGGAAAACGCGGGCATCCGCGACTATGACGACGACGGGATGCTGGAGTACATGTCCGGCACGGCCCAGGATATCGACGTGAACTTCATCGTCTGCTCCGACTCGAGCGCGAAGACCGGCGTGGCGCGGCGCTTTGCCGAGGACATGGCGTCCATCGGCATGAAGGTCACGGTGCGGGAGCTCACCTGGGAAGAGTATCTGACCGCCTTGGAGGAGGGCGACTTCGACATGTACTACGGCGAGGTGAAGCTGCGCAACAACTTTGACCTCACCGAGCTTCTGGACCCCGACTCCAGCCTCAACTACTCCCGCAGCATCGACACCGGCTATGTCGCCATGATCAACAACTATCTCGCCTGCTCGCCCTCCCAGCGCTCGGCGGTGTACCAGCAGCTTTGCGAGTACATCAACACAAACGGCGCGCTCATCTCCATCGGCTTTGAGGACCAGCAGCTCATCGTCCACCGCGGTGTCATCCGCGGATTGAACCCGAACCTCGGCAACCCGTTTTTCGATTTCCAGAACTGGGAGATCATGCTGGAATAAAGTGCTAATCCCGTCATTGCGAGACCAGTTCTCAAACTGGTCGTGGCAATCCGCCCGCCGGAGGCATTGAAACACTCAGAAATCTTAACTGGCCGCTGGGAGTACGGATTGCCACACCAACGCGACGCGCGAGAAACGCGTGACGCGATCCTTGCTTGTCGTGACATCGGTCACTGGTTCGCAATGACAGACCGGAAGCCGGTTCTTACTGAGTTAAGCCGATATCCACTAATAATTTAAAAAAGGGAGGAAAGAACATGACAGACAGAGAACTCCTGTCCCGGGCCAAGGCGGCGTCGCTGAACGCCTATGTGCCCTATTCCCGCTTCGCCGTCGGCGCCGCGCTCGAGTGCACGGACGGTGCAGTCTTCACCGGCTGCAACGTGGAAAACGCCGCCCTCGGCAGCACCATCTGCGCCGAGCGCACCGCCTGCTGCAAGGCCGTCAGCGAGGGACACCGCGAATTTACGCGCATCGCCATCTACGCCGACAGCGAAAACTGGTGCACCCCCTGCGGCGCCTGCCGCCAGTTCCTGGCCGAGTTTTCCCCGGATATGGAGGTGCTGTGCGCCAAGGCTGGCGACCGCTATGTCAGCTACAAGCTCTCGGAGCTGCTGCCGCATACGTTCAATTATTGATACTATCCCTTGATAGAAATCTTTAAGGCTTCTTATCAAGGAACAGTATGAGCGGGAGCAACAAATCACCTGCCGGGGCGAAAAGCCCGGCAGGTGATTTGCTGTTTATCGTTTAAAAAACCAAAGCAGAGTGCCTGACCACTCTGCTTTTAGTTTAAGAAGAACTTTCGTTCCTTATGAAGTTCTTTCCTGCTTGCGAGTATAGAATACCGCAAAGATGTTTCGCAGATAATACAAAATTTGTTTCACCTTTGTAAAATCAGCGCGGCCTTACGCGCCCCAGCCCTGCATACGGTCGAGGATGCCGTCAATGGGGAGGTAGGGGTCGGCGGTCATCTTCTGCTCGTCGCCCAGAAGCATGACGTTCGTGCCGTCGGCACTCTGCTCCCAGGCGGGCAGGCCCTCGCCGTTGGGGTCGCCAAAACGGATGAAGTTTGCAAAGTAGTCGCTGAAAAGATCCGCAAGCTTGCGGTCACTTTCGTCATAGAGCTTCGAGTCCGCCGGGATGTTGTTGTAGCAGTAGACCTCCTCGCCGCTGTGCCAGGCGGAGAGACGGCCGTTGGTCTTGGCAAAGAGGTACTCCCACACGGGCTCCTTTGCCGCGATGGCTTGGCGGCTCAGGCAGTAATGGCCGTGGGTGAAGTAGACAGAGGAATAGAGGTCGACCCACATGGTCTTCGCCTCGGTGTCGGTGGTCGGCCTGTACAGCGCCAGCACCTCGTCGGCCCGGTCCTTGAAATAGGCACGCACCTTGGTCTCGTAGTTCTTGAGATTGGCCTGGTCAAAGAGAATGAAGGGCGTGCCCTCCTCGGCGTTGAAGCCGTGGAGCAGCGCTTCCTCATTGTGCTCGCCCGCAAGATAGGACTCGTAGGGCGTCTTCGTCAGAATGTAGCCGTCGACCGTGATGTGGTGGTTTGTGTCCGCCGCCGCGACAAGCTGCTCGGCGGGCAGAGCGCGCAGCTCCTCAATGCTCGATGCCTTGAAGCGCTCCATAGTCTCGCGTCCGGTTTTCAGCGCCTCGTCCATCAGGCGGAAGGAGTGCTGCGGCACGGGCGCGGTCGTGGTGGAGCTCTCGGCGATGGCGCGCCTGAAAAGCCCCTTCGCCTCCGGGGAGGTGCACAGCGCCGTCACGCAGGCGGCGCCCGCGGACTCGCCCGAGAGCGTCACATTGTCGGGATCGCCGCCGAAGGCCGCGATGTTGTCCCGCACCCACTCGAGGGCCTTGATCTGATCCATGAGGCCGTAGTTGCCGGTGGAGTGATTCGGGTCCTCGGCTGCCAGCTCCTCGGTGGCCAGAAAGCCGAACACGCCCAGGCGGTAGCCGAGGTTTACAACAAGGATCCCCTTGCGGGCCAGGCCCTCGCCCGAGTAGTCGGCGTACCAGGGCTGCCCGGTCTGGAGCGAGCCGCCGTGGATGTACACCAGCACCGGCAGCTTCTCCCCCGCCCCGGCGGGCTTCCAGATGTTCAGGTACAGCGCGTCCTCGCTCACCGCGTCGCGGAAATTGTCGTGTACGCTCACCTCAAAGTCGTGGAAGCCCACGATCTGGGACAGGGAATTGTAGATTTCCGAGGACCTCGGCTGCATGGCCATGGCGGCAAAATGCGTGCAGGTGCGCACGCCGCCCCAGGGCTCCGGGTCCTGGGGGGCCTTCCAGCGCAGCTCCCCGACCGGGGGCTTCGCGTAGGGGATGCCGGTATAGACCTCCACCGCCTTATCGGCAGTCAAAACGCCCTGGACCTTGCCGTCGCGCAGCTCGATAACGCCGGTCATGCCGCCGCTTTTCTCCACGGCGGGGCGGAAGCGGTAGGGCCTGCCCACATGCAGCAGGATCGAAAGCAGCAGGGCAGAGATCGCGAGAAAGGCGGCGGCGCGCAGATAAAAGTGCTTGCCTTTCAGCTTCTTGAGACGCAAGACCGCGTATCCGATCAGCAGCGCAAGGGTCCCGACCCAGGCGGCGAGAGAGTTTTTATTGAGCTCCAAAAGCGTCAGGCTCACCGCGCACAGCAGCACGAAGAAGATCCAGAACAGCACGTCATGATTTTTCGTTTTTATCATCTTGCGTCGCCTCCAAGGGGATTATTTCCGTTACCGTCAGCACCCCGTCCGCCACGGTAAAGCGCACGGTGAGATTTGCAAAGTCCATCGCGTAGACCCGCTCGGGATCGCGCTGGTAGCGGGGCCGGGGGTCGTTTGCCAAAACGCCGCGCAGGGCCTCGCGCTTGTTCTCGGGAATTTTCATTAAGAGCTGGTCAGAGATACACACCGAAAGCGTCGCCCCCGCGTCGGGCGCAAAGCCGGAGCGGGCCTCGGGATGCGCGTCGGCGTAGGGGATGTAGGGCTTGACATCAAAGATGGGCGTGCCGTCCATGAGGTCGGCCCCCCGCACCACCAGCACCGTCCCGAGTCCGGGTCGGCTCTCCGTCCGCACAAGCTCCACGCAGCTCAGCCCCAGGGAGTTGGGGCGAAACGGCGAGCGCGTGGCGAAGACCCCCATGCGCACGTTCCCGCCGAGCCGCGGCGGGCGCACCGTGGGGGAGAAGGCCGAGGTCACGCTCTCGGAAAACTGCCAGATAAGCCAGAGATGGCTGAAGCCCTCAATGCCCCGCAGGGCCTCCGGGTCCCGGTACTCGGGCTCGAACACGACGGCGCTTTCCAGCTCCGGCACCACTCCCGCCTGGCGCGGGATGCCGAATTTTCCGGGAAAGTCGCTCACGATATGGGCGATGGGGCGGAGGGTATACGTCATAGCTTGCTCCTTTTGTATACGCCCCCCTTGCCTAAAGGGGGGGCCCCAGCGGCCCAGGCCGGCTTCTCTTGCCCCTTCGGGGCAATTCACCTTCTGCGCACACTGGGGCGGGGGGATTGCGGGCCGCCGCCCTAAAGGACTAGCTTCGCGTCGCTGCCTGTGGCAGAAAAAGGCGGCACGGAATCTCCGCAGCCGCACCGCTTTTCGGGCAGGCTCTAATGCCTGCACGGAAACGGTAAACGCGGCAAGGCGGGCAAATACCGGTTCATCGCACATCTCCGCTAATCCGGAATCCCCCAGTCACGGCGCTTGCGGGGGACGCGCCGTGCCAGCCCCCTTTAGGCAAGGGGGCCAAATCGTGTGACCGGAACAGGGATGCCCCTTTAGGCAAGGGGGCCAAATCGCGTGACCGGAACAGGGATGCCCCTTTAGGCAAGCGGGCCATGGGCCGGCTTTATCCCACCGCGCCCAGGGCGCTCAGGGAGACGCCGTTGACCAGCATGTGGAAAAAGATGCTGCACCAGATGGAGTTGGTGCGCTCGTAGCACCTTGCCAGCAGCAGGGACACCGGGATGTACTGCAAAACGAACACCCAGTTGAGGGGCTCCATGAGCGCGTAGGGCACCACATGGTAGAGCGCAAAGCACAGCGCCGAGACAATGTAGGCGGCGCGGCGGTTTCTCCTGCGCAGCACGCCGAAGATCCCGGCCCGGAACATCATCTCCTCCACCATCGGGGCGAGGAAGATGACGGCCGCCTTCATGCTGCCCATGTCCTGGACATAGACGTTCATGACGCTCTGGTTGTTGGGGTTCTCCGCCCCGTCCGACACCAGCAGCAGAAGCAGGCCGAGGATGAGGTTAAAGCCCAGCATCCAGAGATAGCCGCGCAAAATCTCCCGGACGCAGTAAAAGGGCGCGTCGATGAGGGCGTCAAAGTCCCGGCGCAGAAAGCCGAAGGCACTGAGCACCATGTAAAGAAAGCCCACCACATAGTATAAAAGCGTGGCCCGCGCCTCGGGCAGGACGCCGCGCTCCACGAGCGCCGTGAAGCCCAGCTGCAAAAGCACAAGGTGTACCGGCAGATACAAAAGGACCATGATCGCCTCGCGCTTTGTGAGCCTGCTTGTGAAGGGCGGCGGGGGCGTGCGCTTGATGACAGGTCTCTCCATCAGGCACGCGCCTTTCTCTGCAGCTCAAAGAGAAGGTTCATGGCCTCAATGGGCGTTAAGGTGTTGAGATCGGTGTTCTGCAGAATTTCCCGCACCTCGTCGCTGCCCACGTCGGCGAGACTGATCTGCCCGTCGTCGGGCCGGGCGGCGGGGGCCATGACGGAGACGCCCTCGCTTTCCAATTCTTTCAGATAACCCTTGGCCTTGGAGATGAGGCTGTCGGGCAGGCCCGCGAGCTTTGCGACCTCGATGCCGTAGCTGTCGTCGGCGGCCCCGCGGACGATCTTCCGGAGGAAGACAAGCTCACCGCCCTGCTTCTTGGCGGTGATGTTGTAGTTGCGCACGCCGGAAAGCTCCCCCTCGAGGGCGGACAGCTCATGGTAGTGCGTGGCGAACATGGTCTTGGCGCCGAGCTTTCGCTTGTCGGCGCAAAATTCCAGCACCGCCCGCGCGATCGCCATGCCGTCAAAGGTGGAGGTGCCGCGCCCGATCTCGTCGAGAATGAGCAGCGACTGGGCCGTGGCGTGCTTTAAGATGGACGCCGTCTCGCTCATCTCCACCATGAAGGTGGATTGCCCGGAGGCCAGATCGTCGGACGCGCCGATGCGGGTGAACACCCGGTCGACAATGCCGACGGTGGCGGACTTTGCCGGGACAAACGAGCCCATCTGCGCCATCAGGACGATCAGCGCCGTCTGGCGCATGTAGGTGGATTTGCCCGCCATGTTCGGGCCGGTGACGATGGCGACGCGGTCATCGGCGTCGTTTAAGTACGTGTCGTTCGGGACAAAGAGCACGTCCTTCATGGCCTTCTCCACCACCGGGTGGCGGCCCTGGACGATGTGCAGCGTGCGGGAGGTGTCGATCTCCGGGCAGGTGTAGCTGCCGCGCACCGCGACCTCGGCAAGCGAGCAGAGCACGTCGAGCCTTGACACGGCGTCGGCCGCCTGCTGCACGCGCTCTACCGAGGCCGCCACGCTGTCGCGCACCTCGCAGAAATAGCGGTACTCGAGATCGTTGATGCGGTCCCGGGCGGTGAGCAGGGTGTTCTCCAGCTCTTTGAGCTCCTGGGTGAAGTAGCGCTCGTTGGAAACCAGCGTCTGCTTGCGGATGTAGTCCTCGGGTACGTTTTCAAGCCCCGCGGACTTGGGCACGTCGATATAGTAGCCGAAAACCTTGTTGTAGCCCACCTTGAGCTTTTTGATGCCGGTGCGCTCCCGCTCGCGGGCCTCCAGGTCCTGCACCATCTTCGCGCCGTTGTCGCGTACATTGCGGAGCTTGTCCACCTCCTCGGAGTAGCCGGGGCGGAGGATGCCGCCCTCGCGCACGGAGAAGGGGGGATCGTCGCAGATGGCGCGGTCGATCTCATAGCGCAGATCCTCCAGCGCGTCCATGGAGGCGATGTCCTTTAATTCGAGGCACTGAGCGTTTTGCAGCAGCTCTTTGAGCCTCGGCAGACAGGCCGCGCAGAGGCTCAGGGCCCGGAGATCGCGCCCGCCCGCCGTGCCGTAGACGGCCCTGCCGACCAGGCGCTGCATGTCGCCGATGCCTCTGAGCGTTTCCATCAGCTCGGCGCGCGTGACATTGTCGTTTACAAGCTCCTGCACCGCGTTGAGCCTGCGGCGGATGGCGACGGCGGAGAGGAGCGGCCTTTCCACCCAGGCGCGCAGGAGCCTGCCGCCCATGGGGGTCTTCGTGCGGTCGAGCACCCAGAGGAGCGAGCCCTTTTTCTCTCCGCTCCGGAGGGATTCCGTCAGCTCCAGATTGCGCCGGGTGACATAGTCAAGCTCCATGAAGCGCCCGCCGAAGAACACGTCGAGACGGCGGATGTGGCTCAGGTCAAATTTCTGCGTGCGCTGGATGTATTCCAAAAGCGCACCGGCGGCGCAGACAGCGCCCGGCTGATCGCCGAGGGACGCCTCGTCGATGTCCTTGAAGCCGAACTGCTCGCACACGCGAGCCGCGGCGGGCATGTATTCAAAGCTCTCCGCGCCCTCTTCGGGCATGGCGGAAAGCTTCTTGGTCACAAAGTCGTAAATCTCCGGCAGCTCCCTTGCGCTGGGGGACAGCAGCGCCTCGCGCGGGGAGAAGCGGCCCAGCTCGTTGACAAGATGGGAGACCGCGTCGTTTTCAAAGGCGGCGCAGCAGAACTCGCCCGTGGACACGTCGCAGAACGCGACGCCCCCCTCCCTGCCCGCAAGGTACACGGCGGCGAGATAGTTGGACTTCCCTTCCTCCAGCATGGAGCTTTCCGTCACGGTGCCGGGGGTGATGATGCGGATGACATCGCGCTTGACGAGACCCTTGGCAAGCGCCGGGTCCTCGGTCTGCTCGCAGATGGCGACCTTGTAGCCCTTGGCGATGAGGCGGGCGATGTAGGCCTCGGCGCTGTGGTAGGGCACGCCGCACATGGGGGTGCGCTCCTCCGGGTCCTCCACCGAGCGGTCACGGGTGGTGAGCGTCAGGTCGAGTTCCTTCGAGGCGGTCTTCGCGTCGCCATCGAACATCTCATAAAAATCCCCGAGGCGGAAGAAGAGCAGGCAGTCGGAATACTGCTGCTTGATCTCCTGATACTGCCGCTTCATGGGGGTCAGCTCTGGCATAGTGGTTTCCTCTTTCTGTCAGGATTTTTGAAAACATGAGCCCTCTCCGCCCCAGTGTGCGCACTGGGGCACCTCTCCCAAAGGGAGAGGCAAGGCTTGGCTCCCCCCTTGGGGGAGCTGTCAGCGCCGCTTGCGGCGATGACTGAGAGGGCACTATCCCACGACTTCTCCGTACAGGGCCCAGGTGTTCGACGCCGTGATCTTCACGTCGATAAACTGCCCGATGAGGCTCTTGTCGCCGTGCAAATGCACAAGCCTGCCGCCGTTTGTGCGGCTGGAGAGATTGTATTCCTCCTTGCCTGTTTCGCCGTCAACGAGCACGCGCACGGTTTTGCCCTCGTACTCCTTGTGCTTTTCGCCGGAAATGCGGTTGGCAAGCTCGGTGAGCTGATCGAAGTGCACCTGCTTGTCGGCCCGCGTGTAGGGGTCGGGCATCGTCGCCGCCGGGGTGCCGACGCGCTTGGAGTAGATGAAGGTGAACATGGCGTCATAGCGCACCTGCTCGCAGAGACTCAGGGTGTCGGCAAAGTCCTCCTCCGTCTCGTCGGGGAAGCCCACAATGATGTCGGTGGTGATGACGAGGTCCGGCATATAGCGCCGGGCGATAGCGATCTCATCCAGATATTTCGCACGGTCGTAGTGGCGGTTCATGCGCTTTAAGATGCGGTCGCTGCCGGACTGGACGGGCAGGTGGATATGGTGGGCGCATTTCTCGCACTCTGCCATGGTCTTGAAAAGCTTCTCTGTTGCGTCGCGCGGGTGGCTTGTCATGAAGCGGATGAGAAAGTCGCCGGGGATATCGTTGATCATACGGATGAGATCGGCAAAATCCACCCCGCAGTCGAGGTCCTTGCCGTAGGAATTGACGTTCTGACCCAGCAGGGTGATATCCTTGTAGCCCTCGGCGACAAGCTGCCGCGCCTCGGCGAGGACGTCTTCCGGTCTGCGCGAGCGCTCACGCCCGCGTACGTAGGGGACGATGCAGTAGGTGCAGAAATTGTTGCAGCCGTACATGATGGAAAGCCACGCCTTGACCTTCCCGTCACGCCGGAGGGGAATGCCCTCGGCCACGGACTCGGCCTTGTCGATGGCGAAGACGCGCCTGTGCTTTTCCATCACCTGATTCAAAAGCTCGGGGAAGCGCCAGAGCTCGTGCGGGCCGAAGACCAGGTCCACCACCGGGTAGGACATCTTGATCTTCTCGGCCATGTGCGCCTGCTGCACCATGCAGCCGCAGACGGCGACGATCTGCCCCGGCCGCGCCTTTTTGGAGTGGTTGAGCGCGCCGACATTTCCCAGCACCCGCATCTCCGCATGCTCGCGCACGGCGCAGGTGTTGACGACGATCACGTCCGCCTGAAATTCGTCCATTGTAAAGCCGTAGCCCATTTCGGCCAGATACCCGCGGATCTTCTCGCTGTCGGCCTCGTTCTGCTGGCAGCCGTAGGTGTCCACCATGGCAAGGGGCCGCTGCCCGTCCGCGGTGACACGCTCAAAAATCTGCGCGCAGATCGCCCGCTGCTTTTCGATTTTCTCTATATCAATGACTTTTCTCTCAATCGGCATGGGGGTATTCTCCTTGCTTTTCCAGAACTCAGTCTTTATATTTTAGCATGGCCGTAAACGGGCATGCTAAAATATGTCATGTTTTTCGGGAAGGTGAATTGGCCGAAGGCCAAGAGAAGCTGGCCTGGGCCATTGCCGCGCCAGCGGCGAGAAAAACGACTTAGATCAAATAAAATAAAACGTCTCGACGTTTTATTTTAGCATAAATACTATGGAAGTTTCAACTGAAATCCTGTATAATAGGGAAAATGAACTTTGGCTCCCTCCTTGAGGGAGCTGTCGCGGCGACTCTGCCGCCGTGACTGAGGGAGTCTCCCCATTACCGGCACGACGACTGACAACTCCCTTCGTCACGGCGCGGGCGGACACGCGCCGTGCCACCTCCCTCAGAGAGGGAGGCTGTAAGGAAGGTGATTGAATGTCCGAAATCAACATCCTCTCCCCGCACGTGGCGGATATGATCGCCGCCGGCGAGGTGGTGGAGCGCCCCGCCTCCGTCATCAAGGAGCTCATGGAGAACGCCTTTGACGCAGGCGCCCACAGCGTGACCGTCGAGATCCGCGACGGCGGCGCGACCTATATCCGCGTCCAGGACGACGGCAAGGGCATGGCCCCCGAGGACGCGGGCATCGCCTTCATGCGCCACGCCACCTCCAAGCTCCGTGACGAGACGGGCCTGGAGGCCATCGGCACCATGGGCTTTCGCGGCGAGGCCCTCGCCGCCATCTCCGCCGTGAGCGAGGTCGAGCTTCTCACCCGTCGGCACGGGGACGCAAGCGGCACCCGCGTCACCCTCTCCGCCGGGGATATCCAGGACATGGGCGAGACCGGCTGCCCCGAGGGCACCGTCATGCAGGTCAGGTCCCTGTTCTTCAACACGCCCGCGCGCCTCAAGTTCTTAAAATCCGACCGGGCCGAGGCCTCTGCCTGCGTGCAGACGGCGCTGCGCTGCGCTCTGGGACGGCCCGAGGTCTCCGTGCGGCTTCTGCGCGACGGGAAGGAGGAGTTTTTCTCCCCCGGCGACGGCAAGGCTCTCTCCTGCGTGTACGCGCTCCTGGGCCGGGACACGGCGAAGGACCTTCTGCCCATCGAGCTCAGCGACGGGGACATGTCCGTCTCGGGTTTCGTGTCCTCCCCCTCCGCCGGGCGCGGCAACCGGGGCATGCAGTTTTTCTACTGCAACGGCCGCTACATCCGCTCCGCCCTTTTGCAGACCGCCGTGGAGCAGGCGTATAAGAACACCTTGCTCGTGGGGCGCTATCCCGCGTGCGTTGTGTATCTCAAGCTCTCTAACGCCGCCGTCGACGTGAACGTCCACCCGGCGAAGACCGAGGTCAAGTTCTCCCAGGAAAAGCGGGTCTTCGATCTCGTGTACCACGCGGTGCTGGCTGCGCTGTCAACAGAGGACCGCACCGCCGCCGCCGGGGAGGAAAAGCCGAAGCCCGCCCCCGCACCGGTATACACGGCACCGACGCCGACGGCAAAGCCCAATCCGCGCCCGGACTTCTACCGCTCCATGAGCGCGGCGGACTTTCGCGCCTCCAACTACAGCGTCCGTCCCTCGGCTCCCGCAAAGCCAGTCGAGGCCGCCATGCCGCTCAGGGCCTATGAGCAGCCCTACCAGACGCGCCTGGATATGACTCCGCCGCCGACCCCCGCTGTCAAGCCGCAGGAATCGACAAAAATCGCGCCGAACGAGCCCGGTCTTTCTGGTAAAACTGTGGAAAACTCTGTTCAAAGTGTTGAAAAACCTACGCTTCCGGACTACAAACTCATCGGCGAGGCCCTGCACCTATACATCCTGGTGGAGACCGGGGACGAGCTCATGCTCATCGACAAGCACGCGGCCCACGAGCGTATGATCTTTGACCGCCTCAAACGGCAGGACCGCAGCGTCATGGCCCAGACCCTGCTCGAGGGCGTGACCCTCCGCCTTGACGGGGAGGAGCGGGAGCTTCTGGAGCAGAACGGGGAGCTGCTTTCCGAGCTCGGCTTCGAGATCGAAGCCTACGGCGAGGATGATTTTATTCTCCGCACCGTGCCCGCGGATATGAACCCCTCGGACGCGCGCGCGGCGGTGGAGGAAATCTTTGAAAAGCTGCGCGGCGGCAAGGCCCCGGACCCCAAGAGCGCCCGGGACGAGATCCTGCACACGGTGGCCTGCAAGGCGGCCATCAAGGCGGGCTACATCACCGACAGAGCCGAGCTTGACCGCATCGTGCAGGCGGTCCTCTCCGGCGACGTGAAATACTGCCCGCACGGCAGACCGGTCTCCGCCGTGCTCGGCAGACGGGATCTGGATAAACTGTTCAAGAGGATCGTGTAAAAACTGCACCAAGGCACTTGCCTCTCCCTTTGGGAGAGGTGCCCCAGTGCGCACACTGGGGCGGAGAGGGTCGTTTGTTGACTGACAGCCCTCTCAGTCATCGCCGCAAGCGGCGCTGACAGCTCCCCCATAGGGGGAGCCAAGGAAGGAGGCTCCGCCATGCCTGACAATTCCATCATCGTCGTCGCGGGGCCGACCGCCTCCGGGAAGACAAGGCTCGGCATCGAGCTTGCCAAAAAGTACGGGGGCGAGATCGTCTCCGCCGACTCCATGCAGCTCTACCGCGGCATGGACATCGGCACCGCCAAGGCTACAAAAGAGGAGCAGGCCGAGGCCGTCCACCACATGCTCGACGTTATAGACCCCTCGGAAGCGTACTCCGTGGCCCGCTATGTCGACGAGGCCGGGGCCGTCTGCGACGACATCTTATCGCGCGGGCGGGTGCCCATCCTGGTCGGCGGCACGGGGCTTTATATCGACTCGCTCATCGCGGGGCGGGACTTTGCCGACAACCAGGAGGACAAAGCCCTGCGCTCAGAGCTTGAAGCGGAATATGACCGCCTCGGCGGAGAGGCGATGCTGAATAAGCTTGCCGCCTTCGACCCCGCGCGGGCTTCAAAGCTGGGCGCGGGAGATAAGCGCCGCATCGTGCGTGCTGTCGAGATCTACCGCCTCACCGGCAAAACCGCCACCGAACACGATGAGGAGACCCGCCGCCGCCCGCCAAGGTATGACGCGGCGCGGATCGTGCTCAATTACAAAAACCGCGCAGACCTATACGCGCGCATCGACGAGCGCGTGACGCAGATGGCCGCCGACGGGCTCTTTGACGAGGTGCGGCGGCTCCTGGATTCGGGCCTCTCGGCCGAGTGTACCGCCATGCAAGCCATCGGCTATAAGGAGGCGGTGCTGGCCCTCAGAGGGGAGCTCACGGAGGACGAGGCCCTCGACCTCATCCGACAGGGCAGCCGCCGCTATGCCAAGCGGCAGATCACCTGGTTTGGCCGCTGGGAGGGAGCCCTGCGCATCCTCTGGGACACGGCGCCCGATTTTGGTGCCGCCCTCCAAATTTCGACAGCGTTTTTACAAAGCCGCGGGTATCATGAGTAGTACGTGCCAAAACACGAATTACTTATGACGGAGCGGTGAAGGACATGCCGCTCCGCAAAAAAAGGAGTGGCTGAAATGCAGAAAACGCAAAATCTCCAGGATCAATTCCTCAACCAGTTGCGCAAGGATCGGGCCGTGGTCACCATGTTTCTGATGAACGGCTTCCAGCTGCACGGCATCGTGCGCGGCTTTGACGGCTTCACGGTGGTGCTCGACTCCGACGGGCGGCAGCAGCTGATCTACAAGCACGCGATCTCCACCGTCGTGCCGCCGCGGCCCATCCCCTTTGATGGGGAGGACTGAGCGGGCCTTTTATCACGCGCTGGCGGCGCTGCTCTTTGCCGCCGCCTGCGCGTGGAGCCTCGCGGCGCTCTACCGGCACATGGATGCCCCGGCGCTTCCTGCGCCGGCGCCCGCGCCGACCGCCGCCCCGGCGGCGCTGCGCTTTCGCGGCCTGCTCATCCGGCAGGAGGAGCGCCTGCCCGCCGGGGCCTTCCCGGATGCCGCGCCCGGCGCGCGCCTGAGTGCCGCCGACACCGGCACCGAGAGTGCCCTGTATTTTCCCGCATGCGACGGCTGGGAGGGACTAAAGCCCGAGGACGCCGAGAGACTCACCCCCGCAGGGCTGGAAAGGCTCCTGGACGCAGAGCCTCCGGAGACCGGAGACGCCGCGCGTCTGGTCTACGGCTTTTCCCTTCTCTGCGCCGCCCTTACGGAGGGGGACGTATCCCCGCTCCCCGGCCCCTGCCGCCTGACCATCGACGGCGCGCAGGGCGAGCTCGCGGGCGACATCCTCTCCGTCACCGCCGATGCCCTGGGAAGGCGCATGCTGGTCATAAGACTTACGGACTTTCCGGAAAAGCTTTATGAGCTGCGGACGGTGGAGGGGGAAATCAAATCTTAAACTTGCCTCCCCCTCTGGGGGAGGTGACCCAGTGCGCACACTGGGGCAGAGAGGGTCCCGTGTCCTGCACCCCCGGCAAAGGACCGACAACCCTCTCAGTCACGGCGCTTGCGGGAGACGCGCCGTGACAGCAAGCTTGGATCGTCGCGCGTTTCTCGCGCGTCACTATGCTCCCTCAGAGGGGGAGCCAAGACAGCTGTACAATCTTACAGACAAAGAAGGAAACAAACTATGAGCATTGCGGAAAATATCGCGCAGGTCAAGGCCAATATCGAACGCGCAGCACTGGCTGCCGGGCGGGACCCGAAGGAGATCCTGCTCGTCGGCGCGACCAAAATGAACGACGCTTCGCGCGTGAAGGAGGCCATCGCAGCGGGACTGCCCTGCTGCGGGGAAAACCGCGTGCAGGAGCTTCTGGAGAAAAACGAAGCCGGGGCCTATGAGGGCGCGCAGCTGCACTTTATCGGCACGCTCCAGAAAAACAAGGCCAAATACCTGGTGGGGCTCGTGTCCCTCATCCACAGCGTGGACAGCATCGAGCTCATGAAGGAGATCAGCAGACAGGCGGTAAAGCGCGGCATCCGGCAGGACATCCTGATCGAGGTCAACACCGGGGGCGAGGCGTCCAAGTCCGGACTTGCACCCGGGGAGCTTGCCGAAATACTGGAAAAAGCGGGAGAATTTCCCGGCATTTTCGTCCGCGGACTCATGACGATCCCCCCGATCTGCCGGGCCCCGGAGGAAAATCTGCCATATTTCGATCTTTTGCGACAGCTTTTTATTGACAATGGCGAAAAAAAATACGATAATGTACGCATGGATTTTATGTCTATGGGTATGAGCGGCGATTATGAGGCCGCCATCGCCTGCGGCGCGAACATCGTGCGCGTCGGCACGGCCATCTTCGGCCGGCGGCACTACCCCGAAAAACAGGCGTGACCTGAGCGAGTACTGGAGGATTGCCATGGGTTTCATGGATGGATTGAAAAAACTGACGCAGCCCTACGATGACGACGAGGATTTCTTCGAGGGCGCCGACCAGAGCCTGCGCCCGCAGCCCAAGCCCGAGCAGAAGGCGGCGGTGAGCGCAGCCCAGATGGCCTTTGAAAACGCCTTCGCCGACCAGGGCGGCACACCCGCGCCCGCGGAGGAGGCCCAGCCCAAGAAACCGGCGGAGAGCTCCGGCGGTATTTTCGGCGGCTTCAAGAAGGCGGCGCAGAGCGCGTCCAGACCCAAACGGGAGCGCACCGTCAACTTCGGCGGCAAGGATACCTCGGTCCTCCTTTTCAGCCCCAAGACCTTTGACGAGGCCGGGGAGCTGGTCAGCTACCTGCAGCAGGACATGACCTGCGTGATGACGCTCGAGACCGTCCCGGCGGAGACCGCGCGAAGGCTTCTGGATTTTCTGTCCGGCATCGCCTTTGCCCTCGGCGGGAAGATCACCCCCGTTTCCGCAAAGACCTATTTCATCACCCCGCAGAACGTAGACATTTTGGGAACACAGCCGCAGCAGCAGAGTGAACAACAGCAGCCGGAGAACTCCGGACACTATTTTTGACCGATAAAAAAAGAGGTCGCATAAGATACGAAAGGTGGATAAGCTATGATTACTGCACAGGATATTCGTGAGAAGGGCTTTGAGAGAGCACGCATGGGCGGATACGACATGGCCTCTGTGGATGATTTTCTCGAGGAGCTGGCCGACGACGTCGCCGCGACCCAGAAGGAGAACGCCGTCCTCAAGAGCAAGATGAAGGTCCTCGTCGACAAGATCGAGGAGTACCGTTCCAATGAAGAGGCGCTCAACGCCGCCATCCTCTCCGCCCAGAAGCTCGCCGTCCAGATCGAGAGCGAGGCAAGACAGCGCGCCGCCGCCACCATCGCCGAGGCCGAGGAGAAGGCACAGGAGACCCTGGGCTCCATCTCCGCCCGCGCCGAGGCCGAGGAAAAACGCCTGGCCGACGCCAAGGCTGCCGCCGCCAAGTTCATCGAGGCCGCCAAGGCCCTCTGCCACACCCAGCTCGGCAAGCTCGACAAGATCGCCGACGAGATGGGCGTTGAGGAGCCTGCCCCCCCCGCCGCACCCGCGCCGGCGGAAGAGCCCGTGCCGGTCGAGGAACCCAAGCAGCCCAGCATCGACGACGCCGTCAGCGCCATCGAGAAGAGCGCCGCCCGCCTGCAGGCCGACGACGGCCTGAAGCTGGACATGGCCGACGACACCACCAGCTACCGCCCCAAAAAGCACAAGCTCGAGAACACCCAGCCCTTCACCTTCTGATAGAATAAAACAGGGGCGCGTATCCTGCGCGCCCCCTTTATCCATTATTCTGGCTCCCTCTTTGAGGGAGCTGTCATCGCCGTTTGCGGCGATGACTGAGGGAGTCAGCGCCCCGCTTCAGCTGGGTGCAGGATAAGAGGACTCCCTCCGGCCTTCGGCCACCTCCCTCAGAGAGGGAGGCATATATAGAGTACAGGAGCAACAGAAACCATGTCACAGGACTTTAACGCCACACTGAATCTTCCGAAAACAGACTTTCCCATGCGCGCAGGCCTGCCCAAGCGTGAGCCCGAGATGCTCAAAAAGTGGCAGGAGCAGGACATCTACAACGAGATGCTTAAAGTCAACGAGGGGCACCCCCGCTTCAACCTCCACGACGGCCCTCCCTTCTCCAACGGCAACATCCACATGGGCCACGCCCTCAATAAGTGCATCAAGGACTTCATCACCCGCTCCTACGCCATGCGCGGTTACTATACCCCCTACATCCCCGGCTGGGACAACCACGGCATGCCCATTGAGTCCGCCATCATCAAGGAGCAGAAGCTCAACCACAAGGCCATGAGCGTGGCGGATTTCCGCTCCGCCTGCCACAAGTACGCCGAAAAGTACGTCGGCAAGCAGATGGAGGGCTTCAAGCGCCTGGGTGTCGTGGCCGACTGGGAGCACCCCTACCTCACCATGAACAAGGGCTTCGAGGCGGACGAGGTGCGCATCTTCGGCAAGATGTACCGCAACGGCCACATCTACAAGGGCTTTAAGCCCGTCTATTGGTGCGCCCACGACGAGACCGCTCTCGCCGAGGCCGAGATCGAGTACCAGGACGACCCTGTCACTACCGTCTACGTCAAGTTCCCCATCTTCGATGACAAGGGCAAGCTTTCTCACCTCGACAAGTCCAAGCTCTCCTTCCTCATCTGGACGACCACCACCTGGACCCTGCCCGGCAACCTCGGCATCACCCTCTCCCCGGGCGACAGCTACGCGATCGTGAAGCTGGATAACGGCGAAATGCTCATCATGGCCGAGGCGCTCATCGAGTCCGTCATGAAGGCGGGCAAGGTCGAGCACTGGGAGATCGTGGAGATCCATGAGGGAAGCTTCTTTGAGTACATGCTGGCCCGCCACCCCTTCCTTGACAAGACGAGCCTTGTGATGCTGGCCGACTATGTCACCATGGATTCCGGCACCGGCTGCGTCCACACCGCCCCCGGCTTCGGCGCCGACGACTACAACACCTGCACCCGCTACGGCCTCGAGATGGTTGTGCCCGTGGACGACCAGGGCCGCCACACCGAATACGCCGGCAAGTACGCGGGGCTGACCACCGAGGCCTCCAACCCCGTTATCTACGCCGACATGCAGGAAAGCGGCGTCCTTTTCGCCAGCGAAAAGATCGTCCACAGCTACCCGCACTGCTGGCGCTGCAAGAATCCCATCATCTTCCGCGCCACCCCCCAGTGGTTCTGCTCCGTCGACTCCTTCAAGGAGGAGGCCGTCAAGGCCTGCGACGACGTGAAGTGGCTGCCCGCCTGGGGCAAGGAGCGCATGGCCGCCATGATCCGCGAGCGCGCCGACTGGTGCATCTCCCGTCAGCGCCGCTGGGGCCTGCCCATCCCCGTGTTCTACTGCGAGGACTGCAAGAAGCCCGTCTGCACCGACGAGAGCATCGAGTCGGTGGCGAAGATCTTCGAAGAAAAGGGCTCCAACGCGTGGTTTGAGCAGGAGGCGTCCGAGCTGCTGCCCGCAGGCTTCAAGTGCCCCCACTGCGGCGGCACGCACTTTAGCAAAGAGACCAACACCCTCGACGGCTGGTTCGACTCCGGCTCCACCCACTTTGCCGCCATGAAGCGCGACCAGGGCTTCTGGCCCGCCGACATGTACATGGAGGGCGGCGACCAGTACAGAGGCTGGTTCCAGTCCTCGCTGCTGACCGCGGTCGGCGCACTGAACCAGGGCGCGCCCTATAAAGAGTGCCTGACCCACGGCTGGACCGTCGACGGCGAGGGCAAGGCCATGCACAAGTCCCTCGGCAACGGCATCGACCCGGCCGACATCATCAAGGAGTTCGGCGCGGACATGATCCGCCTCTGGGCCGGCTCCGCCGACTACCATGTGGACGTGCGCTGCTCCAAGGAAATCTTCAAGCAGCTGAGCCAGAATTATCTGAAGTTCCGCAACACCGCCCGCTACTGCCTCGGAAACCTCGAGGGCTTTGACGCGGACCATTTGGTTGCCCCGGAGGACATGCTGCCCCTGGACCGCTGGGCCATGACCAAGCTCAATGAGCTGATCGCCCAGGTGGAGAAGGCCTACGACAATTACGAGTTCCACACCGTGTCCCACGCGGTCAACGACTTCTGCGTCGTGGAGCTGAGTTCCTTCTACCTCGATATCATCAAGGACCGCCTCTACTGCGAAGAGCGCGACGGGCTTAAGCGCCGCAGCGCTCAGACCGCTCTGTTCCTGATCCTTGACACCCTGACCAAGATGTTTGCCCCCATCCTCGCCTTCACCTGCGACGAGATCTGGCAGGCCATGCCCCACCGCGAGAGCGACGACAAGCGAAACGTCCTGTTCAACACCATGAACAAGGCTTTTGTCGACTACGCCCTCGAGGATGCCGAGATGGCAAAATGGGACAGGCTCATCGCCCTGCGCGACGATGTCAACGGTGTGCTGGAGTCCGCCCGCGCCGACAAGCGCATCGGCAAGCCTCTCGAGGCCGCCGTCATCCTGCGCGCGAAGGACGAGGATGCCAAGAGCACCCTGGCCGCCGTTTCCTCCATGAACCTGTCCGAGCTCTTCATCGTGTCTCAATGCCTCATTGCGGACGACGAGCCGCAGGAAGAGCACGTCACCGGCCGCGGCGTGAAGAACCCCGGCCTTGAGATCTCCGTCTTCGAGGCCCCCGGCGTAAAGTGCCCGCGCTGCTGGATGCACTCCGCCGACGCAGACCCCGAGACGGGCCTTTGCCCGCGCTGCAAGGCGGTTATTGCGAAGATGTAAACCTTGGCTCCCCCTCTGGGGGAGCTGGCACGGCCGATCTCCCGCGAGGCCGTGACTGAGAGGGTGTCCGACGTTTGCCCTCTCCGTCCCAGTGTGCGCACTGGGACACCTCCCCCAAAGGGGGAGGCAAGCCCATTCTTCCGCGTCGGGTCATCACCCGGCAGATAGGAGTTACCATGCTGTATTCAATCGTCGGCATCCTTGTCATCATTCTGGACCAGGCCGTGAAATTCTGGGTCTCCGATACCCTGTTCGGCACGGACGTGGTGCGCTTTATCCCCGGGGTCATCAGCCTCGTCAACGTCCATAACGACGGCGCCGCCTTCAGCTTCCTGAGCGGCCAGGGCGCGCGTATCTATTTCATCATCGCCACCGTCGTGTTCGTGCTGCTGGTCATCATTGCTCTGGCCACCAACTTCATCCGCGGCAAGTTCTCCCGCTGGTGCCTGGTGTTCGTGGCGGCGGGCGGCCTTGCCAACATGATCGACCGCGTGCTCTACGGCTATGTGCAGGACATGTTCAAGGTGGAGCTGTTCAACTTCGCCATCTTCAACGTGGCGGACGTGTTCATCACGGTCTTTTCCATCCTCTTTGCCCTGTCCATGATCTTCGAGCGCCCCGAGAGCGATCTCAACGACGTGCTGTACGAGATCGACGACGAGGACGAGAAGCCCAAGAAGGAGAAGAAGTCCCGCAAGGAGAAGAAGGCCGAGAAGGCCGCCGCGCTCGAGGCCAAGGCCGAGACCGGCACCGAGGCCCTGCCCGCGCCGGAGCCGGAGAAGAAGAGCAAGGTGCGCTCTGCCCGCAAGTCCCGCCAGGAGAAGTACGAGCAGGAATATGAGGAATACAAGGCCCAGCAGCGCGCCGCCATGAACCAGAAGGCAGCGCAGGAGCAGCCCGCCGCACCCGTCGAGGTCCCCGCGCCCCAGGCAAAGAGCGCCGAGAAGACCGACGCAAAGGCCGACGGCCCCGACCCCTTCGACGCCTGGGAGAAGGCCAACGCCAGGGCCGAGAAGAGCGAGGCCCGGTCCTACGCCGGCCGCCTCATGGATACGCCCAAGCCTGCCGCCCGCCCGGCCCCCGCGCCCCAGCCGAAGGCTGCCGCCCCGGCGCCTGCACCGGTCGAAAAGCCGAAGCCCGCCCCGGCCCCGGCGGAGGACGAGTACAATCTGGACGATATCCTGGCAGAGTTCAAGTAAGGACCGAAATGGACGAAGAACGGATACAGATAACAGCCGAGGAGAGCGGAGAGAGGATCGACGCTCTCCTCGCGCGCGCCTTCCCGGTCCTTTCCCGCAGTCTCATCCAGAAATGCATGGAGGCGGGCGCGGTGACAGTAAACGGGAAAGCGGTGAAAAAGAACGCTCGGGCCTGCGCCGGGGACGAGATCGTCTTCGCCTTCCCCGAGACCGAGGCCCTGCCCGTCGAGGCCCAGAATATCCCTATCGACATCGTGTACGAGGACGGGGACCTCGCGGTCATCAACAAGGCGCGCGGCATGGTGGTCCACCCCGCGCCGGGACATCCGGACGGCACGCTGGTAAACGCCCTGCTCTTTCACTGCGGCGACAGCCTCTCCGGCATCGGCGGGGTGCAGCGGCCCGGCATCGTCCACCGCATTGACAAGGACACTTCGGGATTGCTTGTCGTGGCAAAGAACGACTTTGCCCACCAGGGCCTGTCCGCCCAGCTGAGCGATCACAGCCTTTGCCGGGAGTATGAGGCGGTGGTCAACGGGGTGCTGCGCGAACAGAGCGGCACGGTGGACAAACCCATCGGCCGGCACCCCGTGGACCGCAAGCGCATGGCCGTGACCGAGAAAAACAGCAAGCGCGCCGTCACCCACTGGGAGCTTTTGGAGAGCTACCGCGGCTATGCCCGCGTCCTTTGCCGCCTGGAGACCGGGCGCACCCACCAGATCCGTGTACACATGGCGAGCATCGGCCACCCCCTGCTGGGCGACGGGCTCTACGGGGCCAAATGCCCGGACAAGGGCCTGGAGGGCCAGTGCCTGCACGCAAGGCGCCTGCGCCTCGTCCACCCCCGCACGGGCGAGGAAATGCAGTTTGAAGCCCCCCTGCCGGACTATTTCCGGGAGGTGCTCGCAAGACTCGGGCCGAGGATATGAAGAGAAAAGGGCGCGTTGCAAAATGATGTTATAACCTTGTCTATCGTAAAAACTCTCATATCGCTGTAGGGGCCGACGCCCTCGGCGGCCCGACAGAGAAATCTCAACAACTGCATATATCCCCGGCAAATTCGCAATGGTTGTGCATTTTTTGCCGGGGATTTCTGTATAGAATTAAGCTGTGCCGCGCGGGCTGCCGAGGGCGTCGGCCCCTACGCTTAACGTATGAAAAATGTGTTTTGCAACGCGTCCTTCAATGTGTCGACAAACCATAAATAGGGAGTCATTCCGAGCCAGTGCGCACACTGGCGTGGGAATCCGTTCTCCCAGCGGCCAGCTTAAGAAGTGGCTTGTATCAATGGTTTGCCATTCAGCGAGGAGGGATTGCCACACCAACGCGACGCGCGAGAAACATTCTGACGCGCGATTTACGCGCGACATTCAAGGCTTGACCGTGACGCGATCCTTGCTTGTCGTGACGTCGGTCACTTAAGTGAGCGTCCAAATCTTTGATTTGGCTAACGCGAACTTACACCCCAGGCGGGTTCGCAATGACGAGAAACGGACTTTGTCTACAGTCTGAAGCCGCCCGGTATCAGCCGGGCTCCTTGTTTTGCCTGTTATCTTTTTCGCAAATGGCTTTTTGTGTTGAATACCGGTATCTTTTCTGCTAATATGTAGTGTTGCCGGAACAAGAAGCGCAGGCGGACAAGCAGCCGCCCCGATAATCACCTGTGTACGTGTGCGGGATGTCACCACCTGTACGAAGTCCAAAGGCGGACGACCAGGTGGCCCGACTACCGCCCGTGTACATGTGCGGGATGTCACCGCCTGTACCATATACCAGGGCGGACGACCAGCCGCTCGGAATATCGCCCGTGTACGTGTGCGGGATGTTACCAGCTGTACCATGTACCAGGGCGGACGACCAGCCGCTCGGAATATCGCCCGTGTACGTGTGCGGGATGTTACCAGCTGTACCATGTACCAGGGCGGACGACCAACCGCTCCGACTATCACCCAGAGTATGTGTGCGGGATGTCATCACCTGTACCATGTACCAGGGCGGACGACCAACCACCGATCTGCACCCAATGTCCGGCGTTATTAAAATCTCCGCGGCGGCCAGCCGTGGGAAAGGATGTAAAAGAAAATGGAACACAACGAAAAGACAATGGACAAGATCGTAGCGCTGTGCAAGAACCGCGGCTTTGTGTACGCGGGCAGCGAGATCTACGGCGGGCTTGCAAACTCCTGGGACTACGGCCCCCTCGGCGTGGAGTTCAAGAACAACGTGAAGAAGGCATGGCTCAAGAAGTTCGTGCAGGAGAGCGAGTACAACGTCGGCCTCGACGCCGCCATCCTCATGAACCCCCAGACCTGGGTCACCACCGGCCACGTCTCCAGCTTCTCCGACCCCCTGCTCGACTGCAAGGCCTGCAAGGCCAGACACAGAGCCGACAAGCTCATCGGCGACGTGCACCACGACGTCAACGTCGATGCCATGAGCTTTGACGAGATGGACGCGTTCATTGCCTCTCATGACGATATCCTCTGCCCCGTCTGCGGCAAGCACGACTTCACCCCCATCCGCAAGTTCAACCTCATGTTCAAGACCGCCATCGGCGTGACCGAGGACTCCTCCTCCGTCTGCTACCTGCGCCCCGAAACCGCACAGGGCATCTTCGTCAACTTCGCCAACATCCAGCGCACCACCCGCCGCAAGCTCCCCTTCGGCGTGTGCCAGGTGGGCAAAGCCTTCCGCAACGAAATCACCCCGGGCAACTTCACGTTCAGAACCAGAGAGTTCGAGCAGATGGAGTGCGAGTTCTTCTGCAAGCCCGGCACCGACCTCGAGTGGTTTGCCTACTGGAAGGACTACTGCAAACAGTGGCTGACCTCCCTCGGCATCAAGGAGGAGCATCTCAGACTGCGCGACCATGAGAAGGCCGAGCTTGCCTTCTACTCCCGCGCCACCACCGATATCGAGTATGCCTTCCCGTTCACCGACTGGGGCGAGCTGTGGGGCATCGCCGACCGCACCGACTACGACCTGGGCCGCCACCAGGAGGCCAGCGGCAAGGACTTGACCTACTACGACCAGGATGCCAACGAGCACTACATCCCCTACGTCATCGAGCCCTCCCTCGGCTGTGACCGCGTGGCCCTCGCCTTCCTGTGCGAGGCCTACGATGAGGAGGTCGTGGGCCAGGACAAGAAGGGCAACCCCGACGTGCGCACCGTCCTGCACCTGCACCCGGCTCTCGCTCCCTTCAAGTGCGCGATCCTGCCGCTTTCTAAGAAGGAAGTGCTCACCGGCCCCGCCATGGAGCTCTACCGCGAGCTGAGCAAGGAATTCATGTGCGACTACGACGAGACCGGCTCCATCGGCAAGCGCTACCGCCGCGAGGATGAGATCGGCACCCCGTTCTGCATCACCTTCGATTTCAACACTGTCGGCACCGAGACCGATGTCGCCGACCACTGCGTCACTATCCGCGAGCGCGACACCATGCAGCAGGTCCGCATCCCGATTTCCGAGGTCAAGGACTATATCGCCGAGAGAGTGAAGTTTTAACAGGCCCTCTCAGTCACGGCGGCAAGCCGCCGTGCCAGCTCCCCCGAAGGGGGAGCCAAGCCCTTGCCTCCCCTGCAAGGGGAGGTGGCCGGAGGCCGGAGGGGTTATACCGTGACCAACAGAACCCCCTCAGTCATGGTGCTTCCGTGAGACGCGCCGTGCCAGCTCCCCCGAAGGGGGGAACCAAGCCCTTGCCTCCCCCTTCGGGGGAGGTGCCCCAGTGTCGCAGCACTGGGGCGGAGAGGGTCTTAGAGTATAAACGAAAGACAGGTAAATATCTGTGAAAAACGGATTTATCAAGGTTGCCGCCGCAGCGCCCGTCATTAAGGTCTGCGACTGCGACTATAATGCGGACAGGGTCATCGAAACCATCGAAAAGGCGGATAAGCTGGGTGTGAAGGTGCTGGCCTTCCCGGCCCTGACGCTCACCGGCGTGGAGTGCCGCGACCTCTTCCGGCACCGCGTCCTGCTCGACGGAGCAGAGAAAGCTCTCGCCAAGGTCGTCGCCGCAACGAAGGGCAAGGATATGCTCGTGCTTGTCGGCGCGCCAGTTTCCCTCGGCCATGCGGTCAACAGCGCCGCCGCCGTGGTGTCTGACGGCAAGCTTCTGGGCTTCATCCCCCAGCGGACACAAACCAGGCAGTTTGTCGGCGATGACGGTCAGCCCAGCGCCATCGACAGCGAGCAGACAGGCTTTGATGCCGTGCCCTACAGCGCCGATTCCATCATCTGGTGCCAGGGCCTGCCGACTCTCGGCATCGCGGTGGAGCTTGGGCCCGACGCGGACAGCGTCTGGTCCCGTGAGGCGAAGAATGCCCGCGCGGGCGCGACGCTCATCGTCAAGATGGCGGACTTCCCGCAGACGGTCTATTCCACCCGGGACGCGGAGCTGAACGCAAAATACGAATCCCGCCACAACACCGCCGCCGTGATGCTCGCCGCCCCCGGCAAGGGCGAGAGCAGCACCGACAATGCCTATTCCGGCCTCTGCCTGGTGGCGGAAAACGGCGACATTCTCGCCGAGACCGAGGGCGAGGACAGCTTCGCCGTCACGGAGATCGACGTGGAATACCTTGAAAACCTCCGCCGCCAGAGTGGGGACTTTGACTGGATCGACGAGGACTACACTGCCATTGCGTGGAACTGCACGCCTGTCGACACCGCCCTCACCCGGCACTTCAACAAGCACCCCCATCTGCCGGAAAATCCCGCCGATCTGCCCGCCTACTGCGAGCGCGTGCTGGATATCCAGGTCTCCGCTCTTGTAAAGCGCATGAAATACGCAAATCTCGACCACTGCGTCGTGGGCATCTCCGGCGGCGTGGACTCGACCCTCGCGGTCATGGTCTCCGCCATGGCGGTCAAGCGCATGGGCTATCCCAGCACCAACGTCATCGCCTGCACCATGCCCTGCTTCGGCACCTCCAGCCGCACCAAGTCAAACGCCGTGATCGTGGCCGAGCAGTGGGGCTGCGATGTGCGCGTCATCGACATCACCAAGTCCGTTCTCCAGCACTTTGACGACATCGGCCATGCCCACGACGACTATTCCCTGGCCTTTGAAAACGCCCAGGCGCGCGAACGCACCCAGGTCCTGATGGACATTGCCAACAAGTGCAACGGTCTCGACGTCGGCACCGAGGACTTGAGCGAGTTCATCGACGGCTGGTGCACCTACAACGGCGACCACACCAGCATGTACGACGTGAACATGGGCTTGACCAAGACCCAGGTGCGCGCGAATGTCAGTCATATCGCCGCGACCACGGAGGATAAGGTCCTCAAGGCCGCGCTCTATGACGTGCTCGACTGCCCCGTGACGCCGGAGCTGCTGCCCATCCATGACGACATGATCGAGCAGAAGAGCGAGGACGCTGTCGGTTCCTACTCCCTCCAGGACTTCTTCACCCACCATATCCTCATCAACGGCTTTGCCCCGTCCAAGGTCTTCCGCCTTGCCAAGGCCGCCTACGGGGACGAGTTTACGGACGAGGAGCTCAAGCGCTGGCTCACCAGCTGGTGCAAGCGCCTCTTCTCCCAGCAGTTCAAGCGCTCCTGCCTGATGGACGGCCCGGCCGTGCAGGCGTTCAGCGTCTCCCCGCGCACAGGTTTCTTGATCCCCTCCGACGGCGAAGCCGCGCTGTTTCTGGCCGATCTGGAGAAAATATAAAAAATGCCTCCCCTGAAAGAGGAGGTGGCCGAAGGCCGGAGGGGTTGACCCCTCAGTCACGGCGGCTTGCCGCCGCGACAGCTCCCCTTTCAGGGGAGCCAAGTAGAATAAGGAGGCCCGCATATGAACAACAAAAAGATCGTCTATGCAGCTCTGGCAGCGCTCGTTGCCATCGCCCTGATCGTGCTGCTCATCAAGGTGGTGAGCGGGGCCTTCACCCTGCTCAGCGGCACGGTCAACACCGTCATCGGCCTGATTGTAATCATCGCGCTGGTGGTCATCGTGATCTGGATGTTCCGCTACGCAAACCGACATTGAACACAAAGATCAAAAACAAGGGGCTGTGGAAGGTTTTCCACAGCCCCTTGTTTGTCATCCTGAGCGCCAGCGAAGGATCTATTTACGGTGAGAGGAAGCAGAAGATTCTTGGCGGCTTGCCGCTTAGGATCTCTATGCCTTTTAGGAAAATGACACGCCTGTGTTTACCGCAGCATGTTCCAGGCGGCAAGCGCCATCAGCGCCAGTACGCCGCAGGCGGCGTAAAGCAGGTCTGCGGAGAAGCTCCGCTCGACGCGGCTTCGCTCGCTCTGCTTCGAGTAGGCCGAGAACTGCTCATCCTCGGGCGGGACGACCTTGTCCTTGGCGCCGAGGAACAGGAGATCGACTGTGCCGTAAATCAGCAGCGCACCGACAGACTCCACGAATCTCGCCGCAGCGCCGCCCGCAAAGCTCAAACCGCGAAGGGCGGGGCGGTACACCGCGTCCTCGAGATCGAGGCCCTTCGGCCAGACATTGCGGTAGACCTCGTGCCCGTCCTCTTTGCGCGTCAGCCACTTCATGCCGACAAGGAGGAAGACCAGCACGCCGATCGTGATGGAGATGGCAGCGCCCTTGAGATTCCCCGGCGAGAAGTAGTTGACCGCGTGGGCCATGGGCTCCCGGCGGAAGAAGGGCAGGGCGTAGGCCGCGATCTTGTCCATGGTCAGGTGTGCGGTGAGACCGAGCAGGGGCATGAGCAGCCCGCCGATCACCAGCACCGCGCCGGTCATAGGGCTCATGTACGGCGTCTTCTGATGCTGGTGCTCGGGCTTGTCGGCGACGAAAATGATGTAGAAAAGCCGTGTCATGTACGCAAGCGTCAGACCGCCGGACAGGAGGAAGATCCACTCCACCGCCCGGTAAGGCGCAGCGGAAAAGCCGTGCTCGGTGAGGTACTCGCAGTATTCCACGATCCCCTCGTGCAGGAGCGTCTTGCTGATGTAGCCGCCGAAGCCCGGGATGCCCGCAATGGAGCACGCACCGGAGAGGAAGGCCAGCTTCAGCAGCGGCTTGTCCTTGCCGAAGCCGCGCACGTCGTTGAGGTCCAGGGAGTGGACATTGAAGTACACCACGCCCGCCGCCACAAAGAGGGTCAATTTGATGAGCGAGTGGTTGAGGATGTGCAGCACCGCGCCGCAGGCGGCGATGGAGCCATGCTCGCCGAGCAGAACGCACATCGAAATGCCTGTGAGAATAAAGCCGATCTGGCTCATGGACGAGCAGGCAAGCGTGCGCTTTAAGTCTACCGAGAAGACCGCCAGCACCGCGCCGAGGAACATCGTAATGACCGCGGGGACGAGCAGGAAATTGCCCCAGCCGGGCACACCGTCAAAGAGCCAGCAGGAGATGCCGATGATGCCGAACACGCCGCTCTTGGTCAGGATGCCGGACAGCAGGGCGCTTGCGGGCGCGGGGGCCACGGGGTGGGCCTTGGGCAGCCAGATGTGCAGCGGGAACATGCCCGCCTTCACGCCGAAGCCGACGAGGGCGCAGACGCCCACGGTCCAGCGCAGGCGCGGGCTCAGCGCGGGGGCATAGCGGACAATGTCCTCAAAGCGCAGCGTACTATAATACGGCAAGCCGCTTTCAAGCTCGATTTCCGCCAGGACAAGCTTTGAGATGGCGTTATCCAGCAGGAACAGGCCCATCAGCATCGTAAGACCGCCGATGACCGCAATAAACAAATACGTTTCGCTCGCGCGGATTGCCTCGGGCGTCTCGTTTTGTACGACCCAGACGTAGGAGGTGAAGCTCATGATCTCAAAGAAGACAAAGAGCGTCATGAGGTCGGCGGCGAGGAACACGCCCTCGAGGGCGCCGAGGGTCCAGAGATAGAACAGGAAGTAGCGGCCGTTGGCGCGAGCGCCGGAGAAATACTCGGGGGAGGCCAGCGCCGTCATGACCCACATGAAGCCCGCCAGCGTCGCCATCACAGTGCGCAGGCCGCCTGCCTTGAAGTAGATGCCGTTGCCGCAGAAGAAGTCAATGCTGTCTGCAAGCTCGGGCTCCAGAACCAGGAACAGGCCCATCAGAAACACCGCGCCGGAGATCACGATCGCGGGGGTGAACCACGCCCGCTCCGAGTTGCGGCAGATGGGATAACACACCAGCGCCGCGATCATGGGCAGGAAAACCATTAATATAAGCATCAGACCAGACCTCCTATCCAGGCGCTCAAAGGAGCGGAGCAGAGCGACAGCACCAGCAGCAGGACCATCAGGAACACCAGCGGGCCGGTCATGAGCCTGTCGGCCTCATGGATGTGCTCCGGCTGCGCGGGGGCATCCTTGAGCGGGAAGTAGAAGCGCACCGCGGCGGAGAGCATATAGAGCGTGGTAAGAATCGCGGAGACGATGAGGGAAGCCGCGCCGAGATACCCAGCCCAGTTCGCGTTTCCGGCGGCTGCCGTGCCAATGGTCCACTTGGAAAGAAAGCCGCCCAGCGGAGGCACGCCCATCAGAGCCAGCGACGCAATGAGGAACACCCCGCAGGTGACGGGCATCTTTTTGGACAGCCCTTCCATGTCGTATACGTACTCGAGCTTGTTGTGGTGGAGCATCGCGCCCGCGCAGAAGAAGAGGGAGATTTTAATAACCGCGTGGAACACCATGTGCAGCAGTCCGCCCGCAAGGCCCACCGGGCTCATGGAGGCGAAGGCCACCAGAATATAGCTCAGGTTGGAGACCGTGGAGTAGGCAAGCCGCCGCTTGAGGTGCGGCATGCGAAGCGACATGGCGGAACCGAACATCACCGTGAAAGCCGAGGCCGCGAGCACCACGTACTGCGCCCAGGTGCCGCGCAGAAATTCGCAGCCGAAGCCGAAGTACACAAGGCGCATCACCGCAAAAGCGCCGGACTTGACCACCGCCACCGCGTGCAGCAGCGCCGTGACCGGGGTCGGGGCCACCGACGCCGCCGGGAGCCAGCGGTGCAAGGGGAAGATCGCGGCCTTGACGCCGAAGCCGAAGAAGCCCAGCACGAACACGGTCATGAGCTCCCTTTCGTGGCCCTTCACCTTCTCCATGTTGAGAATGCCGCCGTAGGTGAAGGCGAGGGTATCGGCATAGCGCAGGAAGTACATCAGGCAGATGAAGACAAGGGCCGCGCCGGTCATGGAGTAGAGCACGTACTTTTTGCCCGCGGCTCTTGCCTTGCCGTCCATCTCGTGCATGACGAGGGGCAGGGTGACAAGGGTCATGAACTCATAGCAGAGGTAGAGGGTAAAGAAGTTTGCGGAGTAGGCAATGCCCGCCACCACCCCGAAGGTGATGAGGAAGAAGCCGAAGAACATGTTCTCCCGTCCCTCATGCTCCATGTAGGAGAAGGCGTAGACGGTGGTCACGGGCCAGAGAACGCCGATGATGCAGCCGAAGACGAGGCTCACGCCGTCCGGGCGGAAGGCGATCACCAGCTTATCGCTGAGATCAGCCACGTGCAGATATACGGAATCCGGGCCATTCAGCGCTGAGCAAAGCGCCGTGCCCAGCACAAAGAAAGCACTGACGCAGACGAAAATCATCACGAAGAAATTACGTCTTTGCCGGTCCTGCGGACGCGCAATCAGCAGGCCGATACCCGAGAACACGGGGAATATCAGGCTGAATAGTGTTAAGGTATTATGCATGGTATCCCCTCCTTACAGCAGCCAGCCGTCGATAACGAAGAAGTGGAGCAGAAGCCCGATCGGGAACATGCCGAGGATCACCGTGAGCCCGGAGAACACGATGGGCGGAACGAGCATCTTTTTCTCCACCTCGCACTTTTCGCCCGCCTCAAAGTCGCGCCCCGGGAAGAAGGCCGCGGCGACGATGGGCAGCAGGTAAAAGGCCGTGAGCAGGGCGGACACCATCAGCACCACGACGCCGACGGTCGCAAGTGTGGAGCCGGTTGCGAGCGCGCCTGAGGCGAGATAATACTTGGCGACAAAGCCGCCCATCGGCGGAATGCCGATCAGGGACAGGGAGGCAATCGCAAAGCACCACATGGTGACCGGCATCTGCCGCCCGATGCCCTTGAGCTCGTCCACGCGCGTTTTGCCGGTTGCAAAGATGATGGAGCCCGCGCAGAGGAAGAGCGCGTCCTTGGCAAGGGCGTGAAACACCATCTGCAAAAGCGCGCCTATCACGCCGACCCCCGCCTCGTCCAGCACGAAGAGGCCGAAGAGCACATAGGAGACGTTGGAAATGGTGGAGTAGGCCATGCGCTTTTTGAGGAGCTTTTCGCGCAGGGCCAGCATGGAGCCGGTGAAAATCGTAATGATCGAAAGGACCAGGATCGCGGTCTGTACCCAGGTGCCCCGGAGCATGTCGCGCCCGAAGAGCTGGAAGGTGCAGCGAATGATCGCGAGCACACCGCCCTTGGTGATGAGGCCCGACAGCACCGCGCTCGCGGGGGACGGGGCCACGGGGTGGGCCTCGGTCAGCCACATCTGCAGCGGCACCATACCGGCCTTCGCGCCGAAGCCCAGGATAATCAGAAACGCGGCAACGAGCAGGGTCTTCTGATCGCCGACGAGCTGTCCGCCGTGGAGGGCGAAGCTCAAATCATTGCCCTGAGAGGCCAGCATGAAGAAGCCCAGCAGCGCAAGCGACGCGCCGAGGGTGGAGTAGCCGAGGTAGGCAAAGCTTGCGCGCCTTGACTGCTCCGAGCCGTTGTGCAGCACCAACGGCATGGAGCACAGCGTCATGAGCTCGAAGCACATGTAGAGCGTCACCGCGTTCCAGGCAGAGGCCAGGGCGATGAGGGCCGCAAAGGTCAGCAGGAAGAAGCCGAAAAACTGCGGCTCGCTCCCCTCGTGCTTCATGTAGCCGAAGGCGTGGAACTCCACGAAGAACCAGATGAAGCACACCAGATTGACAAAGAACAGGCTCAGCCCGTCGGAGGCAAAGCGCAGGGTCAGGGTGTCGCTTAAACGCAAAAGCGTGATGTCGCTGCCGCCGGGGATCACCGCAAGCGAAGCGCAGAGCCAGGCAAACACGATGGACGCCATGCAGAGTCTGCGGCGTAGGTTCTCATTTTCCGTGCGGAAGACAAGCGCCGCGCCCACAACGGGGATCAGAACGGCAAGGAGTATCAGCATATCGTCACCCCTCCTTTCACATGAGCTCCAGCCCGCGGACGATGATGTCCATCACCGGGGTGAAGCAGACGCCGAGAAACAGCACCCCGCAGGCAAGGAGAATGATCGCGGCGGTCGCGGTCGGGTCCTTTTTGACCTTCCCGGCCTCAGGCAGCGCGGCCTCCCTGCGGATGCTCCAGATGTTGATGACGGCCGGGATGTAGTAAAGCGCGTTCAGAACAGAGGAGATCGCCAGCACCGCGAGGGTCAGGACGATCTTGGTATCGGTGAACACGGAGGCGGTGGCGAAGTTCACCTTTGCCGCAAAGCCGCCGAAGAGCGGGATGCCCACCATGGAGAGCGCGCCGATGCCGAAGCCGATGCCCGCAAGCGGGGTCTGCCACGCCGTGCCGCGCAGGGCTCTGAGCTGCTTGTCGTGGTGTACGGTGGAGGCAAGGCGCCCGACCGATACGAACAGGAGCGGCTTTGTAAAGGCGTGGATCAGGATCTGGAAGCAGGCGGCGGCGATACCCTCTTTTGTTCCGAGGCCGATGCCCATAAACACATAGCCGAGCTGGGCAACGGACGAATAGGCCAGCATCCTTTTCGCGTGCGTCTCGCGGATGGCCTGGACGGAACCCAGGATCATGCCGCAGAAACCGAGGACGAACACCGCGTCATTGATGTGAAACGCCCGCACGGTGTCGAGGGTGAAGACGCGGACATACATCGTGATGAGCAGTACCGCGTAGCCCTTGACCACCAAACCCGACAGCACCGCCGAGGAGGTGGTGGTCGCCGTACCGTGGGCATCGGGCAGCCAGCGGTGGAAGGGGAACATGGCGGACTTCACGCCGAGGCCCGCCGTCATCATGCCGAGCAGCATCGCGAGAACCCTGGTGTAATTGCCGGTCTCCATGAGCTTGGCCACACTTTCCTTGAGCTGGGGCATCAGCAGATGGCCCGTGATGGCGTAGAGCAGGATAATGGAGAACAGGAACAGGCCGGAGCCGAGAAGGCTCATGAATAAGTAACGGATGGTTGCGACCAGGGTCGGGCCCGAGTCCTTGATCATGACCAGGGCGCAGGCCGCGATGGTGCTGATCTCGATAAAGACGTAGGCGGTGAAGGCGTCGTTTGTGTAGCTGAGGATGAGGAGGGACGCCAGCACCATGTTCAGCATCACGCAGGCAAGGCCCATCTTCTTCTCGTCCACGTCCTCGAAAAGCTCCGCCCGCCCGCCTAAAAGCGACAGGCACATCACGGCGGCAAACACCGAGGCGAGAAGCCCCTGGAGGGGTCCGAATTTGATCTCGTTGCCGAAGGGCGCGGGGAACTTGCCCATGGTAAAGGCATAGGACGCGTCGGCTTTCACAATGAAGGACAGAAAGCGCAGCGACATGACCGTTACGATCGCGGAGACGCATACCGTGATCCAGTAGGCACGCTTGGCCCCCGGAATGACGGAGAGCAAAATCGCTGTGATCATGGTCAGAAAAACGCTCATATAGGGGAGGTTCCAGGCAAAAGGCATGTCGCTCACTCCCCCTTCTTCTTCATGGCCTCGAGAAGCTCCCGCAGGTCCACGGTACCGTAGGTGCCGTAGATGCGCTGCACCAGGGCCAGCGAAAACGCGCTGACGGAGACGGAGACCACAATGCCCGTGAGGACGAGCCCCGCGGGGATGGGATTGACATACAGGGAGGTGTCGGCCCCGCCGTCGGTGAGGATGGCGGCGGTGCGCCCGGCGATCATGCCGCGGCTTGCCAGCATCAGGAAGGTGGCCGAGTCCATGATGTTGAAGGACACGATCTTCTTGATGAGATTCGGGTGCACCATCATGTTCACAAAGCCCGTCACGAACAGGATCACCGACGCGATGGCAAAGCGGTTATTGATGATTAAACTCAGCATCACAGCTCTCCTTTCGTGTAGAAGGAATAAAAGCCGTACATCGTGCTCATGACGACGAGACCCACGGCGATGTCGATGACCAGCACGATGTAGTGGGCGAGGTTCGACGAGATGCCGTTTGCGCCTTGGTAGATGTACACGCCGAACATGGAGCCGTAGATCATGAGGCCCGTGATGCGCACGGTGTTGAAGACCTTCGCCGTGAAGAAGCGGCGCACACTGTCCGCCCCGAAGGCCACGGCAAAGAGGATCAGCGCCGCGCCCAGGATCGACCCGCCGGAGAAGCCGCCGCCGGGGGAGACGTGGCCGTTAAACAGGACGCACATCCCAAAGCACAGCACACACGGCAGCAGGAGCTTTGCCACCTTCTGCAAGATCACATCGGGGGGTGCTTCCTTTTCGCAGGCCTTCGCCTCGGCCTTGATCTTGTCGTTGGTTGCCCAGAGCAGGAGCATCACGCAGCAGACAGCCAGAAACAGCACGCAGCTTTCGCCGAAGGTATCAAAGCCTCTGTAATTCAGAATCATGCCCGCAATGACGTTCTCCGCGCCCGTCTCCTCCTCGGCGGAGCCCACGTAGCGGTGGACGACCTCATTGTCCGTGGGGTTTCCCGGCTCGGCGAAGGTGGGCAGGGCCACCGCGCCGATGAGCAGGACAATCAGCATCAGGACGCTGATGACCACGGCGCATTTCGCGTAGAGCTTCAGAAAGCCGTCAAGGCGCTGCTTGTCGCCGAGGGACGAATGCTTCTCCTGCGGCTTCTTCTCTTTGACGGGCTTAAAGTCTGTCTTGAGCGGGACGGCATTTTCGCCGTCGACCCATTTCGTAAAAGCGCTCATTTCTCATCCTCCGTTCCCCCAAGCTGTTTGATGCGCCTGAGACAGAGATAGAACAGCACGCCCGACACGCCCGTGCCCACGGCGGCTTCGGTGATGGCGAGGTCCGGGGCCTGCAGCAGCATCCAGATCACGCTCATGACCAAACCAAAGGTGGTGAAGATGATGACCATGATGAGGGGGTGCTTCTGCAGGGGCGCGGTGACGCCCGTGATGATGAGCAGCAATAAAAGCACGCATTCCACTATTTTCATCGTCTGTCCACCTCCTTGTATTCGTGCCCGGCGTTTTTGTGCGTTGCCACCTCAGCCCCGGCGATCAGATGGGTAACCACCGGCCCGGTGAGGAACATGAACACCAGCACCAGCGCAAGCTTTAAAATCGGCACAAGCTCCCCGGTCAGGATCGCCACCGCAATGAGGACGCAGCCGATGCCCAGCGTATCGCCGAGGGCGGCCGCGTGCATGCGGTTCATGACGTAGGTGAACTTATAAAAGCCCAGCACCTCGGAAAAGAAAACGAACACGGCGAGGAGCAGAAACGGCACAGCGAGAATGGTTCTGATCATTTCTTTCCCTCCTTCTGCCGGTCAGCGGCTAAAAGCCGGGTCAGCAGCGTCGTCGCCGTAAAGCCCAGCAGCGCGTAGATGAGCGCCACGTCCAGCAGGTAGCCCGCCCGGTGCAGCCGGGACAGCAGGCAGATGGAGGCCGTGATCATGGTGTTGATGGCGTTGATGGCGACGATGCGGTCGGTAAAGCGCGGGCCCTTGATAACTTTCGGCATGAGGGCCAGCATCAGCAGCGCAAGAATAATCAGCGTCCCGGTCAGCAGCTTGTCTTCCATCAGCTCTCCTCCACCTTCTGCGCCATCTTGAAAAAGGCGCTGTACTCAATGTCCACCTGAAAATACTCGTCCAAGGCGTGCACGGCGTACTCGTCTCCCTCCAGCCGCACCGTGTAGGTGCCGGGGGTGAGGGTGATGGAATTGGCCACCAGCACGCGCAGCGGATCGCTCTGCACCTCGCCGCGGAAGTGCACCAGCATTGGCTTGGGCTGGCCCTTGCGGTAGATGAAGCGCAGCACGTCGAAGTTCTCTTTTACGATCTCCTTTAAAAGCTCGGCCAGGTACGCGGCAATCGCCGGGGCCTTTTTGAGCCCGCCGTAAAAGCGCTTTGTGCTGTAGCCCATGAACTTTGTGCACAGGAGCGTAATCAGCCCCGCGACCAGCACGCCGAGGATCAGATTCGTGACCGTCAGACTCCCGGCGAAGACCAGCCAGAGGGCAAGCAGGATTACAAACATGGGGTATCCCTCCCATATGGTAAAAATACAAAAGCGCGGCCTTTATAAACCGCACAAAAAAAGCCCATGTATTATACTATAATAATAAAAGTGTTTCAAGTCTCGAAACGGAGATTGAAACGCTTTTTGACAAGATTTTATAAAGAATACATGCCCTTGTGCTTTCCCGCCCGCTGTGATAAAGTGAGGGCATCAAGACAGCGGAGGCAAAACCATGCGCACAAGGCTCTATATCGCGACCACCAGGGCGCTCACGGACCCGGCGCGCTTTGAGCGCCTGGCACAGACGATTCCCCCGGCGCGGCGGGAGAAGCTCGACGCCTTCCGACACGACGGCGCGCGGCGGCTTTCGCTGGCGGCATCGCTGCTGCTGGTGCGGGCGCTTGGGGACGAGGGGCTGCGCGCGGCGGAGATCGCCGTCACCGAAAACGGCAAGCCGTACCTGCCCGGGCTGCAGGACTTCCGTTTCAGCCTCTCCCACAGCGGGGACACGGCCCTGTGCGCGGTGTCGCCGAAGGAGATCGGCTGCGACATCGAAGAACCGCGCGCTTGTGATATGAAGATTGCCCGGCGCTTTTTCCACCCGGCGGAGCAGGAATGGCTCTTCTCCCATCCGGTGGACGAGCAGGCCGATGCCTTCCTCCGCCTCTGGACCTGCAAGGAGAGCTTTATCAAAGCCATCGGCCTGGGGCTCAATCTCCCTCTGGAGAGCTTCGCCGTGATCCCGGGGGAGACGGTGCAGCTCACGCAGACGGCGGACGCGCGGCCCTGGCAGCTGTGCAGCTTCCGGGACGGGGACTGCTTTCTCGCCCTGTGCGGCCTGGAGGGTGTTAAGGACGCGCCGCTTGTATATGTGGATTTCGGGGAGGCCTGCGCTTGAAGGCAGAGAGAAACAAAACCATAGATCTGGATCTGGAGCAGGGCAGAGAATACCTCGCCCGCTGCGTCGAAGTGAGCGCCCCCGCGGCACTTGGCGAGATCCTCAACCGCACGATCCGCGGCGACAGCTTTGCGGTGCTGCCGCTGTTGCCGCGCGGCTTTGCGGATCTCTTGATCGCGGACCCGCCCTATAATCTCTCCAAGGACTTCCACGGCAGCCGCTTTGCCCGCACGGACGATGAGACTTACGAGGCGTACACCCGCCGCTGGCTGGCGGCCTGCCTGCCCTTGCTGAAACCGGACGGCAGCGTCTATGTCTGCTGCGACTGGCGCTCAAGCCTTGTGATCGGGCGGGTGCTGGAGGAAAAACTCACGGTGCGAAACCGCATCACCTGGCAGCGGGAGAAAGGGCGCGGCGCGAAGAAAAACTGGAAAAACGCCATGGAGGACATCTGGTTTGCCACGGCGTCGGAGAACTATTATTTTGACCTGGACGCGGTCAGACAGCGCCGACGCGTCATCGCCCCCTACCGTGAGGGCGGAAAGCCCAAGGACTGGGAGGAGACCGAAGACGGCCGCTTCCGGGACACGGCCCCCTCCAACTTTTGGGACGACATCTCCGTGCCCTACTGGTCCATGCCGGAGAACACCGCCCACCCCACACAGAAGCCGGAAAAGCTGCTGGCAAAGCTCATCCTCGCAAGCTGCCCCGCGGGCGGCATCGTGCTCGATCCCTTCCTCGGCTCGGGCAGCACCGCCGTCACGGCAAAGAAGCTGGGGCGGCACTTCGTGGGCGTCGAGCAAAACCCCCTCTACTGCGTCTGGTGCGAAAAGCGCCTGGAGCTGGCAAACGAAGCGCCCGCCATCCAGGGCTACGCGGACGGCGTGTTCTGGGAGCGCAACACCTTTGCAATGCAGAAAAGGAAGAAATAAACCTCTGCCTTGACATTTTGCTTTGCTGCAAGTATAATAAAAATAGAAAAGGCGTTGCCGGTAAACGGTTCCGCCCGGTTATGGTCTTAGATATGTACTAAGAAGCCGTCACTTGGCAGAGTGGCGGCTTCCGCTTTTTACAGTAATCGTAACAGTGCATCCAAAGATGTGAAACGTTATTGTAATCGGCATATCAACACCCCCCTTCGGGTGGTGTGACGGAACCGCCTACCGTATACTGGGAAAATGGCAACGCCCCATAGATATTCTACAGAAGGCAGAGCGCTTTGTCAATGAAAACAGTTTATGTGAAAAAGAAAAGGGGAACGATATGTCAAACAAGCTCGCTTTATATGACGCGCTGATCGAAAACGTGACGAGCGCCGCGCCGGTGCTCCAAACCGTGGGCGGCGAGTGCTGGGCCATGGCGGAGGCAGAGGAGGGCATGGGCCTCGGCATGATGACCCCGGGCAACAGCATTCCCGCTCTGTACCCCGACGGCCTTTGCGGCCTGCCGCTTAAAGAAGCTGCAAAGGCGGCAAGGAGCTGGAACCTCACGGAGGCAAGCTTCGGCCTTGCCGCCTGCAACGCCTTCTATAACACGCCGGAGCGCATGGCGGCGCTGGGCTGTGCCCTGCCGGGGGATGTCTACCCCACTGTGGGCCTTGACCTTCATGACAAGACCGTCGGCATCGTCGGCCACATGAACGGGCCGCGGGGCCTGCGGGACATTGCCCGCGCGGTGTACGTACTCGAGCGCCGTCCGCGCCTCGGCGACTACCCGGACGCCGCCTGCGACTGGCTTTTGCCGCGGTGTGACGTGGTGCTCATCACCGGCAGCAGCCTGATCAACAAAACCCTGCCTCATTTGCTCGAGCTGTGCAAAAACGCCGTCACGATCCTGACCGGCCCGTCGGTGCCCATGTGCCCTGAGCTTCTGGACTGCGGCATCGACCGGCTCGGGGGCTTCGTTGTCACCGGGCGCGAGGCCATGGCCGCCCAGGTGCGCCACAATGTCCACGGCTCCCCCTACGTCTGCGGCGAGAGCTTTTTGCTGAAAAAGAGATAAGACAAGGGCGCTGTCTCAAAATGTAGTAGGGGCCGATGCCCTCATCGGCCCGCCATATATCAACAATGTACGTTGTTCGGCGGGTCGATCTGGGGATCGGCCCCTACGGTTTTGCAGTTGGCTTTGTATTGGTATACGTTTCAAGACAGCCCTTTGTGTCTTACGGATACAGATCCAGCCTGCTGCTCAGGCAGAAGTAGGTGCTGCCGAGCTGGCGGTCGGGGAACATGGTGAACAGTTCCCCCTGTAAGTAATCGGCCTGGTACACCACCGCGGGGACCATGTGCCGCTCCCCCAGCAGCAGGCGCAGCGCGCAGTCCACGCACTCGCGCCGGGGCACGATCGTGGAAAAGCGGGCGGTGTTCACCACCGTGTACTGTCCCCGCTGATAGACCACATCGTGCAGCGTGTCGGGAAACTCCGGAGACGCCACGCGGTTTAAGACCACCTCGCCCACGCACATGCGGAAATCATCCGTCAGCCAGTCGCTGCCCGCCATGGCGTCGAGCACCCGTGACAGGAGCAGCAGATCGTCAAAGCTGATCGGCTCCCCCTCGCCGCCCGCCTTGAGGGCGGCATTGCGGGCCTTCTCTGCGGCCCGGCCCTCGGGAACATCGGCCCTCTCCGCCGCCTCGCGCATGTCCAACAGGTAGTAGCCCGCCATGTCCACCGGCGTCTTCCAGGTCTTATGTCCAAGAAAGAGATAATTGCCTTCCTCAGGCGTCCGCGTCGGGAGCGGCGTGGGAGCGGGCGTCGGGCTCGGAGTCGGTGTCGGCTCGGGGGTCTCCGCCGGCGGGTGCAGGATGCGGACATGCATGTGCTCCGGCAGCAGCGCCGTCTCCGCAAAGCCGTGCAGCGAAAACGACCAGACAAGGCAGCATGCGGCGATCAGCAGGGCTTCCCGTTTTCTCATCATTTTCCACCTCCCGCTCGTCATTATAGCGGAGAGGGGATGCGAAAACGGTCGCAAACGGGAGGGAAATAGCCGTAAATAAAGTGAAGAGTGGAAAGTGAAAAGTGAAAATGATGGTGTCCGCTTCGTGGATGAATTATATCAGAAGCGAAAGTTGGTTCCATTCAAGGAACATCTCTGAGGGCGGAGCCTCATATAATCACGGCGAAGCCGCTCCTTCACTTTCCACTTTTCACTTTTCAATTTTTGTTCGCTGTGACGTACCGCACCACATAATCGGCAAACCTTCTCGTGGCGGGGCCTGCCTTGCTGCCGGCGGCGACGGCGAGGCCGATGGTGCGCCTGGCCTCGGGGATGAGCGGCAGGATCTGCAGGTCGTAGTTTCGCCCTTTGAGCAGCAGCTCCGGCATGATGCTCACGCCCAGACCCTGCTCCACCATGGCGATGACCGCATAGTCGTCCTTGGTGTAAAAGCGCACATTGGGCCTGACCCCGGCGGCCTCGAGGGCGCGGCGCGCGTCGTGGTCGGAGCTTTCCAGGAGGCTGATAAACGGCTCGGTCTCGCACTCCACCAGCGGAAATTTTGGGTAGCTTTCAAAGCGGCTGCCGCGCGGCAGGATCGCCAGCAGCCTGTCCTCCATCAGCGGGATGCACTCGCAGTCCACCGGCGAAGGCAGGGCCACAAAGCCCACGTCCACGCTCCCGTCCGTCAGCCACTGTTCCACATCGTGGTAGTCGCCGTTTAGAAGCCGGAAGTCCACCTTCGGAAAGTCGTGCTGAAACTCCTTTAAAATCGGCGGCAGCCAGTGCACGGCCACCGAGGTGAAGGCCCCGATGCGCACCGTGCCGGACTCGAGCCCCCGGATGGAGGACGCCGTCTGCCTGAGCTGCTCCGCCGCGCCGAGTAAGCCGCGCACCGCGGGCAGCAGGCGCTCGCCCTCATTCGTGAGCCGGACTCCCGCGCGGCTTCGTTTCAGCACCGCAAAGCCCAGCTCCTTCTCCAGCGCGTCGAGACAGTGGCTCACCGCCGATTGGGTGCAGTCCAGCTGCTCGGCGGCGCGGGTGAGACTCCCGGTGTCCACCACGGTCATGAGGGTCTGATACTTGTCCAGTGCCATTGCAAACATCCTTTACATGAAAAATCTTCATGCATACATGAAATAAATTATCTTCTTTTCTATTATATGAAAAATTTTTGAATTATCAAGTCCTTTTGGGAAAATTGACGATTGAAGAAACGTGCCCGTCCGCTATAATGCAAAGCATCCCCAAGAAAAGAGAGGTCGTCAACCATGAATACCATCATCCTTATCGCCATCGCCGTATACCTCGTCGGTATGCTGGCCATCGGATTCAAGTACTCCAACAACAAAACCTCCGAGGACTTCTACCTCGGCGGCAGAAAGCTCGGCCCGATCGTGACCGCCATGAGCACCGAGGCCTCCGACATGAGCGCCTATCTGCTGATGGGCGTGCCGGGTCTCGCGCTGTTCTGCGGCGTGGCCGAAGCGAGCTGGACGGCCATCGGCCTGTCCCTCGGCACCTACCTCAACTGGCTCATTGTTGCCAAGCGCCTGCGCCGGTATTCGGCAAAGCTCGGCTCCATCACCGTGCCGGACTTTCTCGCCACGCGTTTTCGTGACAATACCAAGCTCATCGAGACCATCGGCGCGCTGACCATCATTGTCTTCTTCGTGCCCTACACGGCCTCCGGCTTTGCCGCCTGCGGCAAGCTCTTCAACAGCCTCTTCGGCTTTGCCTACATGCCCTCCATGATCATCTCGGCCGCAGTCATCGTCGCCTACTGCGCCCTCGGCGGCTTCATGGCGGCCTCCGTCACGAGCCTGATTCAGTCCATTGTCATGACCTTTGCCCTCATCGTCGTGTGCTTCTTCGGCATCAACGCCGCCGGCGGCTGGAGCGCCGTGATGGACAACGCCCGCTCTGTGCCCGGCTACCTGAGCCTCTTTGCCAGCACCAACATCCAGTCCACGACCCCCGGCTCCTACACCTTCCTGATGATCGTCTCCACCATGGCCTGGGGCCTCGGCTACTTCGGCATGCCGCACATCCTGGTCCACTTCATGGCCGTTGAGGACGAGGAGAAGCTCTCCCTGTCCCGCCGTGTGGGTTCCATCTGGTGCGTGATCTCCCTGGGCGTTGCGGTGCTCATCGGCATCATCGGCTTCGGCATGACCAAAACCGGCGCCATCGCGCTCCCGGGCAGCGAACCCGAGGCCGAGAACATGATCGTGAACGTCGCCCACCTGATCGCACAGAAGGGCTTCCTCGCGGCCGTCATCGGCGGCTTCATCCTCGCGGGCATCCTCGCCGCCACCATGTCCACCGCCGACGCCCAGCTTCTCGGCGCCGCCTCCGGCGTGACCAAGAACCTCCTCAACGACGTGCTGGGCAAGAAGCTCGACGACAAGACCAACATGCTCATTGCCCGCCTCACGGTCATCGGCGTTGCCATCCTCGGCGTGATCTTCGCCTCCAACCCCAACAGCTCCATCTTCCGCGTGGTGTCCTTCGCCTGGGCCGGCTTCGGCGCGACCTTCGGCCCTGTGATGCTCTTTGCCCTGTTCTGGAAACGCTGCAACAAGCAGGGCGCCATCGCGGGCATGGCCTCCGGCATGATCATGATTTTCGTCTGGAAGTTCCTCATCGCCCCCAAAGGCGGCGTCTTCGCCATCTACGAGCTGCTTCCCGCTTTCGTGATCTCCTGCATCTTCATCGTGGTCGTCTCCCTCTGCACCCCCGAGCCGAGCAAGACCATCGTCAAGGAGTTCGAGAGCGTCGGCTGAGTTTTATCCGCAGACATACGCACAGCCCGGCAGTTTTCTGCCGGGCTGTTTTTCATGCCGCTTTGTCCATGGCAATCCCCGCCGCGCGCAGCATGTCCTGGATGCTCACGGCATAGCCGCGGGAGGCGTCATTGATAAAAACGTGTGTGACCGCGCCGACGAGGCAGCCGTTTTGCAGGATGGGGCTGCCGCTCATGCCCTGGACGATGCCGCCCGTGCGGCTCAGCAAAGCCGGGTCTGTGACGCTGAACATGGCGTGGGTGCCGTCGGCATCGCGGTAGACGCGGTTGATCTCCACCTGAAACTCCCCGGTCTCCCGGCCCTCAACGGTGGAGAGGATGGAGGCCGGGCCCGCCGCAAGCTCGCCGATCCTTGCCGGGCGGGAGCCGAGGGCGGCACTGATGTGGCCGAAGATGCCGACGTCGGTGTTCCGCTCCACGCTCCCGAGCACCCGGGAGAGATCGGAGATGCCGTCCAGCTCGCCCGGCGTGCCCGCGGTGCCGGGGTGCACGGAGACGATCTGGGCCTCGGTGACGCTGCCCTCGCGAAGCGGCACGGCAAGGCCGGTCTCGCTGTCGTTGATGCTGTGGCCCAGCGCGCCGAAGACGCCGCTGTCCGGGTCACAGAAGGTGAGGGTGCCGATGCCGCTCAGCCCGTCGCGCAGCAAAATCCCCAGCATGGGCCGCCCCTCCTCGCCCACGGCGGTCTGTACCGGCAGGCTCAGGGTCTGGCTGCCGCGCCTGACCTCCAGCTCCACCTGGTCCCCGGCCTCCTCCAGCGCCGCGATGAGGCCCGCCGCGTCCGAGACGCTCTGCCCGTCGGCCCCGCAGATGAGGTCGCCCGCCTTGAGCCCCGCGTCCTCTGCCGGGTTCACCGCGCCATCCTCTGTCTCCACCGGGCAGAAGCCCGCCACGATCACCCCGTCGGTGCTGATCTGAATGCCCACCGCCTGGCCGCCCACCAGCAGCTCCTGGGCGAAGGCCTGCACCGTCAGCAGCGGACTGAAAAACAGGGCGCACAGCCCCGTCACGATCCATTTTCTCATAAAGGATGCCTCCCGTACTTCAATTTCACAAGAATCATTATGTGCGCGGGAGGCAAAAATAAAGGCGGAACTGTCTGACAATTGCGCCGGTTTTTTCGCAAAACCAGCGATTGCAGGCACTTCCGCCCTTTGTCAAGTTTTGGGTTTCGTCAGCGCGCGCTGCCGAGGTAGCCCTCGAGAATCAGGCTTGCCGCGACGGCGTCCACGTTTTTGCGGTGCTGCTTTTCCTTTTTGCCCGCCGAGTGCAGAATGGCGTGGGCCTCGATGCTGCTGCGCCGCTCGTCCCAGAGGATCACGGGCAAACCGCTTTCCTTTACTAATAATTCACGAAAGGCGCGGCTCTTTTCGGCGCGCGGGCCCTCGCTGCCGTCCATGTTCTTCGGCAGGCCCAGCACCAGCGTCCCCACGTCGCGGGCCTTCGCCTCTTCGGCGATGCGTTTGGCTGCCCGCTCCATATCCCATTCCTGCATGGTCCAGGCCTCGCCCGCCAGCATCCCCAGCAGATCCGACACCGCAAGCCCGATGCGCTGATCGCCGTAGTCGATGGCCATGGTTCGCATATTTGATCCTCCGATTCCTTATTGCCTCCCTCTCTGAGGGAGCCAAAAAATCATTTGTGCGTATCGGCTTAACTCAGCTAACCCCGTCATTGCGAGACCAGTTCTCAAACTGGTCGTGGCAATCCGCCCGCCGGAGGCACTAAAACACTCAGAAATCTTAACTGGCCGCTGGGAGTACGGATTGCCACACCAGTGACATCGGTCACTGGTTCGCAATGACAGGCTATAAGCTGGTACTTGCTGATTGAAGCCGATACCCATAAAGTCATTTCCTGTGCTTGATCGCCGTGAACAGCCGCGGCGCAAGCTGCCCGGCCCGGGCCACCGACCGGAACGCCAGATAGTTGAGTGTGACGTTTTTCGTGTGCATCACCGCACACAGCGCCTGCACCGGCGCGCCGCCGAACACGTCGCGGCTTCGCTCCTGCACATGCTCGTTCGTGATTGCACGGCGGATCTCGGCGCGCTTTTCCTCCCGCGTGAGGGTGCAGTGGGGGGAGAAGAGCGTGGTCAGGCAGGAGAAGATGCTCTTTACAAACATATAGCGGTGATCCCGCCGGTCCGTCACGCCGAAGCGCTCGCACAGCGCCTCCATGCGCCGGTCGGACTCCACGCAGATGTCGAGCTTCCTATTATAATACCTCGTGATGAGGCTTTCGCCGGGGTACATGATGTACTGATATTTGCATTCCGGCAGCACGGCCACGCTCCCGGCGCGCTCGAGGCAGTCGTAGATGAACAGCCGGTCCTCGCCCCAGCGGTAGTCGGGGAAGCGCAGACGGTTGTCCAGCACGAGGCCCGCCCGGAACAGCTTGCCCCAGACCTGGTTTAACAGGTTTGCCTTGTAAAGCCGCCCGAGGGCGGGGCCGAGAGTGTCCGGCGTGTAGCGGGCGGCGGGCTCGCTGTACCTGGCCTCGCTGCCGTCCGGGTTCAGGATCGAAAAGCCCATCAGCACGAGATCCGCGTCCCCGGCGTTTTCGATGGCGTACTCCAGCGCGTCGGAGGCGAGCAGGTCGTCCGCGTCGGAGAACATCAGGTACTCCGTCCCCGGCGGCACCAGATCGAGGGCGAGGTTTCGCGCTCTGGCGGGGCCGCCGTTTTCGACTGTGATCGGGCAGACGCGCGCGTCCTCTTCGTGCAGGCGCTCGAGGATCGCGGCGGTTTCATCCGTGGAGCCGTCGTTTACCGCCAGCAGCAGCAGATCCCCCACAGTCTGGTCCAGGATACTGCGCACGGTGCGTTCGATTGTCTTTTCCGCGTTGTAGGCGGGCATGATGATTGCCGCCCGCGGCGCTGGGCATTGTTGCTGCATGGCCTTCCTCCGGGCAATCTTTTAATCTCGTTCATTAATTGTGAAAACCAGGTTCGCGTTCCAAAGAAATTTCAATCGTTTTTGAGAGAGCTTTGCTTTCTCAAAAACACCCTGAGCCGAGCATAGCGAGGCCTCGCGCCGACCAAACACGGCGTGTTACAGTCCGCCGTGTGCGATAAGCGCGAGCTCTCAATTGCGAATCGTATTCGCAATTGATTATCGCTTCATTTCCTCCGGGCAGGAGAGATAGACCTCCATCAGATAGCGGTACATGGGCAGAAGCTCGGAGAAGGCGTCCGCCACGATGCCGGGCAGCGCCTCGGTATAGGCGTCCCCGCCCAGGTCGAACTCCTTGTGCACGCCCGCATACTTGCGGTTATACCAGCTGTCGATGAGCGCGTCGCCGTGCATGGCCTTGGGGCGCTTGTAGCTCTCGCCGCCGAGTAGCCAGCCCTTGCGCTCAAGCTGCTGGGCGAGCCTGCGGAAGCGGGCGGGGTTTGCGTCGATCGAGCGGCGGAAGGCCTCCATCTGTACCGGTGTCGCCCCGTACCAGCCCATGCCGTAGCTGTAATGCGCGGGCGAGATCTCAAACCAGAGCATGGGCCCGTTGTGGACCACGGCGCTGTCCGTGACGGAGAACCACAGATGGTCCTTGTACGGCCCGCGCCCGAAGAGCCGCCGCGCGTCGCGGTAGATGCGCGAGACGTGGACGCTCCCCTCAAAATCGGGGCAGCGCCCGGTAAAGAGCGCGAAGGACTCGGACGCAAGCGTTTTAAATGGGGTGTTGACAAAGTCCTCAAATTCCTGCTTGTGGGCGAGGAACCAGGGCCGCTCGTTATTGAAGGCCAGCTCCCAAAGGAAGCCGCCGGTTTTTTCACTGAAGCCAGAAAACATGTATATACCGTCTTTCTTAAAGTGGGAGTATTATACCACGCAAGCGGCAAAGTGGAAAGTGGAAAGTGAAAAGTGAAAAGTGAAGTGAAGGTGTCCGCTGCGCGGACGGATTATAATTGCCTCTCTCTCCGAGGGAGGTGGCACGGCGGCTTGCCGTCGTAACGGAGGGAGTCCCTGTGGTTTGCGCCCGGTTAAAGTAACGGGGGACTCCTTCAGTCACCACTGCCGCGGCACTGGTGCCAGCTCCCTCAATGAGGGAGCCAAATTTCAATCGCGGCGAAGCCGCTCCTTCTTTCCGCTTTCCAATTTTCACTTTTCACTTTTTCGTAAATCCTTCACAAAATTTTTCAAAAAAATTCGGCGCAACGCCGAAAAAAGGATTGACAAACCGGTGTCGTTCCTGTAATATATGGATTTGTCCGGCGGGAACCGATCACTCCCGTCGAACCGAATAAAGAAGCACGATTGCACTCCCTTTCGAATCCCGCGCATGACGGAAAGGACCGCCGCTTACAGGTCACATTTCTGGCGTGGATATTCGGGGGAGCAAAGCGCTGTTTTCAAGCTCACGACGGAAACAGCGCAAAGTTCAGCCGAAAACGCGAAACACCCGGATGCGTTGCGTGAAAGTACCGTACCGCTGGCAAACCCAGGCAGGCGGAGCGAAGCGGGACGCGGACGGGCAGAGCAAAAGCGGAGTGGAGCGAGCGTCCGCGTCTCTCGTCCCCATCAAAACGAAGCCCAGCGAAGCGGGTTCGTTTTGAAAAGGAAGAAGGAGGGAGCGGATACGCAGCTTCCGCGGCACTTACGGAAACCGGGAAAGCGGAGTGGAGCGAGCTTCTTCTGACGCGGAAAGGCTGTGGCCAATCATGTATTGGCACAGTACCTCCGTCGCCACACCGGGCACAGCCCCGGTAACTCTAAATACAGGAGGAAAACCACATGCAGATCACCGACCCCATTGCCGATATGCTGACCCGCATCCGCAACGCCGGAAGCGCCAAGCATGAGTCCGTTGACGTGCCTGCGTCCAAGATGAAGAAGGCCATCGCCGAGATCCTTCTGAGCGAGGGCTACATCAAGAACTACCAGGTCATCGACGACGGTACCCAGGGCATCATCCGCATCACCCTCAAGTATCTCCCCGGCAAAGAGAAGGCCATCCAGGGCCTGCGCCGCGTGAGCAAGCCCGGTCTCCGCGTTTACGCGGGCGCCGATGAGCTCCCCCGCGTGCTCAAGGGTCTCGGCATTGCCATCATCTCCACCTCCAAGGGCGTCATGACCGACAAGCAGGCTCGCAAGGAGCATGTCGGCGGCGAAGTCCTGGCATTCGTATGGTAAGGAGGGAACACAATGTCTAGAATCGGTAGAGCACCCATCACCATCCCCGCCGGCGTTGAAGTCAAGGTCGACGAGCACAACCACGTCACCGTCAAGGGCCCCAAGGGCAGCATCGAGCGCACCCTCGTCCCCCAGATGAAGATCGACATCGAAGGCGGCGTCATCCATGTCTCCCGTCCCGACGACACCAAGGAAAACCGTTCCCTGCACGGTCTGACCCGTACGCTGATCGACAACATGGTCATCGGCGTGACCCACGGCTTTGAGAAGAAGCTGGAGATCAACGGCGTCGGCTACCGCGCCCAGAAGGAAGGCAAGAACCTGGTCATGAACCTGGGCTATTCCCACCAGGTCATCATGAGCGAGAACGAGGACATCCAGATCGACGTCCCCGACGCAAACCACATCGTCATCAAGGGTATCGACAAGCAGAAGGTCGGCCAGTTTGCAGCCGAAGTCCGTGGTAAGAGACCTCCCGAGCCTTACAAGGGCAAGGGCATCAAGTACGACTACGAGACGATCCGCCGCAAAGAAGGCAAGACCGGCGCCAAGTAAACGGAGGTGTGCCTGAATGATTAAGAGACCCGATACCAGAGGCCAGCGCATCAAGCGCCATCAGAGAGTACGCGGCAAGATCTCCGGTACCCCCGAGAGACCCCGCCTGAGCGTATTTCGCAGCGAGAACAACATCTATGCCCAGATCATCGACGACGTAGCCGGCAACACCCTCGTGTCCGCCTCCAGCGTTGAGAAGGGCTTCGAAGGCAACGGCGGCAACGTCGAGGCCGCAAAGAAGGTCGGCGCCATGGTCGCCGAGCGCGCCCTCAAGAAGGGCATCGAAGAAGTCGTGTTTGACCGCGGCGGCTACATTTATCATGGCCGCGTCCAGGCACTGGCAGACGGCGCCCGCGAGGGCGGCCTGAAATTCTAAGGGAGGGGGACAACAACATGGCTTACAACAATGACAGAAGAGACCGCCGCAATAAGGAAGAGGCGCCCTCTGAGTTCATCGAGAAGGTAGTTTCCCTCAACCGCGTCAGCAAGACCGTCAAGGGCGGCCGTGTGGCGAAGTTCTCCGCGCTCTGCGTCGTCGGCGACGGCAAGGGCCGCGTCGGCTTCGGCATGGGCAAGGCCAACGAGGTCTCCGAGGCCATCCGCAAGGGCCTCGAGGACGCCAAGAAGAATATCGTCACCGTCACCCTCCAGGGTACCACCATTCCCCATGAGGTCCTCGGCGCGTTCGGTGCCGGCCGCGTGCTGCTCAAGCCCGCCCCCGAAGGCACCGGCGTTATCGCCGGCGGTGCCGTGCGTGCGGTCGTCGAGGCTGCGGGTATCTCCAATATCCGTACCAAGTGCCTGCGCACCAACAACCCCGCCAACGTCGTGGCAGCCACGATGGAAGGCCTGAAGTCTCTGCGCAACGCCCAGCAGGTCGCCGCCGTCAGAGGCAAGACTCCTGAAGAAGTTCAGGGCTAAGGAGGGCGAAAGATGGCTAATCTCAGAATCAAGCTCGTCAAGAGCCTCAACGGCAGACACGACAAGCACATCGCGACTGCCTACTCTCTCGGCCTGCACAAGATCGGCAACGAGACTCTGCAGCCCGACAATCCCCAGACCCGCGGCAAGATCGCCAAGATCGGCTATCTCGTCCAGGTAACCGAAGAATAAGGAGGGCCAGAGAATGTATATCCATGATCTTTCTCCCGTAGCCGGCTCCACCCATGTCGACAAGCGCAAGGGCAGAGGCCACGCCACCGGTAACGGCAAGACCGCAGGCCGCGGCCACAAGGGCCAGAAGGCCCGCAGCGGCGGCGGTACCCGCATCGGCTTCGAAGGCGGCCAGATGCCTCTGGCACGCCGCATCCCCAAGAGAGGTTTCAATAATATCTTTGCGAAGCCCCTTGACGCTCTTAACGTTTCTGTTCTGGACCGTTTTGAGGACGGCTCCGTCGTCGATGTACAGGCCATCAAGGACGCCGGCATCATCTCCCACTGCAAGTACGGCGTCAAGTTCCTTGGCAACGGTGAAGTTACCAAGAAGCTGACCGTAAAAGCTTCTGCTTTTTCCGAAACCGCAAAACAGAAGATCGAGGCGGCCGGCGGAAAGGCAGAGGTGGTCTAAGTGCTTCAGACATTACGCAACGCATGGAAGATCGAAGAGCTCCGTAAAAAGATCCTCTTCACACTGCTCATCCTGGCGCTGTATCGTCTCGGCAACGCCATCCCTGTCCCCTATGTCAACGTCGCTGCTCTGCAGACCTACTTCATGCAGCTGCAGAACACCGTCCTGGGCCTGCTGAACGTCATGTCCGGCGGCGCCTTTTCCCAGGCCACCATCTTCGCACTGAGCATCCAGCCCTACATCAATGCGAGCATCATCATTCAGCTCCTCTGCATCGCCATCCCTGCCCTTGAGCGCATGAGCAAGGAAGAGGGCGAAGAGGGCCGCAAGAAGATCGCCTCCATCACCCGTTACGCCACCGTGGCGATCGGCCTGCTGCAGGGCTTCGGCTTCTACATGCTCATCAAGAACTACGGCATCCTCACCCCCGAGGCCACCGGCAACGTCTGGGCCGCGATTGTCATCATCCTGACCTTCACCTCCGGCTCCGCGCTGATCATGTGGCTCGGCGAGCAGATCACCGAGTTCGGCATCGGCAACGGCATCTCCATGATCCTGTTTGCCAGCATCATCTCCCGCTTCCCCACCGCGATCATCACCACCATCTCCAACATCATCCGCGGCGAGCTCAACGTCTTTGTCGCGATCCTGATGTTCCTCGGTGCGCTGGCGATCGTGATCCTGATCGTGTTCGTCAATGATGCCGAGCGCCGCATCCCCGTCCAGTACGCCAAGCGCGTCGTCGGACGCAAGATGTACGGCGGCCAGAGCACCTACCTGCCCATGAAGGTGAACATGTCCGGCGTTATGCCCATCATCTTCGCCCAGTCCATCGCCTCTGTCCCCGCGACCATCGCGGCCTTCACCGGCAAGACCAGCGGCTGGGTCAGCACCTGGTTCGGCACCAACTCCATCCCCTACGCGATCATTTACCTGCTGCTCATCATCTTCTTCGCCTACTTCTACTCCACCATCCAGTTCAACCCCGTCGAAGTTGCCAACAACCTGAAGAAGAACGGCGGCTACATCCCCGGGTTCCGTCCCGGCAAGCCGACGAGCGATTTTATCCAGAAGGTCCTCAACAAGATCACCCTCTTCGGCGCGATCTACCTGGGCATCATCGCCGTCGTCCCCATTCTCATCTCGCACTTCTCCGACGCTGCCGCAAAGACGGGCCTGTCCCTCGGCGGCACCTCCATCATCATCGTTGTCGGTGTCGCGCTTGAGACCATCCGCGCCCTCGAGGCCCAGATGCTCATGCGTAACTACAAGGGCTTCCTGGATTAAGGAAAGGAGCGCAGCATGAGACTGATCCTCCTCGGCGCCCCCGGCGCCGGAAAAGGCACGCAGGCGGAAATCCTCTCGAGACTGCTGGAGATCCCGACCATCTCCACCGGCAATATCCTCCGCGCCGCCATGAAGGCCGGCACCGAGGTCGGCCTCAAGGCCAAAAGCTATGTGGAGTCCGGCAAGCTCGTCCCCGATGAGGTCATCATCGGCATCATTCAGGAACGGCTCAGCGAGCCCGACTGCGCCAATGGGTATATCCTTGACGGCGTGCCCCGCACCATCCCCCAGGCCCAGACCATGGAAGACATGGGCATCGACATTGACTGCGCCCTGTCCATCGAAGTCGAGGACGAGGTGATCGTCAAGCGCATGTCCGGCCGCAGGACCTGCAAGGACTGCAGCGCCACCTTCCATGTGGAAAACAATCCCCCCAAGGTGGAGGGCAAGTGCGACTTCTGCGGCGGCGAGCTGACTATCCGCAAGGATGACGCCCCCGAGACCGTGAAGGACCGCCTGACGACCTACCACCGCGATACCGAGCCTCTCAAGGCCTTCTACGCCGAGCGCGGCAAGCTGCGCGAGGTTCAGAACCAGCCGACCATCGAGGTCACCACCGCAGCGATCCGGGATTGTCTGGGGATCTGAACATGTCCGACACGATCTATATCAAGTCCAAATCAGAAATCGAGATCATGCGTCAGGCCGCAAAGATCGCGGCCGGCGCAAGATCCATGGGCCGCCAGGCCGTCCGCGACGGTTTGACTACGAAGCAGATTGACAAGGCGGTACATGAGTTCATTGTGAAATCCGGCGCCAAGCCCAGCTGCCTCGGCTACGCGGGCTTTCCCGCCGCCACCTGCGTCTCGGTGAACGAGCAGGTCATCCACGGCATCCCCGGCAAGCGCGTGGTCCATAACGGAGACATCGTCTCCATCGACCTGTGCGCGACCTACAAGGGCTTCGTGGGCGACTGCGCGGGGACATACCCCGTCGGCGAGGTGAGCGAGGAAGCCAAGAAGCTGATCGCCGTCACGCGTCAGGCCTTCTTCGAGGGCATCAAGTTTGCGAAGGTGGGCTACCGCATCGCCGACATCGGCGCGGCGGTACAGGAGTACGTGGAGAGTAACGGCTTTTCCGTCGTGCGCGACTATGTCGGCCACGGCATCGGCCGCAGCATGCATGAGGCGCCCGAGGTGCCCAACTACCGCCCCGAGCGCGCAAGACCCAATCCGCGCCTTGTCGAGGGCATGACCATCTGCGTCGAGCCGATGGTCTGCGCCGGCGACTGGCACGTCAACGTTCTGGCCGACGGCTGGACGGTGGTGTCCGCGGATCATTCCCTGGCCGCTCACTACGAAAACACCATTCTGATCACCGACGGCGAGCCGGAGATCCTGACAATGGCAGACGATATTTGATTTGATCTTGGGAGGAAACACCTTTGGCAAAAGACGATGTAATCGAACTTGAAGGCACGGTCGTCGAGTCTCTGCCCAACACCATGTTCAAGGTGGATATCGGCAAAGGCCACGTGATCCTTGCCCACATTTCCGGCAAGCTCCGGATGAACTTTATCAGGATCCTTCCCGGCGATAAGGTCACGGTGCAGATGTCTCCGTATGACATCACCCGCGGCCGCATCGTGTGGAGAAGCAAGTAGGAGGTATAACAAATGAAAGTAAGACCTTCCGTGAAGCCCATGTGCGAAAAGTGCAAGATCATCAAGCGCAAGGGTAAAGTCATGGTGATCTGCGAGAACCCCAAGCACAAGCAGCGCCAGGGTTAATCGCGAGATACGAGGCTGACAGGTGAGCTTGCCTCCCCCCCTTGGGGGAGGTGCCCCGGTGCGCACACCGGGGCGGAGAGGGTCGTGCGTCGACCGATGCCCTCTCAGTCATCGCCGTAAACGGCGCTGACAGCTCCCCCAGTGGGGGAGCCGGGAAAGACTGCCGCAGCCACCCACCTCGAGGCGAAAGCCTCACATAACCACAGAGACACGGAACCTGCACAGCAGGAAATCCTGTCCTTATACACTCATCCCGCATGGACACGGAGGCTCCCTCCGGCGGGAATAAGTCCCCGCGTCGTGTAAATGCGGAAAATAATCGAAAGGATGATTAATCAGTATGGCACGTATAGCCGGCGTTGACCTGCCCAAGGACAAGAGAATCGAAATCGGTCTCACCTACGTCTACGGCATTGGCAGAACCAGCGCAAACAAGATCCTCGAAATGACCGGGATCAACCCCGACACCAGAGTCAAGGACCTCACAGATGAGGAAGAGGCCAAGCTGCGTGAGTGCATCGACCACCACTACATCGTGGAAGGCGACCTGCGCCGCCAGACCGCGCTTGACATCAAGCGCCTGACCGAGATCGGCTGCTACCGCGGTCTGCGCCATCGCCGCGGCCTGCCCGTGCGCGGCCAGCGCTCCAAGACCAATGCCCGCACCCGCAAGGGTCCGAAACGCACCATCGCGAATAAGAAGAAGTAAGGAGGGATATGGATTATGGCAGCAAACAACGCCAAGAAGAAAGTCAGAACTCGCAGAAGAGAGCGCAAGAACATTGAAAAGGGCCAGGTTCATATCAGCTCTTCCTTCAACAACACCATGGTCACCGTGACCGATACCCAGGGCAACGCGATCTCCTGGGCCTCCGCCGGCGGCCTGGGCTTCCGCGGAAGCAAGAAGTCTACCCCCTTCGCCGCACAGACCGCAGCCGAGACGGCCGCCAAGGCCGCCATGGAGCATGGCCTGAAGACCGTCGAAGTTTTCGTCAAGGGTCCCGGCTCGGGCCGTGAGGCCGCCATCCGCGCCCTCCAGACCGCCGGTCTCGAGGTTACGATGATCAAGGATGTCACTCCCATTCCTCACAATGGCTGCCGTCCTCCGAAACGTCGTCGTGTATAAGAAAAGGAGGATAGACTGTTATGGCTAAGAACAGAGAGCCCATTGCCAAGCACGCAAAGGCGCTGGGCATCAGCCCCGCCACCATGGGCTATTTCAAGAAGGAAACCACCAGAAATTCCAACAGCCAGGTCAGGCGTAAAAAGTCCGAGTACGCCCTGCAGCTGCAGGAGAAGCAGAAGGTCAAGTTCGTGTACGGCGTGCTGGAGAAGCAGTTCCGCGGTTACTACGAGCGCGCCGAGCGCATGTCCGGCAAGACCGGCGAGAACCTCCTCATCCAGCTGGAGAGCCGTCTGGACAACGTCATCTACCGTCTGGGCTACGCCGCTACCCGCCGCGAGGCCCGTCAGATGGTCAACCACGGCCACTTCACCGTCAACGGCCGCAAGGTCAACATCCCCAGCTACCAGGTGAAGCCCGGCATGGTCATCGCCATCAAAGAGAGCAGCCGCAGCATCGAGCGCTTCAAGGCCAATCTCGAGGCAAACGCGTACCACGTCATCCCCAAGTGGCTTGACTTCGACGCAAACAACATGGTCGGCAAGGTCGTCGCCGTCCCCGCCAGAGAAGATATCGATCTGCCCGTCGAAGAGCGCCTCATCGTCGAGTTGTACTCCAAGTAATAGACACCCTCACGAAATTGGTAAGCTGAATCACCGCAGCCCATTACGGGCAATCTTATAAGGAGGGTTATATAACTATATGATCGAAATTAAAAAGCCGCGTATCGAGTGCATTGAAACGCCCGCAGACAGCTCGTACGGCAAATATATCATCGAGCCTCTGGAGCGCGGCTATGGTACTACGCTTGGTAACTCTCTTCGCAGGGTACTTCTCTCTTCCCTCCCCGGCATCGCATGCACCAGCATCAAGATCGCCGGTGTTCAGCATGAGTTTTCCACCATCCCCGGCGTCAAGGAGGACGTGACGGAGATCGTGCTCAACGTCAAGAGCATCATCGCCCGCCTGCACTCCGAAGGCCCGAAGACCGTCTACATTGAAGCCTCCGGCGAGGGCCTTGTCACCGCCGGCGACATCAAGCCCGACGCCGAGGTGGAGATCCTCAACCCCGAGCAGCCCATCGCGACCCTCGGTCCCGACGGTGCGCTGAGCATGGAGCTGGTCCTTGACCACGGCAGAGGCTACGTCTCCGCCGACAAGAACAAGAACCCCCAGATGCCCATCGGCACCATCCCCGTCGACTCCATCTATACCCCGGTCCTCAAGGTCAACTACACGGTGGAAAACACCCGTGTCGGCAATCAGACCGACTTTGACAAGCTGACCATCGAGGTCTGGACGGACAAGACCATGACCGCAAGGGACGCCGTCTCTCTGGGCGCGAAGATCCTCTGCGACCATTTCACGCTTTTCACCAACCTCTCCGACACCATCAGCGCCGGTTCCACCGTCGTCGAGAAGGTCGAGAAGGAGCCCGACACCATGCTCAAGATGACCATCGAAGAGCTGGATCTGTCCGTGAGAAGCTTCAACTGCCTCAAGCGCGCGAACATCAACACGGTTGAGGATCTGGTGAGCAAGACCCAGGACGAGATGATCAAGGTCCGCAACCTTGGCCGCAAGTCCCTGGAAGAGGTCGAGCACAAGCTGACCATGATGGGTCTGTCCCTCGCCAGCGACGACAACAACAACTAAGCTACCTGTTAAGCTCTCAATTTAGGAGGAAACGATATTATGCCTGGTACAAGAAAACTCGGCAAGACCACTTCCCAGCGCATGGCGATGCTCCGTCAGCAGGTGACCGACTTCCTGGACACCGGCCGCATGGAGACCACCGTCACCCGCTGCAAGGAAATCGCCCCTCTGGCCGAGAAGATGATCACCCTCGGCAAGGCGAAGGATCTGGCGGCCTACCGTCAGGCGCTGTCCTTCATCACCCGCGAGGACGTGGCCAAGAAGGTCTTTGACGAGATCGCCCCGAAGTATGCCGACCGCAACGGCGGCTACACCCGCATCACCCGCATCGGCGCCCGCCGCGGCGACGCCGCCGAGGTCGCCGTGATCGAGCTCGTCTGATCGAATAAAAAAAGCGCTGCTTTTGCAGCGCTATTTTTTTATGCCCTGCCGCAGCTTGCGCCGCCGTCGGTTGATGTAGCGTTCCAGCTCGCCGCTGTTTAAAAACGCCGCGAGGACGTACTGCTCAAAGACCGGGACGGCGCAGGCGTAGAAGCCCAGCTTTTGCCGCCAGGGCTCCACAAGCCCCTCCGGTAGCACCAGATAGGCCGTGCGCATGGAGGGGGCAAAGCTGCGTGAGAAGGTGTTGAGGTACAGCACCCGCTCCGGGGCGAGGGAGCATATCGTCTCGATCTGCTTCGTCACCGAGGCCAGCTCCGCGTCGTAATCGTCCTCAACAATGAAGCTTTCCCGCGCGTGTGCCCAGGCGGCGTACTCGTGGCGCTTGGAGACCGAGGCCGTGACATGGCTGGGAAAGCTGTTGAAGGGCGTGACGTGCAGGACCTCCGCCTCGCAGTCCGAGAGCGCCGCCGAGAGGATGCCGTCCGCGCCCATCGGAAGGCCGAAGCAGCGCGCACCGTTTGCCTCGTACACCTGGCGGATGCGGCTGTAACAGGGGTCCTCCAGGGCGATGCGGATGCCCTGACCGAAAAACTGGGCGATGAGCGAATAGAGATACTCCGCGCCCGCGCCCACCAGGATGCGCTCCGGCGAGACACTCAGGCCACGGCTGCGGGCGATGTAGGCCGCGATGGCCTGCCGCAGTTCGGGCACGCCGCCGCCGGGACTGCGCGCGAGCAGGCGGCGGTCGTACTCCGTGAGTACCCGGCGCATGGTCTTGGCCAGGACCGAGAACGGAAAGTCCGCCGGGGCGCTGAGAGGCGCGGCTGGAGCGACGGCAAGGGGCAGCGGCGTCTCGTTCCCCGCCGCGCCGCCGAAGCAGGCGTAGAGCCCCGAGCGCTCCCGCGCCTCGGCGTAGCCCTCGTCCACGAGCAGGTTCAGCGCGTGCTCCACCGTCACGAGGCTCACGCCCAGCTCCCCGGCCAGCAGACGCTTGGAGGGCAGCTTTGTCCCCCGTGGGATCACGCCGGAGACGATATCCGCCTTGAGCTGTTCGTAGATCTGCATATAGGCGCTCTTTCGCGCCGCGCGGTCAATCGTGTATTTCATCTGGTCTTATAAAAAACTCCTTAACTGGCAATATACATAAGTTCAGTTTCTGATTATAATGCAGCCATACCAAAAGTCAAGGGGTTGGTTTTCTGTGAACGAAAAGAAATTCCGTACCAAGGACCTGACCGTGACGGCCCTGCTGATGGCGCTGAACATCATCATGAGCACCAGCGTCCTGTCGATCCCCGTCCCGGGCGGTCATATGTATTTGAACGACGTGGTCATCGTCACGGCGGCGATCCTGCTCGAGCCGTTCTACGCCTTCCTGGTGGGCGGCGTCGGGGCCTTCATCGGCGATATGCTCTTTTACCCTGCGCCCATGTTCGTGTCGCTTGCGGTACACGGCCTGCAGGCGGTGGTGATTTCCCTGTTCGTCCACCGCTTCATGAAGGAGAAGCCCTTCCCCGCCTCCCTCATCGGCAGCGTGATCGGTTGGGTCATCACCTTCACGGGCTACAGCCTGGGCCGCGCCTTCGTCTACAGCACGCCTGCCTACGCGGTGGCAAAGCTCCCGTTCCAGATTTTGCAGACAGCGGTCGGCACCGCCGTTGCGCTCTTCCTCTGCTGGGGCCCGCCGAAGCTGGTGAAGCTTTATCAGAAGGAGTTCGGGAAAGCGTAAGTTTTGAAAGCGAAAAGTGGAAAGTGAAAAGTGGAGTTAAGGAGTCGCTGCGCGACGAGTTTAATATGCGCCGAAGGCGCTCCTTAACTCCAAACTCCAGATTTTTTTGAAAGAATTGCTTGACAATTCCACGCATACCTGTTATATTATCTGAGCGCTCCGAAGACAGCAGGTGGGTGTATGCCCGTAAGTCCTGCCGAGGACATCAACATGATTCTTGATCGTTTCGTGTCCTTGCGTCTTTATGACGCGGGGGCTTTTCTTTTTGAGCGCGGTATCAATCGTGTGGAGGTGAAAAACACACATGCCTAACGCAAAGGTTCTCAGCGAAAAACAGGCGATCGTCGAAGCTCTCGCCCAGCGTATCCAGAACGCAGGCGCCGGCGTCATCGTTGACTACCGCGGTATCACCGTGGCCGAGGACACCGCTCTGCGCGCCGAGCTGCGCAAGGACGGCGTCGAGTATTCCGTCGTCAAGAACACGCTGACCAGAAAGGCCCTGGACAAGCTGGGGATGAGTGATCTCGATCACGTCCTCAACGGCACCACCTCTCTGGCCACCGCCGAGAAGGACCCCATCGCTCCTTTCCGTATCATCAATGATTACAGCAAGAAGCTGGGCGATCGTTTCAACGTCAAGGCCGCCTTCATGGAGGGCAAGGTCCTCAATGACGCGGAGATCGAAATGATGTCCACTCTCGGTTCCAAGGAAGCTCTGTATTCCAAGGTTCTGGGCACTATGATCGCGCCCATCACGGGTCTCGCCGTCTGCCTCGGTCAGATTCTCGAGCAGAAGGGCGGCTCCGTCGAAGCCCCCGCAGCCGAATAATCGGCGTCACAAAGATTTTTAATGGAGGATATTATCATGAGTGAAAAAATCGCCGCCATGATCGAAGAGATCAAAGGCCTTTCCGTTCTTGAGCTCAGCGAGCTCGTCCACGCCCTCGAGGACACCTTCGGTGTCTCCGCCGCCGCTGTCGCCGCCGGTCCCGCAGTCGCTGCCGGCCCCGTCGTCGAAGAGAAGACCGAGTTTGACGTTGTCATGACCAGCTTCGGTGCTGAGAAGATCAAGGTCATCAAGGAAGTCCGCGGCATCACCGGTCTCGGCCTCGCCGAGGCAAAGGCTATGGTCGAAGGCGTTCCCGCCAAGATCAAGGAAGGCGTTTCCAAGGAAGACGCCGAGGCCCTCAAGGCTCAGCTCGAGGCTGTCGGCGCTACCGTCGAGCTCAAGTAATTTATTTGAGTTTAAGCTAACAAAACTCCGTCTCACCCGAGGCGGAGTTTTTGTTTTACTGTGGCAGAGAATCCAAACGTTAACAACGATATTTCGAGTACCATACTGACTCAGTAGACACTATCTTCCCACCTGTCATTGCGAACCAGTGACCGATGTCACTGGTGTGGCAATCCGTTTCCTATCCTGGCCGCTGGGAGATGCGGATTGCCACGACAGTGTGCGCACTGTCTCGCAATGACGCGGCGGGAAAGTTGATGTCACCTAATATGAATTTACAAGACTTTTAGATGGAAGCAGGGGCGATCCGCAAATCACCCCTACCATATATAGTGTACTATTTAATCCTTTTACCGCAATGAAACCATTTTCGTCAGTGATCACAAAAAACATGAAAAATTTTCTTGCAAAAAGCCAAAAAAGTTCTTGACTTATGTCACCTGTACTGGTATATTAAATAAGCGCCTGTGCGGAGCACAGACGTATTATGCGATGAAGCGGGAGATTGCTCGGGACTCCGAGGTAACTTCCGTGGAGTATGTCCGGTACCGGTTTTCCGGTACGCAATCGGGCGGCTGAAACCTCTCCGATACACGCGTATATCGCGCGGCGCGGAGTGCGAACCGGCCAGAAAAGCCGGTTTGTTTTTCGGACGCGGCCTGATACGCACGGTTGTGTGTATACGGGTAACAAAAGGTTTCATCCGTACGCATAAGGACGGAGCCAATGCCGTCACAAAAAACGTACGAAAAAGGAGAAAACACCCATGGCAGCAGCAAAGAACATGATCCGCATCCGCCTCAAGGCTTATGACCACCAGCTCATCGACAAGGCCGCCGAGACACCAAGACCGAGATCGTCACCATCCTGCGCGCCGTCCACAAGTACAAGGACAGCCGTGAGCAGTTCGAGCGCCGCACCCACAAGCGCCTCATCGACATCGTCGCCCCCACCCAGAAGACGGTCGAGGCCCTGATGAACCTCGAGGTTCCCGCCGGCGTCGAAATCGAGATCAAGCTTTAAAAGGCAAACACACCATCGTCTGCCTGAAAAACAGACGGCCAAGTTCCCGGTTCACAACCGGGCCCACACATTATAAATGACCCAAAGTCCGTGACTTGCGTTCGCGGACGGGTTAAGTTGCCAGCCTCTGAATACGGCTGCGGCGAAAGGCGCCGACTTGAAGCAAGTCCGAATCCCGGTGCTGTAAAATGCACCTGTCGAGAAAACAAACTTCAAATCCGCACGATCCCCGTGACGTATTGAAAGCGAGGTAACCAATAACCAAGGAGGAAAAAATATGAAGAAGGCCATTATTGGCAAGAAGGTCGGCATGACGCAGATCTTCGACGAGGCCGGCAAGGTCATTCCCGTGACCGTTATCGAAGCCGGTCCCTGCACGGTCGTCTCCAAGATGACCAAGGACAAGGAAGGCTACGATGCCGTCCAGTTCGGTTACGAGGAAGTAGCCGAGAAGAAGCTCACCAAGCCCGAAGCCGGCCATCTCAAGAAGGCGGGCGTAGGCATGGTCAAGCACCTCAAGGAGTTCCGTCTTGCGGACTCTTCCAAGCTCGAGGTCGGCGACACTGTCAAGGCTGACATCTTCGCCGAGGGCGACAAGGTCGACGTTACCGGCACCAGCAAGGGCCACGGCTACGCGGGCGTTATCAAGCGCTTCGGCCAGGGCCGCACCCCCACCAGCCACGGCGGCGGTCCTGTTCACCGTCACGCGGGCTCCATGGGCTCCAGCACCGATCCTTCCCGCATTTTCCCGGGCAAGAAGCAGGCCGGTCACATGGGTGTTGACCAGGTCACCGTTCAGAACCTTGACGTCGTCAAGGTCGACGCTGAGCTGAATCTCATCGCCGTTCGCGGCGCTATCCCCGGCCCCAAGGGCAGCATCGTGTATATCAAGGATACCGTCAAGGTTCAGCCCGTCAAGAAGGGCGATGCCGGTCAGGTCACCCTCAACCCGCAGAAGCAGTCCGGGCGCGGCAATCCCCAGAAGGCTTCCGCCCGTACTCGTTAAGGAAAGGAGAGCAGCATAAATGCCTACTGCTAATGTTTTCAATATGGCAGGCGAGAAGATCGGTCAGATCGAGCTCTCCGAGGCCATCTTCGGCGTCGAGCCGAACAAGAGCGTCCTGCATGACGTGGTCAAGAATCACCTGGCCAACTGCCGTCAGGGCACCCAGAGCGCCCTCACCAAGGGTGAGGTCAGCTACACCACCCGCAAGCCGTGGCGCCAGAAGGGCACCGGCCGCGCCCGTGCCGGTTACGCCGGCTCCCCCGTGTGGTATCACGGCGGCGTCGCCTTCGCTCCCAAGCCCCGCGACTACAGCTACACCCTCAACAAGAAGGTCAGACGCCTGGCTCTCAAGTCCGCTCTGTCCTCCAAGGCTGCCGAGGGCGAGATCCTGGTCATTGACGGCATGAAGATGGATGAGATCAAGACCAAGACCTTCGCAAAGCTCCTCACCAAGATCGGTGTGGACGGCAAGGCCCTCGTCGTGACCGAGAACGTTGACGAAAAGGTTCTCAAGTCCGCCCGCAACATCGACGGCGTCGAGTGCACCTTCGCCAACATCCTCAGCCCCTATATGATTCTCACCAACGGCAAGATGGTGGTTGACAAGGCCGCCCTCGCCAAGATCGAGGAGGTGTTCGCCTGATGAAGACCGCATATGATGTCGTCATTCGCCCCATCATCACCGAGCAGTCCATGGAAGACCTGGACATCAAGAAGTATGCCTTTGAGGTCGCCAAGGACGCCAACAAGATCGAGATCAAGAAGGCCATCGAAGAGATCTTCGACGTGACCGTGATCAAGGTCACCACCACGAACGTGCACGGCAAGGAAAAGCGCCAGGGCGCTTACCCCGCAGGCCGCACCGCTTCCTGGAAAAAGGCCGTTGTCAAGCTGAGCGCCGATTCCAAGAACATCGAGCTCTTCGAAGGCATGGTTTAAGGAGGAAGAATAAATGGCTATCAAAACCTACAGACCGACTACTCCTTCCAGACGCCATATGAGCGTCTCCGGCTTCGACGGAGTCGATAAACACGCAAAACCCGAGAAGAGCCTCGTTGAGGTCCTCAAGAAGAACGCCGGCCGCAACAGCTACGGCCACATCACCGTCCGCCACCAGGGCGGCGGCAACCGCCAGAAGTACCGCGTCATCGACTTTAAACGCGACAAGCGCGAGGTCGAGGGCAAGGTCCTCCGTCTCGAGTACGATCCCAACCGCAGCGCCTACATCGCTCTGGTCGAGTATGCCGACGGCGAGCGCCGCTACATTCTCGCCCCCGTGGGCCTCGGCACGGGCGACGCGGTCATGGCTTCCGCCGCTGCCGACATCAAGCCCGGCAACGCCCTGCCCATGGCCAACATCCCCGTCGGCACCGTCATCCACAACATCGAGCTCTACCCCGGCAAGGGCGCGCAGCTTGTCCGCAGCGCCGGCGTCGCCGCTCAGCTCATGGCCAAGGAAAACGGCATGGCCACCGTGCGTCTGCCTTCCGGCGAGATGCGCAAGGTCCGCATGGACTGCTTTGCCACCATCGGCCAGGTCGGCAACATCGTCGGCCGTCCCGGCCCTGTCACCCCGTGGGGCAAGCCCGCACTGGGTTACAAGACCCGCAAGACGAAGAACCGCACCGATAAGTTCATCGTCAAGCGCCGCAACGCCAAGTAAGGAGGGAATCGTAAATGAGCAGAAGCATTAAAAAGGGCCCCTTCGCAGCTCCCGAGCTCCTGAAGAGAGTCGATGAGATGAACAAGAGCGGCAACAAGCAGGTCGTCAAGACCTGGAGCCGTTCCTCCACGATCTTCCCGTCCTTCGTCGGACACACCATCGCCGTCCACGACGGCCGCCGTCATGTGCCCGTGTACGTCACCGAGGATATGGTCGGCCACAAGCTGGGCGAGTTCGCCCCCACCCGTACCTTCCGCGGCCACGCCGGCAGCAAGACCGGCAAGTAAGAGGAGGTCAGACAATGGACGAAAAGAAAATTGCCCGGGCCGAGCATAAGTACGCCCGTATTTCCCCCCGCAAGGTTGAGATCATCTGCAACATGATCCGCGGCAAGGACGTCAAGCTTGCCCGCGCCCTGATGGAGCACACCCCCAAGGCCGGCTGCGAGCTGATGATCAAGGTGCTTGACAGCGCCGCTGCCAATGCCGAGAACAATTTCGAGATGGACCCCGAGAAGCTCTATGTCTGCCAGACCTACGTCGGCGCCGGCCCCATCCTCAAGAGGGGCATGCCCAGAGCTCAGGGCCGTATGTACCGCATCAACAAGCGCACCAGCCACATCACCATCTGCGTGGCTGAGAGAGACTAAGGGAAGGAGGCAGAATTATGGGACAGAAAGTTAATCCCCATGGCCTGCGCGTCGGCGTTATCAAGGATTGGGATTCCCGCTGGTATGCACGCGAGGACAAGGTCGGCGACCTGATCGTCGAGGACTACAAGATCCGCGAGTTTCTGAAGAAGACCCTCTATTCCGCCGGTGTCCCCACCATCGAGATAGAGCGCGATTCCGCAAAGGTTCGCATTTATATCCACTGCTCCAGACCCGGCGTCGTCATCGGCAAGGGCGGCGAGCAGATCGAGGCTCTGCGCCAGCAGGTCGAGAAGATGATCGGCAAGTCCGTCGCCCTCTCCATCGTTGAGGTCCGCACCCCCGATACCAACGCTCAGCTGGTCGCCGAGAACATCGCGCAGCAGCTCGAGAAGCGCATCGGCTTCCGCCGTGCCATGAAGAACGCCATGGGCCGTGCCATGCGCATGGGCGCCCGCGGCATCAAGGTCAAGTGCGGCGGCCGTCTGGGCGGCGCCGAGATCGCAAGATCCGAGTGCTACCACGAGGGCACCATTCCCCTTCAGACCATCCGCGCCGACATCGACTACGGCTTTGCCGAGGCAAACACCACCTACGGCCGTATCGGCATCAAGGTCTGGATCTACAAAGGTGAGGTCCTCTCCCAGACGCTGCGCACCACCCCGCGCACCATGGATCTGAGCAAGCCCGCAGGCGAGCGTCGTCGTCGTGACGACCGCAGAGGCGGACGCCGTGATGATCGCCGCGGCGGTCAGGGCGGCTTCAACCGCGAAGGCCGCGAGGGCGGACGTCCTCAGGGCCAGCAGGGCGGCGAGCGCCGTCCCTACGGCAGCAGACCCCAGGGTCAGGGCAGCTTTAACCGCGGTCCCCGTCCCGCCGCTCCTCAGGAAGGAGGCAACAACTAATGTTAATGCCCAAGAGAGTTAAATACCGCAGAGTTCAGCGCGGCCGTATGAAGGGCAAAGCCCTGCGCGGCAACGTCAGGAGCCCGGCTGGATCACCTCCAACCAGATCGAGGCGGCCCGTATCGCCATGACCCGCTACACCAAGCGCGGCGGTCAGGTCTGGATCAAGATCTTCCCCGACAAGCCCGTCACCGCAAAGCCCGCCGAGACCCGTATGGGTTCCGGTAAAGGCTCCCCCGAGTACTGGGTCGCTGTCGTCAAGCCCGGCAGAGTGATGTTCGAGATCGCAGGTGTGCCCGAAGAGACCGCCCGCGAGGCTCTCCGCCTTGCCAGCCACAAACTGCCCATCAAGACGAAGATCGTCGCGGCGGGCACCGAGTCCGAGAACGGTGGTGAATGAGATGAAGGCAAACGAAATACGCTCCATGTCCGTAGCCGAGCTTGAGAGCAAGCTCGTCGACCTGAAGAAGGACCTGTTCATGCTCCGTATGCAGCATGCCACGAATCATCTTGACAACCCCACCAAGATCTCTGCGACCCGTCGTGACATCGCGCGCGTGAAGACCGTGCTCCGCGAGAAGCAGAACTGAGGAGGTAAGGAATAATGAACGAAACGAGAACTACTTCCCGGAAGACCCGCGTCGGCAAGGTCGTATCCGACAAGATGGACAAGACCGTCGTCGTCACCGTTGAGGACCGTGTTGCCCACAAGACCTACAAGAAGATCATCGGCCGCACCTACAGACTCAAGGCCCATGATGAGAAAAACGAGTGCGGTGTCGGCGACATCGTGCGCGTGATGGAGACCCGCCCCCTGTCCAAGGACAAGAGATGGCGCGTGGTCGAGATCGTTGAGAAGGCAAAGTAAGGAGGCGCCAGAATGATACAGCAGGAAACTTATCTGAAGGTCGCCGACAATACCGGCGCCAAAGAGTTAAAGTGCATCCGCGTGCTGGGCGGCTCCAAGCGCAAGTACGCGAGCATCGGCGACGTGATCGTCTGCTCCGTCCGCAAGGCGGCCCCGGGCGGCTCCGTCAAGAAGGGCGATGTGGTCAAGGCCGTCGTCGTCCGCACCGTCAAGCCCGTTCGCCGCGCTGACGGCACCTATGTCCGCTTTGACGAGAACGCTGCCGTTCTCATCAACACCGGCGATAAGAACCCCCGCGGCACCCGTATCTTTGGGCCCGTCGCCCGTGAGCTCCGTGACAAGGAATACATGAAGATCCTGTCGCTGGCTCCCGAAGTGATTTAAGGGAGGGCATGAGAATGAACATCAAGAAAGACGATAAAGTCGTTGTTCTGTCCGGCAAGGACAAGGGCAAGCAGGGCAAGATCCTCGTCTCCGATCCGAAGGCCGCCAAGGTCATCGTCGAGGGCGTGAATGTCGCCACCAAGCACCAGAAGCCCCGCAAGCAGGGCGAAGAGGGCGGCATCATCAAGGTCGAGACCCCCATCTATGCCTCCAAGGTTCAGCTCGTCTGCCCCAAGTGCGGCAAGGCCACCCGCGTCGGCCACAAGGTCGAGGGTGACAAGAAGGTTCGCGTCTGCAAGAAGTGCGGCGCGGAAATCTGAGAGAAAGGAGTAAACTGACATGACAAGAATGAAGAAAAAGTATCTTGAGGAAGTTGCTCCTGCTCTGATGCAGAAATACCAGTACAAGTCTGTGATGCAGATCCCGAAGATCGACAAGATCGTCGTCTCCGTCGGCTGCGGCGACTGCAAGGACAATGCCAAGGCTCTCGAGGGCGTCATCAAGGAGATCTCCGCGATCACCGGTCAGCACGCCGTCGCCACTGCCGCCCGCAAGTCCGTTGCAAACTTCAAGCTTCGTGAGGGCATGAAGGTCGGCGTCAAGGTCACCCTGCGTCAGGACCGCATGTGGGAGTTCCTGGATCGTCTGCTCAACGTGGCGCTGCCCCGTGTCCGCGACTTCCGCGGCATCAGCGCCGACGCCTTCGACGGCCGCGGCAACTACAGCCTGGGCCTCAAGGAGCAGATCATCTTCCCCGAAATCGAGTACGATAAGATCGAGAAGCTGCGCGGCATGAACATTGCCATCACCACCACCGCGCAGACCGATGAAGAGGCGCGCGAGCTGCTCAGACTGATGGGCGCCCCGTTCGTGAGCTGATAGGAGGACGAAACAATGGCTAAGAAATCGATGATTCTCAAACAGCAGGCCCCTGCGAAGTTCTCCACCCGCAAGTACAACCGCTGCAAGATCTGCGGCCGTCCCCACGCCTACCTGCGCAACTACGGCATCTGCCGTATCTGCTTCCGTGAACTGGCTTACAAGGGCCAGATCCCCGGCGTGAGAAAGGCGAGCTTCTAACGTCAGAAAAATACTGCAAGGTCATGCCGCACCGCAAGCGGCACGGCATCGACCGGCAGCATTTTTCTTCCTTTCCGATTTGAACCCGCTGGGCTGGGCTTCAAATCGGGGAAAGCGAAAACAGGACGATGCGTTTTGCATCGTCCTTTTTTAGTAATGAACCCGTCTTACCGCAGGGGCACATGCTTCCTGACGCCTCCTGTTTCGAGTTGCCTGGACGCTTGACAGATACTGTCAACGCTTTATATACTATAAGATACAAGATTATAGATTAAGCGAGGGATTAAAAATGAACGAAAGCGTCAAAGTTTCCGTGCTGATCGCGGCCTACAACACAGAGAAATATATCGACCAGTGCCTGGAGAGCGTGATGAACCAGACGCTGCGGGAGATCGAGATTATCGTTGTGGACGACTGCTCAGCGGATGCGACCCTCAAACATATTGAGTCGGCTGCCGAAAGGGACAAACGTATTCGTATCATTCGCCATCAAAGCAATCAGTCACAGTCGAGATGCATAGAGGATGCTGTTAGGCTTTCCCGCGGAATGCACATCATGTTTGTTGACGCAGATGACTGGCTGGAACATGATGCTTGCAAAAAAGCCTATGAAAAAGCGACAGAAAGCGGCGTGGATATTCTTCAATACGGTGTGTTTGTAGAAAACTTTGGAAACAATACAAAGACAGACATCGAGTATATGGAGAAATATTTCAGACCATACACGGGCAAGACACTGACAGAACCGCTGATCAGCGCCTGCTTTAAGAAGAAAATCTTTACATGGAATATATGGAATAAGCTCTACAAAGGCCAAATGCTGAGGAGTGTGTTTTCCGAGGAGAGAGAGGTCTATTTTAAGAAGGCGACTGATGTTTTTGCAATCTTTTTCATCCTACTAAGGAGCAAAACCTATCTGGGCATAGAAGAACGCCTGTACCATTATGCCTATGGTCGCGGTATAAGCGGACACAGAGAAATGAGTTTGGAGCTGTTTTCCCAGCACTGTCAAAGCGCCCGCGTTTGGTACGCTCTTGACCAATATGTCTCTGGTCTTGAACGTGGAATGCCTGACGACGGTTTGCCGGTAGAAGCAGCGCGCATTGCGGTTGACAGCATCGAGGGACTGTTCGTTGGCGAGCAAATCTCCAATCTGCATGCCAAAGTACAAAAGAAGGATCAAGGCTCTGCATATCTTGCAATGGAGTCCGCGTGGGGAATGGGCGGAACCGGCTTCGTCAAGATGCTTGCCCGGTACGCCTGGGATAAACGCGCGCAGATCGCCGAAGCACTCACCGGGGCGGATTTCCTGAAATTTGAGGGGCGTCCCATCAAAACGATCGGCCTGTACTATTACAGATTCAGAAACGGCGGTACAGAACGCGTGGTTACGCAGCTTGGCTCTCTGCTGGCCGAGCTGCGGGACGAAGACGGAAAGCCAAAATACCGGGTCGTGCTGATCAGCGACGAGGCACCGAATGAAGAGGATTACCCGACGTCTCCCCTGGTGATACGGGAGCAATTGCCGCCGTTTTGGCAGAGTACCGCGAAAAACTTTGCGCCCCGTGCGGACAAATGGCAGGAGATCATTACCAGACATCGGATAGATGCGGTTTTTTACTCGCAATGGATGGAGCCTGTTTTGTTTTGGGATCTTTTGAGTGTCAAGCGGGCGGAGGGACATCCGGCCTTTCTTGTTCATGTGCATAATTACTGCAGCGTCCTGTATGAACATACAGCGATGCGGATGGAAGAGTGGCTGCAAACCTACAGCCTTGCAGACGGGATTGTCACGCTTTCGGAGACAGATCGGCGTTATTGGTCGCGCTGCAATCCCCGGAGCGTATATATCCCGAACCCCTGCATCGTGAAAGCGAGTGCTTGTAAGCGGGCGACTTACGGCAAGCACATCCTGTGGCTGGGGCGGATCTCATCGCAAAAGCAGCCGCTGGAGATCCCGCGCATCATGCGGGAGGTCTGCGCCCGTGACCCGGAAATCGTCTGTCATGTGGTCGGGGCGGATGGTGTTAACCTGGAAAAGGAACTCATGGAGAGCATAGCGGCGGAGAGTTTATCCCGGAACGTGATCATGGAGGGCTTCCATACGGACGTGACGCTCTGGTATGAGAGCTGCTCCCTCTTTCTGATGACCTCTCGCTGGGAGTGTTTCCCGCTGGTGCTGTTTGAGGCGGCGTCCTACGGCCTGCCCACGGTGCTGTATGAGCTGCCGTGGCTTTCCTACAACGAACTGATCGACGGCGCGGTCACGGTCCCTCAGCTGGACGCCGAGGCGGCAGCGGAGGCCATCGTGCGCCTTGTCAACGACCCGGAGGAATGGCAGCGGCGGAGCGATGCCATCTATAACAGCGCTCTGCGTTATGAGGAGACAGACATTACGGCCTACTGGACTTCGCTGATCGAAAGCCTCGAAAAAGGCACGCTGCCAGACGAGCCGCGCTTTGACAGGCAAACAGAGATCCTTCTGGATCAGATTGACGCTTTCCACGACAAAGTGGTGAGCGGCCTGACACAAGACAGAGACCGTGAGGCCCGGAACCTGGAGGGAGAACTCAATTCCATCAAAGGCTCCGTGTCCTTCCGACTTGGGCGCGCGATCACCTGGGCCCCGCGAAAAGCACGCGGGCTGGTGCGCTGCTGCAGGGAGCACGATGCAAAGTATACCTTTGAAAGGATCCTTTACCATCTGCACCTCGGCCCGGACGATGAAAAAGAATAAACAAAACCGGCGGCTTCGCGTTTGCGAGGCCGCCGTTTTGTCTTGCTATTGTTTGTAGTTGTGGGCTTCCTGGAGCACCATTTCCTTGACCTTGAGAAGACGCACCTTTGTGGCGTTCTCGTTCTCCTCCAGCTTCATGGTGATGTACTTGATGTTCGATTCCAGATCGGGGATCATCACGTACTCAAGAGCGTTGACGCGGCGGCGGGTCTTTTCGATCTCCTCCGCCAGAAGCTGCATGGTCTTTTCCACCTCGGCCAGCTCCAGCATGTCCTCGAAGACCTTCGCCATATGCTCCAGCGCGTCGTCCAGCTCGCCGCTGGTCTGCGCAAAGCCGTAGGGGTAGATCTCCGTGGGATCGTTGTTCTTGGTCTGAAAGCTGTAGACCGGGACGTTGACGCTCATGATGTTCTTGTACTTCATGCCGAGCTCCACGCTCTGCCTGGGGTACAACAGCGCCTGCTCCAGCATCTCGGGCGACATGATGGAGCTTGCCACCTGCAGGCTCGCAAAGGCCTCTGTAAGGCCCTCCTCGACGCGCTCACGCAGCATCTTGTTGCGCCTGACCACGTCCATGAACTGGCGCATCAGCTCGTCGCGCTTGTCCTTCAAGAGCTTGTGGCCGCGCCGCGCGGTCTTGAGCCTGCCCTTGAGCTGATTGAGAACCATTCTGGTCGGGATTATTGCAGTACCTGCCAAAAAGCATCACCTCCAATATTCGTGATAGGATACCGATTGCGAAAACGATAAATCACTTTCCCCGGAGGGAAATACAATCGTTTTTGAGGCAGCTTTGCCGCCTCAAAAACTCCCTGAGCCGAGCTTAGCGAGGCCTCGCGCCGACCAAACACGGCGTGTTGCGCACCGCCGTGTGCGATGAGCGCGAGTTCCTCGATTGTGAAACGCAGTTTCGCAATCGAAGAAGTTTTACTTTTTGGGCAAATACTTCTCAATGTACTCGGGCTTGATGCGCTTGAGCTCACGCTTGGGCAGAATGCTCAGCAGCTCCCAGCCGATGTTCAGCGTCTCCTCGATGGAGCGGTTGGTCTCGTTGCCCTGGTTGACATAGACCTTTTCAAACTCCTCGGCAAACTTGGCGAAGAGCTTGTCGTCCTCGCTCAGCGCCGCCTCGCCCAGAATGGTCATGAGCTCCTTGGCGTCCTTGCCGCGGGAATAGGCGGCAAAGAGCTGGTTCATGGTGCCGGCGTGGTCCTCGCGGGTCTTGCCCTCGCCGATGCCCTTGTCCTTGAGTCGGCTCAGGGACGGCAGGACGTTCACGGGCGGCACGATGCCCTTGCGGTGCAGCTCGCGGCTCAGGATGATCTGGCCCTCGGTGATGTAACCGGTGAGGTCCGGGATCGGGTGGGTCTTGTCGTCCTCGGGCATCGTGAGGATAGGGATCATGGTGATGGAGCCCTTGTGCCCGATGCGGCGGCCTGCGCGCTCGTACATGGTGGCAAGGTCGGTGTACATGTAGCCGGGATAGCCGCGGCGGCCGGGGACTTCCTTCTTGGCGGCGGAGATCTCACGCAGAGCCTCGGCGTAGTTGGTGATGTCGGTCAGGATGACCAGCACGTGCATGTCCTTCTCGAAGGCCAGATACTCGGCGGCGGTCAGCGCCATGCGCGGGGTGGCGATACGCTCGACCGCGGGGTCGTTTGCGAGGTTCGAGAAGACCACGGTGCGGTCGATGGCGCCGGTGCGCCTAAAGTCGTTGATGAAATACTCGGACTCCTCAAAGGTGATGCCGATGGCGGCGAAGACGACGGCGAAGGTCTCGTTGTCGCCCAGCACCTTGGCCTGACGCGCGATCTGGGCAGCCAGTGCCGCGTGGGGCAGGCCGGAGCCGGAGAAGATCGGCAGCTTCTGGCCGCGGACCAGGGTGTTCAGACCGTCGATGGTGGAAACGCCCGTCTGGATAAACTCGGCAGGGTAGGCGCGGGCGGCGGGGTTCATGGGCAGGCCGTTGATGTCCATGTGGGCGTCGGCCAGGATGGCGGGGCCGCCGTCGATGGGCTGGCCCATGCCGTTGAAGACGCGGCCCAGCATATCCTCGGAGACCGCGAGCTGCTGGGGGTGGCCCAGGAAGCGGACCTTGGACTCGGCGAGGTTGATGCCCTGAGCGGATTCAAAGAGCTGTACGACCGCCTTGTCGCCCTCGACCTCAAGCACCTTGCAGCGGCGCACTTCCCCGCTGGGAAGCTCGATCTCGCCCAGCTCGTCGTAGGTGACACCCTCGACGTGCTCAACCACCATCAGGGGGCTTGCGATCTCACGTATGGTTTTATATTCCTTGATCATTCTTCCTCACCTCCGGCGATTACGTCCTCGATCTGCTGCTTCATCTCGTCGATGATGGCGTCGTAATCGGCGCCGAAGGTCTTCGCGTCGGCCATCTTGGCACGGCCGATCTTTTCGCGCGCGTCGATGGCGATGAGGCCGTCGAGGTCCGCGTGCTTGTCAAGCGCCGCGCGGCACAGCACGTCGTACTCCAGGACCATGTCCAGCAGGCGGTACTGCTTGGCATAGGAGGAGAAGGCGTCCTCGTCGACGAAGGCGTTCTGCTGCAGAAAGTCCTCGCGGATCATCTTGGCTGTCTCCATGGTGAGGCGGTCGGCGGGGCTGAGGGAATCCTGACCGACGAGGCGGACGATCTCCTGCAGCTCGCTCTCCTCCTGGAGGATGTGCATGGCCTTCTCGCGGTTCTGCATGTATTTCTCACCGAACTGCTCGGTGTACCAGCCGCGCAGGGTGTCCATGTACAGGGAGTAGGAGGTCAGCCAGTTGATGGCCGGGAAGTGACGGGCATAGGCGAGGCTGGAGTCCAGTGCCCAGAACACCTTGACGATACGCATGGTGGCCTGGGAGACAGGCTCGGAGATATCGCCGCCCGGAGGCGAAACAGCGCCGATGGCGGTGACGGAGCCGCGGCGGTCTTCAGAACCTAAGCACTGCACCACGCCCGCACGCTCGTAGAACTGGGCAAGCCGCGAGGCGAGGTAGGCGGGGTAGCCCTCTTCGCCGGGCATCTCTTCCAGACGGCCGGACATCTCACGCAGAGCCTCGGCCCAGCGTGAAGTGGAGTCAGCCAGAACAGCCACGTCGTAGCCCATGTCGCGGAAATACTCGGCGATGGTGATGCCGGTGTAGATGGACGCCTCACGGGCAGCCACCGGCATGTCGGAGGTGTTTGCAATCAGGACGGTACGCTTCATCAGCGGCTCACCGTTGCGGGGGTCTTTCAGTTCCGGGAACTCCATCAGAACGTCGGTCATCTCATTGCCGCGCTCGCCGCAGCCGATGTAGACCACGATGTCCACGTCGGACCACTTGGCCAGCTGGTGCTGCACGACCGTCTTGCCCGAGCCGAAGGGGCCGGGGACTGCGGCGGTGCCGCCCTTGGCGATGGGGAAGAGGGTGTCGATGATGCGCTGGCCGGAGTTCATGGGCCGCGCCGGGACGAACTTTCTCGCGTAGGGGCGCTGGATACGCACGGGCCAGCGCTGCACCATGGTAAGGGCGCGCTCACCCTTGTCGGTTTTGACCTTGGCAACGGTCTCATCGACAGTATATTCGCCCTTTTTGATGACCCAGGTCACCTCGCCCTTGACGCCGTTGGGGACCATGATCTTGTGCAGGATCGCGCTGGTCTCCTGGACGGTGCCCAGCACATCGCCGGGGCCGACCTTGTCGCCGGGCTTGGCAACCGGGACAAACTCCCATTTTTTGCTGCGGTTCAGGGCGGGGACATCGGTGCCCCTCGTGATGCAGTCGCCGCTCAGGGCGCGCATCTCGGGCAGGGGGCGCTGGATGCCGTCATAGATATTGTCCAGCATGCCGGGTCCGAGCTCAACGGACATGGGCATACCGGTGGTCACGACCGCCGCGCCGGGGCCCAGGCCGGAGGTTTCCTCATAGACCTGGATGGAGGCGGTGTCGCCGGTCATATTCAGGATCTCGCCGATCAGGCGCTGAGAGCCCACGCGCACAACGTCGGAGACGTTGGCGTCCGCCAGGCCCTCGGCCACGACAAGCGGTCCGGATACCTTGGTAATTGTTCCGCTCATTACTTTCCTCCTTCCGCTCTGTACCCTTGCAGGGTCAGAACGGGAATTTTGTATACGCATTGTCGGAGAACCCGGCAGCTCCCAAGGCCTGTCATTCCGAGCCAGTGCGCACACTGGCGTGGGAATCCGTTTCCTTTTCAGGCCGCAGGGAGATGCGGATTGCCACACCAGTGACATCGGTCACTGGTTCGCAATGACAGAAACGGACGTTCTCTCCATTGCCTCTATGGCATACCGCTCCGACGGAGTAAAATTTTTAGTCTCCCAGAATGTTGGTGCCGACGGCGCGTTCCACCGCGTCGTGCAGGGCCTGCAGGCCGAGTCCGATGCTGCCCTCGCGGCCCGGGATCAGAATGATGGCGGGGCTGGGGCTGTCCTTGAACTTGGCGATCTCGCTGCTGAGCTGCTGGGCGAAGGTCTCCTCAATGTAGATGATGGCGTACTCCTCCTCACTTTCGTGGGTGAGCTGCCGGAGGAGCTTCCCGGCTTCGCTGGCATTTTCGGCGGGGAAGGTGTCCAGCCCCAGGGCCTTGAAGCCCATGACCGTGTCACGCCCGCCTATAACGGCAATTTTAAGCATACAGCTCACGCAGCCTTTCCCGGATCGCCTGCGGCCTTACGCCGGCAAGCCTGCCCGTCAGAATCATACGCACCGCCTGGATCTCGCCCTCGACCGCCGCCAGATACGCAAGCACCGCCTCGGGGCCGTAGCTTACGAGCTTGGCCTCACGCAGGTAGGCGTTCACGCCGTTGTCGCAGGCGCGCTCGAAGGCGGTCATGCCGCCGCCCGAGAGAGCCTCCGCCCCCAGGGCCGCTGCCTTTTCCAGCGGGGTGTGGGCAAAGAGCGCGGGAAGCTGCTCCTTGTCGGCAGCCATCAGGCTCTGCACCCCGACGCTGCCGCCGTCCACCAGCACCTCCTCAAGGAAGTCCCGGTTCTTGCCCATACGCAGGGTACGCACGGCGCTCTTGAGGTTTGCGCTGTCGGCGAGGGTTTTGGCGTAGCCGCGCAGAAAATCGCTCTTGAGGCTCTCGGCTATGGCCCGGAGCTCGGCGAAGTAGGCCTTGTCCAGCACAAAGTCCGAAAGCTGGGGGTTGGCCGTGCGGGCGAGCAGCGCCTTGGCCTCCGCCATGGCCTTGCCGAGCACCGGGGGAAGCTGGCTGTAGTGCTCCTCGTTATAGAGCTCCAGAAGCTTTTCGCCCGGGACCCTGCCCGCGTCGGACAGCAGGCGCTTTGCATTGGTGCCGACGGCCTCGGCCTTGATGATGGCCTTGGCATTGTGGTAATCGTATTTGAGCTTGAAGACATCCACCAGCTCCTTGTCGGGGGACAGGCGGGCAAGCTCGTCGAATATCTCTGCGCGGTGTTCGGCGAGGGCCTGCTCCACCTCCGCCGCCGTGAAGCGGGACATGTCGGGATACCCGCAGTCCGTCAGGATCTTGGCGGCGTCCTCAAAGGAGGCGGCGTCTAACATGCGCGCGGCCCTCTCGTCGTTGAGGAGCCTCGGCTCCCTCGCGCGGAGCATGGCCGACACGCACAGATACGCTTCTTTTTTCGTTGACAATTCTTTCCCTCCCTCGATGGGAATCCATCAGCCGAAGAGAACGCCGGCGAGCTCGGCGGCCATATCGTCGCGGCAGAGATCCACAAGCAGCTCCGCCGTGCAGTTGGCCTCGATGTTCCCGCGGCGCAGGATCAGGCCACCCTTGAAATCGCCGGTCTTTTCGGAGAGCGTGAGCTTTCCGTTTGCGAGCGCCTTGTTGGCGGCCTCCACGACCTCGGGGCCGTAAGCCTTGCGGTCATGGGCGTTGAGCACGATCTCCTCGTCTCCGGTGACGCTGGCCTTCGCCGCCAGCTTTGCGAGAAAGGCGGTGTACTCCTTTGCCGGGAGCTTCGTGAGCTTTTCGACCGCAAGGTCAAAGCTCTCCGCCACCATCTCCTGCTTGAGGGCCAGGAGGGACTTGCGGCCCTCCATGCTGGCCAGGCGGTTCATGCTGTCAAGCCGGTCCTGGTTGGCCTTGACACCGGCGCGGATTCTCTCGGCATAGGCCTCCTTCGCCTGCTTTTCATAAGCGGCGCGGATGTCGGCGCAGGTATCCTCGGCATGTGCGAGGATCGCGTCGGTCTGCGCTTTGGCGTCGGCCTGAATATGTGCGATGATTTTTTCCGTGCCCTTCATAGCTTTCCCCTTCCCGGTATGCTTACAGGCTGATGCCGTTGAGCATCATGAAGGAAGCCAGCAGGGACAGGATGGCGTAGAACTCGACGGTGATGCAGAGGATCATGCCCTTGGACCAGTCGTCGGGCTTCTTGGCCAGAATGTTGATGGACGCGGCCGCAACCTTGCCCTGGGCGATGCCGGAGATCATGCCGCCGATGGCGATGGGCAGGCACGCGCCGAGGACCTGCAGGCCCTGGGCGACGGTCATGCCGGGGACGAGCTTGTTGAACGCGAGGAACCAGATAACGAAGCCGTACAGACCCTGGGTGCCGGGGATGACCTGGAGGATCATCGCCTTGCCGAACTTGGAGGGGTCCTCACTGACGAGGCCCGCGCCCGCTTCACCGGCGATGCCGGTGCCCTTGGCAGAGCCGATGCCCGCCATGAATGCCGCAAGGCCGGCGCCCAGAATGCCAAGCGCGTAGCCGCCGATGGTGTTCAGAAAATCCATTGTGTTTTCCTCCTATAAATTGATAAAACTGATACAGTGTGTATTACGGTTTTGCGTTCGGGGTTTTTATTCTGCGCGGGTCATGACGATCTCGCCGACCTCGTCGCGCAGGGTCATGGTGTCCGCGGTCAGAGCGGTGATCTTGTACTGCGTGCTTGCGCCGTCAAAATAGGGCTCCAGGGTGCCGTAGACGGTGTCGCCCGCGTAGTGGGTCCAGGGGCCGTAGCCGTGATCGCTCTCGTGGTAGTCGCCGTTTGCGAGCCATACCGAGTACTGGTAGACCGGCTCGCCGTCCTTCTGGACATAGCCGAAGGTCCAGGCGTTTTCGGAGCTGTCGGTCCACTCGCCGGTCAGGTAGGCCATCATGTATTCCTCGTTGATGGTCTTGTGGAAGCTGCCGGAGGCCTCAAAGGCCTGGCGGTCGAGCCCGTCCTTGGTCACGATGGCCGAGACGCGGATCTTCAGGCCGTCCTTGCTGTCCGCCTTGAAGAGGGTCTTCTCCAGGTCGTTGTGCGGGGTGTAGTCGGCGTAGCCCTCTTCGGGGATGTCGAAGAACTCATACGTGACGCGCAGCTCGGAGATCGTTTTGAGCTCCTTGGCGTATTCCGCGTTTTCCTCCGGCAGGATCGAGAAGAGACTGTAGGCCGCGTCGGACAGGGAATCGGCCAGGGCGTCAAGAACAATGGTGCCGTTTGCTGTCTCGGCCTTCGGGGCCTCCTGCTTCATGGCGGCGAGATACGGGAAGGGAAGCGCCGCGCAGGAGAAGCTGCCGTCGGGCAGGAAGAACAGATCCTTGAAGAGTTTTTCCAGCAGCTCGGAGTCGCTGTCGTTGTCCTCGGCCTTGTCCAGGACCCATGCGCCCGCGAGATTGGGATCGAAGCCCTCCTCGGCGGATGCGGTGAGACCCGCGGTGAGGCTCAGCACCAGGGAGAGGCAGAGCAGCAGAGCAAAGATTTTTTTCATCTTGTCAGTAATCCTTCCTTTATCAAAAAAGAGAATCATTCCTGGGGATTGATGTATTGCGTCCGGATGCGCAGCGGCTCGAAGGGCTTGCCGCCGTCCTTGTAGAACTTGCCGAAGAACTCCAGGCACTGCAGTCTCAGGTCATGCACGAAGCAGCCGAGGAGGTTCAGCGCGAAGTTCAGCGCATGTCCGATCAGGAACACCACGATGAAGATGATGCCCGAGACGGGCGTTACCCCATTTGCCGACGGCATGGCCGCGATGGTGTTGAACACCTGGGCAACGACGCCGCCCGCCAGCATCAGCGCCATGATACGCGAGTAGCTCAGCACGTCGCCGAACCAGCCGGTCAGGGTGTTGTAGATGCAGGAGAAGGGGGCCGTGAGTTTGCCGATGCCGGTAGCGCTGCGCATCGCGCCGATGAGCAGCATCGCAACGCCGAGGCCGATGACCCCGAGGCCGATGTTGTGAAGCATCGCCGCCTCTTTGAAAAGCATCATCTGCGAGATCAGCAGCAGGCCGCCCACGAGGATGACCCACTGGGCGCCCTCCTCCAGAATGGCACCGAGCTTGTCGCCGTGCTTCCAGCGCTGGACGAAGTTGACCACCATGCCGGTGTTCAGGTGGATCATGCCGAGCACCATGGCCCCGTACAGGACCTGGGTGCTGTTTTCCACGGGACTGAACAGATGCGGCAGTCCCGGCCAGGTGGAACCGAACATGCCCGCAATCACCTTCGGCGCGTCGCCGAAGAAGCCGCCGGTCAAAGCGCCCATCACAAAGGTGGAGATCCCGCCGTAGAGCAGAAGCCTGCAGAACGAGAGCGTGCCCGCCTTGGGCTTGATCTTTTTCATGGCGACCAGAGCCGCCAGGATCATGATGAGCCCGTAACCCATGTCCGCCATCATCAGTCCGTAAAACAGAATGAAGAAGGGGGCCATCAGCGGGTTTGCGTCCACGCTGCCGTAGGCGGGCAGCGAGTACATGTTGGTCACCATGTTCATCGAATCGGTAAATTTGTTGTTTTCAAGCTTCACGGGAACACGGGGATACTCGTCCTCCTCGGGCTCGACCGTCTCCCAGGCGCAGCCGAAGCGCTCAAAGAGCTGGTTGAGCTCCTGTTCCCGGTAGGCGGGGATCCAGCCCTCCATCACAAGGACGCTGTCCGTGCCGCAGAGGCGTTCCTCCGCCTCCGCCAGGGACATCTTGACGTTCACGCGGTCGGCGGCGAGCTTAAGCTCGTCCCTATGTACGGCGTCGTCGATGATGTAGTGCACGCAGTTTTCTTTCTCGGCGGCAAGCTGCTTGAGCTCCTGTTCGGCGTTGAGCTGGCACTCGCGGGCGGTGCCCGTCATGCCGGTGAGCGCGGACGCCGTAAAGCCGAAGGGACGCAGGGCGTCCTGCATCTCGGCGAGCTTTTCGCGCATGCACACCAAGAGCACGTAGTGGGCCTTTTTCTCCTCATGGACGGAGAAAATCTCCGCCTCCTCGTCCACCGCCTCGATGGCGGCACTTACGGTCTCCATCGGGAAGCGCGCCGGGATGGAGCCGGTCACCGCGCTGCAGCGCTCGGTGCCCTCAAAGTTCAAAGGCAGGTCGAGCGAAAGCCAGGGCTGGAGCGATTCGATCACCGAGCGAAGCCTGCTCTCCTCGGCCCCGATGCGCTTGATGCGCGCGTCGTAGCCCTCGAGGGTTTCGGCGGTGCGAAGGGCCCCGGCAAGGCCGGTGTCGTCCAGCAGGACGCGGTCCTCAAGCTCGGGCTTTGCCGAGAGGAGCTTGGTCTTCTTCGGCGCGTAGGTGTCCAGCAGATTGATGGCGTGCACGAGGGTCTGGTGCTGCGTCTTGAGCTTCGACAACTCGCTGCTCTCGCGGTGGACGAACGCTGCGGCCTCGCTGCCTGTGAGGGCGTCCTCCGTCTCCGCAAATTCCACGCAGCCGTGGCGGATGAGCTCCTTGAGAAGCTCCTCCTTGCTGTCGCGGACAGCCAGCAGCCGGAGCTTTTTCATTTGTACAATGGCCATCTCAGCTGTTCACTATCCTTTCCACAACTCTCATAGCGGCCGTCTCCAGCTTTCCCTGCGCCTTGGCGCGCAGCGCGGCCTTCTGCTTTTCCAGATCCCTGGACAGCTTTTCCGCCTCGCCCGTCGCCTTGTCGTTGACCTTGAGACTGAGCTCTTTAAGCTCCTGGTCGGCCTTCTGCAAAGCGGACTCCACCGCAAGCTTTCCGGCGCTGTCGGCGTCGGCGGCAAGCTGCTTTGCCCGCAGCTGGGCATTGGCGACAGAGGCCTTCGCCGCCGCTTCCGCCTGGGCAATATTGCTGATTGCTTCAAATGACATTGGCACACCCCCTTTGGTTTGATTGGGCTGTATTGCGTTTTCATCAACGGAAAACGCCCCCGTCGGAGCCGGCGACTCGCGGGGTATTTTTCCATCCGAAGTATTATAGCACAAGCTACTCAGATTCGGCAACAGCAGGACGCGAGAAACTGTTGGATTTTTTCACATTTTTTAATTAAAAAATTAAAAGTGAAAAGTGAAGATAAAATAACCTGCCATATCTTCACTTTCCGCTTTTCACTTTACCCAAGCTCCACCTTGCACTGTCTTCCGGTCCGCGCGTCGACATAAACCTTTGCGCTTGCGCCGGATTCACCCTCGCCGGTGACGCTCAGCTCCCAGCAGGCCAGATAGCTGCCGCCGGGGCTTTTGATGATGAGCCGCCGGGCGGAGGCGCTCTCCACACCCTCGGGCAGCGTGGCGAGGGCCGCCTCGCCGTCCGTGTCCCAGCTCAGCTCCACGGCCCGGGGGTTGTATTTCGTCGCGTCCAGGGCGTAGACGCTGCTGTCGTCCAGGGCAATGGAGATGCGAATGCCGTCGTCCGGGCGCATGACGCCGTCCTGGGTAGGGGCGTAGACGAAGGCGGCGACGGTGTCGCTGCCGCCGACGGAATAAAGGGCCAGGTCCTCATAGCCCATGCGGGCAAAAAACGCCTCGGCCTTCTCCTGTGCCTGCTCGGGGGTGAGGACCGCGCCGCTGACGAGGCGCGAGCGGCCCAGAAATTCCAGGCCCCGGCGGCTCACACCGATGAGCAGCCCGCCCGCACTGTAGCAGCGCCGCCCGTCCGGGCCCTCGTAGTCGTATTCCTCCCGCAGCTCCCGGGGTTCGACGTTCGCGGCTTTGGCTGCAAGCGCCATCGCCTCCGCGTCCGTGAGCGTACCGCCCTCGTCCGCCTGCGCCGGGCTGTAGCGGCCCTCGTAGGCAAACTCCTCGGGGGCGGCAAAGCTTGCGTCCGCGCCCAGCAGCAGGGCCGAGAGCTTCTGGGTGCCGGTGTCCTCCACGTTCAGAAGACGCCGCTCCCGCGTGTCCATCAGGATGCTGCCCTCGTGGAGCTTTGCCTGCATCTCCCGCAGCTGCCCGGCAAAGTCCGCCGCCGCCACCCCGTAGGCGCGCAGATGCTCCCGGTGCTCGGCGGGAAGCTCCATCTCCGGAAGGGCGCAGAGGCTTTCCGCGTAGTCCCCGGCCCTGCCGAGAAAGCCCTGGAGGTGCTCCATCTCCTGGGTGTCGAAGGGCAGGATCGACAGCGCCGTCTCCGCCGAAAGGGCGTCGGCGTAGGCCTGGGCGCAGAGGCTCTTGCCGAGGGCCTCGTCGGTGACAAAGCTGATTTTGGTAAGCGTCTCGCTTAAGCCCTCGGCGGCGCTGACGGCGGCTTCAAAGGCGCGGGCGGATTCAAAGCCCGCCGTCAGCCGCAGACGCTCAAGCTGCCGGTGCGCGGCAAAGGCGTAGCCCGTGAGCGCGATGATCGACGCGAGGGTGTAGATCAGCAGCAAGCGCCAGAATTTCAAGGTCATGGTAATTCCCCCTTTTTTGCTTAGGATATGCAGAAAGGGGGAGATTATAAAAAAACAGACAGGCGCTTTCGCGCCTGCCTGAAAAGAGTATGCCTATGACTTATGCCGCGGGGGCGAGCTCGGCGGATGCGAGGGCGAAGTCCGCTGCGTTCTGGCCGGCGATGCGGCCGTAGATGGTGAAGTCGGCCACAGCGTTGCCGCCGAGACGGTTGTTGCCGTGCACGCCGCCGGTGACCTCGCCGGCAGCAAAGAGGCCGGTGATCACGGCACCGTCGGTATTCACGACCTCGGCGTTGTCATTGATCTTGATGCCGCCCATGGTGTGGTGGATGCCGGGCTGGACCTTGATGGCGTAGAAGGGAGCCTGGTCGAGGGGGTTGGCGAAGGAGACGCGGCCGAACTCGGGATCTGCCTTCTGCTCCACGCAGGCGTTCCAGTTGGTCATGGTGTTGATGAAGGTCTCGGCAGGGACACCGATGGCGTCAGCCAGCGCGACATAGGTGTCGCCCGCTTCGGCGTAGCCCTTGTTGATGTAGCCCTGGATGACGTTGGAGGCGTCGGACATGCGGCTGTCGACGATGAGCCAGGCGTAGCCGCCGGTCTGCTCGAACTCGGCAGCGGAAACCTTGTCACGGGTGGAGACCTCGTCAAAGAAGCGCTCGCCCTCCTGATTTACCAGGATGGCGCCGTCGCCGCGCAGACCCTCGGTGATGAGGTTCGCGCTGGTGCCTTCCACGTGGACGGTCGGGTGCAGCTGGATCTGCTCCATGTCGACGGTGTCCGCGCCGACAGCCTGAGCCATCTGGATGCCCTGGCCCTGGATGCCGGGCGCGTTGGTGGTGATGAAGCCGTCCAGGTCGGGGCGAACAGCCTTGATCATGTCGTTATTTGCGCCGAAGCCACCGGAGGCGATGACGACAGCCTTGGCGTTGATGGTGTAGGAGGCGCCCGCGCTCTCGGCCTTCACGCCGACAGCAGCGCCGTTATCGACCAGGATCTCGGTAGCGGGGGTATCGGTCAGGAGCTTGATGCCGCGCTTTTCAAGGTTCTGCTGGAGAAGCGGCACCACATACGCGCCGACGGAAACGACTTTGCCGTCTGCGTCCACGGGGCGATGAATACGCTTGACAGACGCACCGCCGAAAGCGGCCACGTTGTGCAGCACGATCTCGGGATCGAGGGAATCGAGCCAGTCAATGGCGTCGGGGCTGGACTCGACAAGCTTCTTGACCAGGGCGGGATCGTTCATGCCGCCGCCGCCGATGAGGGTGTCGAGCTGGAAGAGCTCGGCGGTGTCAAAGTAGCCCTCGGGAGCGGCCTGATAGGCGGCCCACTGCTCCTCAACGATCTTGCCCAGCTCCTGAATGCGCTCGTTGTCGGGGTAGTTGGCGACCTTCTTGAGAGTGGCTTCCACGCCTGCAGCTTCGCCGAACTCATTGGCGTTGCGCCACTCGGTGGGGCCGGCGTTCATGCCGCCGGTGGAGCGGACGGAGTTGCCGCCGGGGAAGCTGGTGCTCTCGAGGACGATGACCTCTGCGCCCGCATCCTTGGCGGTGATGGCGGCGGTCATGCCTGCGCCGCCCGCGCCGATGACCACGACGTCGCAGTCAAGCGTGATCTGCTCGGCCTCGGCAGGGGCCGCGTCTTCGGCGGGCGCGGCGGCGCCGGTGTAGGCGGCGGGATCAAAGCCTGCGGAGACAAGCGCCTCGGTGATGGCGGTCTTGATGGCGGTGCTGGAAACGGTGGCGCCGGTGATGCCGTCGACATCCAGGCTGTTCGCTGCGACGATATCGCCGGGGAGCTTTTCCACGGCTACGGAGCCGATGCCCGGGGTCTCGTTCTGCTCGAGGATCGTGACCTCATAGATGGTGGTGGCGTCTGCCTTGACCTCCACAACCACGGGACCGTCAATGCCGATGCCCTGGCCGGTGACGGTCACAGGCTCGTCGGCATAAGCCGGGACTGCCAGCGTCAGCAGCATCATGACTGCGAGGATCAGGGATAGGGTCTTTTTCATGTCTTTCCTCCTTCAAAAATAGTGATATCACGTTTTCGCCAGTTTTTCCATGCGTGGAAATCCTGCCGAATCCTGTGCAAAAATTATACCGTATAACGGCGCGGGATGTCAATTGCAACTATGATTTCAAAAAGGCCTGCCTCATTTTGAGACAGACCCTTTGAAATGACCGCTGTGGTTTTAAGCTGCAGGGGCAAGGCTTGCGGCCTCGATTGCGGCACCGACGGCGGCCTTGATGGCGTCGGAGGTGACGGTGGCGCCGGTGACGCCGTCCACGTCAATGCTGTTTGCCTCGACGATGCGGGCGGGCAGCCAGTCGACCGCGACAGAGCCGACACCCACGGTCTCATGGTGCTCGAGCACGTTCACGGCCGTGATGACGCCGTCCTCGATAATGACACGGATCACCATAGGTCCGTTCTTGCCATCGACGTTTGCCTGCATGTCAACAAAACCGGCGGGAGCGGCGGCCTCCGCAGCGGGAGCGGCAGCCTCGGCGGGAACGGCCTCAGCGGGCAGGCCGTTTTTGGCAAGCTCCATGACGCCGCGCACGGCGGCCTTGATGGCGTCGGAGGTAACGGTGGCGCCGGTGATGCCGTCGATGTCGATGCTGTTTGCCTCGACGATCCTCGCGGGCAGCCAGTCGACCGCAACGGAGCCGACCCCGGTGGTCTCACTGTGCCCGAGGACCTTCACGTCATAGACAGTCTCCGCGTCGGCGGTGACTTCTATGGTGATGGGACCGTTTTTGCCGTCGACGGTGGCCTGCACGGTAATGGGCCCGGCGGGAGCCGCTTCCTCGGTCGGAACCTCAACGGGGGCGGTTTCCTCGACAGGGGCGGTTTCCTCAGCCGCTTGACCGTAGGGCGCGTCTCTGAGGGCCTTGGCGACGGCTGCGCGAATGGCGTCGGTGGTGATGGTGGCGCCGGTCACGGCGTCCACGTCGATGCTGTTTGCCGCCACGATCGCGGCGGGGATGCGGTCGACGGCGACGGAGCCGACACCCTTGGTCTCGCTGTGCTCGAGCACGTTGACCTCGTAGATGGTGCAGCGGTCGGCCAGAACCTCCACCACCACGTCGCCGTTCTTGCCGATGCTTCTGCCCACGGACCTGACGGGCTCGCCGGGTTCGACGGGAGCTTCCTCAACGGGAGCTTCCTCAACGGGAGCAGCCTCGGTCTTGCCGAAGGGCGTGTCTCTGAGGGCCCAGGCCACGGCGGCGCGGATGGCGTCGGTGGTGATGGTGGCGCCGGAGACGGCGTCCACATCCACGGAGTTTGCCGCCACGATCGCGGCGGGGATCTCCTCCACGGCGCGGGAGCCGATGCCCGCGGTCTCGTTCTGCTCGGTCACGGTGACGGAATAGATGGTATTCTCGTCGGCCACGACCTCAACGGTCACGTCGCCGACCTTGCCGAGGCTCCTGCCGTAGGCGGTGACCTTGCCGTCCTCGCCGACAACGGGGGCGGGCAGCTCAGCCTTGGGCGCGGGCTCTTCGGCGGGTGCGGGCTCGGCGGGAGCCGCTTCCTCAACAGGTGCGGGTTCAACAGGCGCGGCGGGTTCAACAGGTGCGGCGGGTTCGGCGGGAGCCGCAGGCTCGGCGGCAGGGGTGGCCTCGCCCGCGCCGAAGTTTGCCGGATCAAAGCCCGCAGAGGTCAGGGCCTCGGTAATGGCGGTCTTGATGGCGGTGCTGGTCACGGTCGCGCCGGTGACGCCGTCGACCGCGATGGAGTTTGCCTCCACGATGGCGGCGGGGAGCTTTTCCACGGCGACGGAGCCGATGCCCGGGGTCTCATTCTGCTGGAGGATGTTGACCTCGTAGATGGTATTGGCGTCGGCGACGATCTCGACGACGACATCGCCGTCGATGCCGGTGCCCTTGCCGGTAGCGGTGACCTTGCCGTCCTCGGCAGCGACGGGCGCGGCGATCTCCACCTCGGGCTCGGGCTCGGGGGCGACGTAGCCGAAGGCGGCGGGATCAAAGCCCGCAGACTCGAGAGCCGCGGCGGCGGCGGTCTTGATGGCCTCGCTCGTCACGGTGGCGGAGGAGACAGAGTCCACCGCGAGGGAGTTTGCCCCCACGATGGCGGCGGGCAGCTGCTCCACAGCGAGGGAGCCGATGCCCGGGGTCTCGTTCTGCTCGGTTACGGCGAGGGAATAGATATTGTCCTTGTCGGCGGTGACCTCGACCGTCACGTCGCCGACCTTGCCGGGGGCGGTGCCGGTGACGGTGACCGCGTTCTTGGAGGCCTTGCGCATGCCGGGCGCGGGCAGGCCGCGGCTGACGAAAATGTTGATCAGCAGCACGACGATCAGCGCCAGGACCAGGATCAGGTCAAAAGAGCTGAACTTCTTTTCCAGGTTGTGTTTCATAACGTTTCCTCCAGAAGGTTAGTGTCGGGGAAAACAGGGTCTCTACATCTATCAAATTGTACAGGATTATGAAGCATTTTGCAAGAGGAAATGTGCAATGTTAACGAATTGTCACTTCTTAACGCTTTGCTTGAAAGAATGCCTTGAGCAGGGCGGCGCAGTCGGCCTCCAGCACCCCGGCATAGACCTGCGGACGGTGGCCAAAGCGCTCGTAGAACAGGTCGATGACGCTGCCGCAGGAGCCGGAGAGCGCCTCCCGCGCGCCGAAGACCACGACCGGGACACGGGCGTTGATCACGGCTCCGGCGCACATGGGGCAGGGCTCGAGCGTGACATAGAGCGTACAGCCCTCGAGCCGCCAGTCGCCGAGGACGGCACATGCCTCCCGTATGGCCTCGATCTCCGCGTGGGCGGTGGCGTCGCCGCTCTCCTGCCGCCGGTTGCGCCCCCGGCCGAGGATTTCTCCGTCCGGCCCGACGACAACGGCCCCGACCGGCACCTCACCGTTTGCGGCGGCTTCCCGTGCCAGCTCCAGCGCGAAGGACATGTAGTGTTCGTGATCGGTCATGGCGGTCACCTCCTATGGCTCCTCGTAGGGGAGGGGCTTGCCCCTCCCGGCAGCAAAAACTACTTCTTTCAGAAATAAGCGGCGACTTCGTACTGTGTCCTGAAGTCGCCGTAGTGTAATTCAAATATAGAAACTGTACCGCACGGGAGGGGCAAGCCCCTCCCCTACGGTCAATCCTTTCGTTCGGGATTATACCAGCGCGGCGGTGATGATGCTCATGAGGTAGACTTCCTCCGCGTTGCAGCCGCGGGAGAGGTCGTTGATGGGGGCGTTCAGGCCCTGCAGGATGGGGCCGAAGGCCATGTAGCCGCCCAGGCGCTGGGCGATCTTGTAGCCGATGTTGCCGGACTGGATCTCCGGGAAGATGAAGGTGTTGGCGTAGCCGGCAACGCTGCTGCCGGGGAACTTGAGCTGGCCGACGGTGGGGGAGACTGCGGCGTCAAACTGCATCTCGCCGTCACAGGCAAGCTCGGGATGGGTCTCCTTGACGATGGCGGTGGCGTTGCGCATGAGCTCGGGACCGGGGCCCTTGCCGGAGCCCTTGGTGGAGAAGGAGAGCATGGCGATCTTGGGGTCGATGCCGAAAATCTTGGCGGTGCGGGCGGTCTCGACGGCGACCTCGGCCACCTGCTGGGCGGCAGTCAGGACGACGTTTCCGTCCTTGTCCTTCTTGTCCTCATAGGAGATGTTGATGGCGCAGTCGCCCATGGCGATCATCTCATCGCCGCGGGAGAGGATGAAGCAGGAGGAGACGAGGTTTGCGCCCTTCTTGGTCTTCACGAGCTGCAGGGCGGGACGCACGGTGTCGGCGGTGGAGTAGGTGGCGCCGCCGAGCAGGGAGTCGGCCAGGCCCTCTTTGACGAGCATGGTGCCGAAGTAGTTGGACTTCATGAGCATGGCGCGGGCGTCCTCGGGCGTGGCCTTGCCCTTGCGCAGTGCGACGAAATCGTCGACGAACTTGTCCATATCGGGATAGGTGGCGGGGTCGAGGATCTCCAGACCCTCGATGTCGAAGCCGCCCTTGGCGGCTGCTGCCTTGACCTCATCGACATTGCCGACGAGCACGGGGGTGAGGAAGCCGTCCTTCTTCAGGCGCGCGGCGGACTCGAGGATGCGGGCGTCGGTGCCCTCGGTGTAGACGATCTTGCGGGGATTGGCTTTGAGAATTTCTACGAGATTTTCAAACATGGATAGGACCTCCATTTTTATTTTTGTTCCAACAGAATAAAGATAGCACGATTGCAGCCGGATTTCAAGATTTTCTATTTACAAAGAAGAATCTCCCGGATATAATATACAGGCTGTAATCAAAATCAAACGACAAGAGGAAACATCATGGACAGGAGCTTCCCCGAGACCCTCTCCGCGCTCAGGCGGGAGAAGAACATCAACCAGCGCACGGCGGCCGCTGAGCTCGGTATCAGCCAGGCGCTTCTGAGCCACTACGAAAACGGCGCGCGCGAGCCGGGCCTGAGCTTTGTCTGCCGCGCCTGCGACTACTACGGCGTGAGCGCCGACTATCTGCTGGGCCGCAGCGAGCTGCCCGACGCGGCGCAGAACGCCGCCCAAACGGCGGAGGAATATCTGGATAAGCTCCGCGATCTGATCACGGAGGCAAAGAGCACCCTCGGTGAATACACAGCAAGGGAGGCCAGACAATGATCGACCAGAAGAATATACGCAATTTTTCCATCATCGCCCACATCGACCACGGCAAGTCCACCCTCTCCGACCGCCTCATCGAAAAGTGCGGCGCGGTGGAGGAGCGCATCATGGAGGACCAGATCCTCGACAACATGGACCTTGAGCGCGAACGCGGCATCACCATCAAGGCCCGCGCCGTGGGCCTGAGCTACAAGGCCTCCGACGGGGAGACCTATACCCTCAACCTCATCGACACCCCGGGCCATGTGGACTTTAACTACGAGGTCTCCCGCTCCCTCGCCGCCTGCGAGGGCGCCGTGCTGGTGGTGGACGCCTCCCAGGGCGTGGAGGCCCAGACCCTCTCCAACACCTATCTGGCCCTGGACAACAATCTGGAAATTTTACCCGTGGTCAACAAGATCGACCTGCCCGCCGCCGACCCCAAACGCGTCAAGGAGGAGATCGAGGAGATCATCGGCCTGCCCGCCATGGACGCCCCCGAGATCAGCGCCAAGGCCGGCATCAACATCGACGCCGTGCTGGAGGACATCGTGGCAAACGTCCCGGCCCCCTCGGGCGATCCGGACGCGCCGCTCAAGGCCCTGATTTTCGACAGCCAGTACGACAACTACCGAGGCGTCATCGTCTTCATGCGCCTCATCGACGGCACGATCCGCCGCGACAGCGAGATCAGGCTCATGGGCACCGGCGCGCGCTATAAAGTGGTCGAGGTCGGGCATCTGCGCCCCATCGGCCTTGAGCCCGGCGACGAGCTGAGTGCGGGCGACGTGGGCTACTTTACCGCGAGCATCAAAAATGTTGCCGACACCCAGGTGGGCGACACCGTCACCGACGCATTGAATCCCGCTCATGATGCCCTGCCCGGCTATCGCCCCGCGCGGCCCATGGTGTTCTGCGGCATCTATACCGAGGACGGCTCCAAGTACCCGGATCTCCGCGACGCGCTGGACAAGCTCAAGCTCAACGACGCCTCCCTCTCCTACGAGCCGGAGAGCTCGGTTGCCCTGGGCTTCGGTTTTCGCTGCGGCTTTCTGGGCATGCTCCACATGGAGATCATCCAGGAGCGCCTCGAGCGGGAGTTTGACCTGGAGCTTGTGACGACGCTCCCCTCGGTCATCTACAAGGTCGTCAAGACCGACGGCTCGGTGGTCATGGTGGATAACCCCCACAACTACCCGGACGTCCCGTCCATCGCCGAGGCCTACGAGCCATACGTCAAGGTCTCCATCATCACGCCCAACGAGTTTGTCGGCAACATCATGCCTCTCTGCCAGGACCGACGCGGCGAGTACAAGAACATGACCTACCTCGACCAGCGCCTGGTGGAGCTTCACTATGAGATGCCCCTCAACGAGATCATCTACGATTTCTTCGACACCCTCAAGGCCCGCACCAAGGGCTATGCGTCGCTGGACTATGAGCTTTCCGAGTACAAGCTATCGGACCTTGTGAAGGTCGACATGCTCTTAAACGGCGACCAGGTGGACGCCCTGAGCTTCATCGCCCACCGCGAAAAGGCATACCCGCGGGCCAGGAAGCTGTGCGAAAAGCTCCAGGAGAACATCCCGCGCCAGCTCTTCGAGGTGCCCATCCAGGCGGCCATCGGCGGCAAGATCATCGCCCGCGAGACCGTGCGCGCCATGCGCAAAGACGTGCTGGCCAAGTGCTACGGCGGCGATATCACAAGAAAAAAGAAGCTGCTGGAAAAACAGAAGGAAGGCAAAAAAAAGATGCGCCAGCTCGGCACGGTCTCCATCCCGACAGAGGCCTTCCTTGCGGTACTCAAGCTGGACGAATAAGCGGGGGACGAAAGGAGCGGCCCGATGGCGTTTTGCTCACTGAAATATCTGCTGTTTCTCGCGGCGGTGACCGCCGTTTATTATCTGCTCCCGCTGCGTCTTCGCTGCCCCTTCCTGCTGCTTGCGTCCTATGCGTTTTACGCGTCGTTCTCCCCGGGCTTCTGCCTGCTGCTGCTCGCGGCGACGGCGGTGAGCTGGGGCTGCGCCCTGGCCTCGGCGCGCCGTCTCCTCGGCCGGGATACGCTGTGGATCGTCCTCGGCGCACTGTGGCTTTTCGGCGCGCTCTTCCTGTATAAGTATCTGGAATTCTTCGTCCGCTCCGCGCAGACGCTGCTGGGCGGGACGGCGGACTTCTCAAGCGGCCTGCTGCTGCCGGTCGGCATCTCCTTTTATACCTTCTCCGCGGCCTCCTACCTCTTTGACGTAAAGAAGGGCCGCGCGGAGCCGGAGCCGGATTTTCTCCGCTATGCGCTCTATATCGCCTTCTTCCCCTCTGTGCTGTCCGGCCCCATCAACCGCGCAGGCCAGCTGCTGCCCCAGATCCGAAGCCCCCGCGGCTTTTCATATGAGCGCTTCAAACGCGGCCTTATGCGCTTTGCTGTCGGGGCGGCCAAGAAGCTCGTGCTGGCCGACGCGCTGGCCATGTTTGTCAGCGCCGCCTTTTCAGATGCCGAAAACGCGCCGGGCGCCGTGCTGCTGGCAGCGGCGCTCTGCAACTCCTTCCAGATCTATTTTGACTTTGCCGGCTATACGGACATGGCCCTCGGCTCGGCGCTGATCCTGGGCTTTGAGCTGGGTGAAAACTTCCGCGCCCCGTATCTTGCGCAGAGCGTGAAGGATTTCTGGCGGCGCTGGCACATATCCCTGACAAGCTGGCTGCGGGACTATATATACTTTCCCCTCGGCGGCAGCCGCATTTCCCGCGCAAGGACGATTTTCAACACCCTGGTCGTGTTCCTCGTCAGCGGCCTGTGGCACGGGGCGGACGGCTCCTTCCTGATCTGGGGCCTGCTCAACGGCCTGTATCAGGTGCTCGAGATCCTGCTGGACCGCCCCCTCCGCCGCCTGCCGGACAGAGCGCCCGTGCGGCTGTGCCGCGGGCTTGTCACCTTCCTGCTGGTATCGGCGGCGTGGGTGTTCTTTACCGCCGATACGACGGGGCGGGCCGTGCTGATCCTGGGGAGGATCGCTGCCTGTCCGCTCGGCGGCATGAGCATGGCCTCGCTGCGTGAGTATACCGGCATACGGCGGCTCGGTCTTGCGCTTTTGTGCACGGCGCTGTTCCTGATCGCGGAGCTGCGGCGGGAGAGGACCGGCGTGCCGGTGCTGGCGGGGCTGGAGAAACAAAGCTTCCCCTACTGGCTCACGCTCGGCCTGACGGCGTTTTTCATCGCCGTCTTCGGCTGCTACGGCGGCTTCAGCGCGCAGACCTTCGTCTATTTTAAGTTTTGAGGGCGGTTTTCATGAAGAAGAAAAAGGAAGCGCTCGCCGTCGTTGTCGCCGCCGCGCTGCTCGCCGCCCTGCTGCACGGCGCAGGCTGGCTGCTGCTGCCCTATGCCGACTATAACGGCACGGACTGGCGGCGCTATGCCCGCGAGCCGGAGAACAGCGTGGACGTACTGTATGTGGGCAGCTCGCTCGTTTTCTGCGATCTGGACCCGGTCGGGATCTACGGCCGCTGCGGCGTCACCGGCTTCAATGTCGCAGGGCCCCAGCAGAGCATGGCCATCTCCTATTATTATATCCGGGAGGCCTGCCGCACCCAGAGCCCGCGCGCGGTCTTTGTGGAGCTGGGCGGGATGCTCAATTCGCCGGAGGATGAGTTTACCGTCTCGGATATCGCCTTCATGCCGCGGGGGATGAACCGCCTGATGGCGTCGCTCTTCGCCGCGCGGCCCGAGGATCTGCCCGGCCTGCTGTTCCCGGCGCTCAAGTACCACGATTACTGGACCTCGCTGGACCTGGCCTCGATCCGGGAGAAGCTGCAGCCGATCACGCCGGACCCGCTCACGGGTTATCAGCCGGTGACGGTGACGCGCCCCTTCGAGGGCATCGAGCAGATCGACGACTGCGGCAGCGACTACGCCCGCAATCTGCGCTATCTCAAAAAGACGGCGGACTTCTGCGCCGAAAAAGGGATCGAGCTGTATCTGATCTATTCCCCCGCCGGGCGCACCGCCTCGCCGGAGCGCAAGGCGCAGCTGCGGCAGGAGCTGGCGGCCTGCCCGGTGACGGACATCCTCGACTTCACGCAGGATGAGAGGCTGGCCGCTGTCGGCCTGGACCCGGAGACCGACTGGTCGGACGAGATGCATCTGAATGTCTCCGGCGCGTCGAAGCTCTCAGCCTGGGTGGCGGACTATCTGCGCGCGCGGGGCTTTACAGCGAGCGCCGCGCAGGACCGCGCGCTCTGGCAGCAGCGTCTTGACGGCCATGACGCCGAGTGCGGCACCGCTTGAAACGACCGTAAAAAGAAAACCTTGTCTTTTCCCTATATCTATAGTATAATAACAAGCCGGTTTGCGCGGGTAACTGCGCAGACCCGCATGCAACACGAAAGGAGGCGCCCATCGAGTGGTTAACATCACCAACGAAAAGGGTACGATCAGCATCACAAGCGAGGTCCTGACCTATCTCGCGGGCGTGGCGGCGACGAGCTGCTTCGGCGTCAAGGGCATGATCGGACGCAGCAAGGACGGCGGCGCGTGGCAGCTGCTGCGCAGGGAGTCCATGTCCAAGGGCGTGACCGTGCATTTTGAGGACGACGGCGCCATTTCGCTCGAGCTGCACATCGGCGTGGATCACGGCGTGAACATGAGCGCCGTGGCCAGAAGCATCATGAACGAGGTCAGCTACAAGCTGTCCAAATCCGCAGGCGTACCCGTGCGCCGCGTCGACGTGTTCATCGATACGATCATCGGATAAGCGAGGAACAGACACTTGAGAGATATGATAAACGCCGCGGCCTTCAAGGAGTGCAT
>CADBJU010000014.1:138428-187032 GCA_902795045.1 Oscillospiraceae bacterium | reverse complement strand
AATCAGGGAGAGTATTTTGGATTTTAGATTTTTCTGAACTCGCACCCCGACGCACCTCCTATCGGGCAATTTTCTCTTCTGTCTTTCTTTTATATGTAAGCTCTACATCATAGCCGAGCTCATCCATCATCTTTACGAACGTCTTATTGACGATCTGCTCCCGGCCCTTAGTGATGCGATTCACATAGGAAAGAGTTACACCGAGCTTCTCAGCGATTTCCTTCTGTGTCTGCCCACTTTCTATAAGTCTCATTTTCAGATCCATTTCTATGTTATTCTGAAGCATAAGAACACCTCTCTCAACAATCAACCAATAACTTGATTAGTATAGCACGGCTTTTTCAATTTTTCCAGTCCCCAAATGTAAAAAGACGCTCCCGGAGGAGCGCCTGCGTGATGGCTCTGTTTACATCTGTACCTCGGTCTCAAGGCCGCATTTGAATTCAAATTCGAGGTGGTCCTCGAACACTGTGATCCGCTCGATCAGCCTCCGGACCATCCCTTCGTCGTAATCCGTCACCGGCTCCTGATGCTCGTCCAGAAAGGCTTCGAGGTCTGTTTCACGGTTACATTGTAAGCGCAAAAAGGCGGGGCCGGAGCATACCGTTCCGGTCCCGTCATTCCCACCGTACCCGTACACAATAAGACGATAACCTGTGAATCCTCCCCAGGCGCACGGCGTCAGTCAACCGCATAAAACAGAAAAACGGCCTTCGCCGAGCGCCGCGGAGGACGGGGCAAAAGCCGTAAAGTGCCTGATTTCAAGGGGTTTCAGGGCGGTTTCGCTTTTATGTGATTGTATCCATTTTGGCAGAGAGATTTCAACCTTTTTGCCAATCAAATCATAGGGAACAGAGTACTTGTTAAGTCCATCACTTACCAGATAATCGTAGCCTACCTTTGGTGAAAGCCAGACAGACGGCTCATAAGCGTGAGTCGGAAGTGGCTGCATGAAATCCTTTTCTTCCTGCTCATAGGCGGACAGACGGCAACCGGTACGCGGCTTCTTGAACGGACGGAGGTTCAGTTCTTCTAGCTTTTCCTGTACGGCGGCCTTCGCCTCTGCAATAGAGAAGAATTTCCGGTCCCGCAGCGCAGCAGTAATCCAAGTGGAGACGAAGCGAACCGAGCCCTCCACAGCAGCCTTGTCATCCGGCTTCCGAACGCGGGCAGGAACGATTGCCGTGCCATAATGCTCAGCCATCTCCTGGTAACTGCGGTTCAGTACCACTTCATAGCGGTTGTTGGTAATCGTGGCCGTCTTGGCATTATCCGGAATCAACAGACGGGTGACACCGCCGAAGTAGGCATAGGCATGGACATGGCAGAGGAGCCAGTTCTCCTGCTTCATGTCATCACAGGCTTCAGCGTAGGTATACCAGCTGCAGGGCAATACAGCTACAAAAATGTAGGCAGGCGTGAGCTCGCCGGTGACAGAATCTGTAATGAACAGAGGATCTCCTGCCCAGTCCACCTGCATGGCGTCACCGGGCTTGTGGGTGATGCGCATAGTCGCCTTCGTGACACGAGCCCAACGCCGGTACTTTTCACAGAACTGCGTGTACATGTAAGGCACACCGCCAGTCGAGCGAACCTTCCGGCAATATTCGTCCCACAAAAGCGTGAGGGTTACGCCCTTCTTTGCCAGTTCAGCATGAATCCACTGGTAATCGGGCACGGTGTACGGGGAAGCATAAGCGTACTTCCCAGGAAACAATACTTCCTGGATGTCTTCGTTGGCGACGTCGTCATCCAACGGCCAGGTAATACCGGCTGCTTTCGCAGCCTTGATCACATCAGCAACAGCATCTCTGGAGCTCTGTACTTCTCTGGCAATACTGCGCTGACTGCTTCCGAGGCTATAGAGCCTCAGAATCTCACGGTAGTTAGTCATATGGCCACCTCCTGAACATAGTCACACATTCTGTGCGCCATGCTCATTATACAAGTGGCCTTCGCCTCCGTGATGGTGGCCTTAAAAGTCCGTGACGGTGGCCCTAAAACTCCGTGCAGATGGCCCTATCGTTCCGGAATTTATACTGATACATTCTCTCATCAGAGAACAGTATCAGATACTCTGTCCATATTACAAATCAACGGCAGAAGGCGTATACATTCGCTTCTGCCGTTGATTTAATATAGGGTTCCTATTACCAGAGGTCGATATCTCCGTTTTCGTCGCCCTTGACCCAATAGGCTTTGTTCTGATCAACACGGATATACACCGCGTCCACTTCTCCGATTCTCGCCCGGATCTCTTCCGGCGTGATTTCACCGCCAAAGGGAGACTGGATCACGAAGGTCATTTCGGTTTTCCGTGCGCGCTTTCTTGTTTTCTTTTCCTTGACGGCCTCAACCGGCGCTGCTACAGCTTCGGCCACAGCCTCAACTGCGGGCTTGTCTGCCTTCACTTTGGCCCTGGCCTTCCGCTTTTTCTTGTCGGTTTTCTCTTCGGTATCCAGAACTGCCTGCGCTGCATCCGTGGCAGCCTTGTCGATCTTCTTCTCTGCCTTGGCTGCCCGCGTTCTTGCTTTTCGTTCGGCCGGCTCAATCACTTCGCCGTATACTTCCGCTATTTTTGCCGAGAGCTTTTTGCTGAGCTTCATTCTTCCTGATTCAATCAGATAAATGGACTTGCCAGATACGCCGAGAGGCGCAGCGAAAGCCGCCTGGGTAAGCTTATTCTTTTCACGCAGTTCTTTGAGATTCATCGGTGAAAGCTCCTTCCATTTTTATGCTTACATAATACAAATAAAAAGAATAAATGTCAAATATAGGACACAACTTTCTCTCAAATTTTATTCTTGTCCTATGTTGCACTTCCGTTATCGCCCTCGTGTAATAAGGTGAATCACAAAAACGGAGGTGCTGCTGATGTTAATTGCAGTCGATCATGGAAATTATTCCATCAAAACGCCAAACTTCTCTTTTGTTGCAGGGCTTGCGGAGCATACGGTTCATCCCATTACAGACGACTATCTGGAATATGATGGTCGTTTCTGGACGCTTACGGAAACCCGGCTCCACTACATGAGGGACAAAACTCAGGATAACCGCTATTTTGTCCTTACCCTCTTCGCAATTATAAAAGAGCTCGAGAAAGCCTCTGCCCTCTCCCCGTCTCTGACTGTAGAGCTTGCAGCCGGCTTGCCGCCGGAGCACTACAGTGTTCTGAAAGATCGGTTCGCATCCTATTTAGCCTGTGATCATCCCATACAGTTCACGTACAAGGAACGGCATTACTCTCTTTCGATACCCAAGGTGTTGGTCTATCCTCAGGCCTATGCCGCAGTAGTAGCGAACAGCAATCTAGCCGTGAAGGAAATGCGTCTGTTTCTCATTGATATCGGTGGATATACAACTGATGTATTAATGATCCGTAATGGGAAGCCTGATCTGCAGTACTGCCGTTCCCTTGAATGCGGCACTATCACAATGTACAACGAGATCATACGTAAAATCAATGCGCGCTACGACTTAAGAATTGACGATGAACACATATCAGCAGTACTGACCGGGAAAAACACAATTCTTTCTTCTGAGGTAAAGTCTGAAATCTGTGCCGCGACCAGTTCACACGCAAATAACATTTTGAACCAACTACGTGAGCTCCAGATTGATCTGCGCTCAAACCCCGCTGTGTTTCTTGGCGGCGGGAGCTTGCTGCTAAAACCTTACCTGGAAAAATCAAATCTTGTAAAAAATGCGTCTTTTATTTTATCAACCAATGCCAATGCCGTAGGTTTTAAGCTACTTGCCACAACAGCACTCAGTCGTGGGAGGTAATTGTATATGTCAAATAAGAGCCGCTATGAGTTTCATATTCAATTCCCCGCTATATCTAAGCAAAACATTCAGGTCGGTGAAGTTCTAACTCGTCTTGGACGCCGAAAAAGTTATTATATTATTGATGCTATGTATCAGTACATTCAGCTTCATCCTGAACTGTTATCAGACAATATGTCTGTTCATGATGGTATCGAACAAAGCCAGAATACGAAAAGGAGTTTGTATTCCCCTGCTCAAGTCTCGCAAATTGTATCCCCTTTCCATGACTCTACTAATGCCTCTACTGCCCAGGATGATGGATACACCGATGAATCACTGAGAATAATGCTTGAAAACCTATCTGTGTTTGATTAACTTGACACCAGGCTGCACTATTTGAATGTGCAGCCTGTCTTTCTTCTTTCGACAGCATTTTTATTTTAAAAAGCGTAATATTCGCCTTGCCGCTGAAAATACCAAAAAATGTATGGAGTATGCGGCATCATCTGTTTGTATTAACCCCTTTCAAATCTTATGACAATAAAAAGAGGCGATGTTTATATCGTAGCTGTTGCAGCGATTCGAGGAAACGGAAATGACACGGTGAGGCAGTTATTATGATTCATCGTAGAACAATTGATAGGAAGGAGAAAGATATGTCATTTTTCCAGTTTTCAGATGAAGAATTACGAGCACGCTTTACAAACTGGTTGGAGAAAACACTATTCCGTGAAAGAATCAAGTATCTAATTAAGAGTCAAGCTCATTCTCAGGAAATACCTTTAGAATTAATCTCAAGAGAAGTTGTTCCGGTCTTTTCTGAGTCTGGGTGTTCTGATGATGGATTTTACTTTACCAACGATACTCTTTCTTCTGCGTATTACATTCTAAACCCTAATCAGCGGAGGCTCTTGGTGCTGCTGTATGTGTACAAATTGAAGCCTTCAGATATTGCCGATATGCTCCCGCATAAGAGCAAATGCAGCATATACAGCGATAAATATAGAATTCTGGAAGAATTGCGCAATTATCTGTCCATTCATGACAACTGACACCACAGCGGGAAGTGACTTTGCCAACACACTTTTTAAAGCAACATTAGGTAATCGTGATGCCATTGGCGAAATAATTCGCATGTATCTGCCGCTTATTGATCATCTAAGTACAGTAAACGGTAAGATTGATGAGGATATGCGCCAGGAATTGTTTCTTCACCTAATTAGAAAAATCAATAGATTTTCACTATTATTATAAACATATAATCAAACTGCGAGATTTTCAGTTTTCAATGGCTTTTTATTATTGAAGGCATCCTCATGCGAATGTACCTTGAAAACTGAATACTCGCTCACCTCCACAATCCCGAAGCGAACAGCGGCTGCGCACTCGTCCGGCAAACGAGTGACGGCAAAAAAAGACAGGCGGCACCTGTCTGCGCCATGACAGCTTCGGGGATAATGAGACTTCCGTAACTCGCGGCCCGGCCATGAAGAAGGCGGGGAGATAAAAATCTATGGACCTGCCAGCCACAGGCGGAGGTGAGTCTGGTATATAAAGAAAGGCGCTTATCATGACTACACCCTATGTTCCAGCACAATATCAAGAGTATGTCTTTTTATCACCAAAACAATTGCAGGTTATTCTAAACATCAGCAGATCAAAGTGTTATGCTTTCTTACATGATGTTTATTCAAGCAAGCATCCATTGTTTAAGGTAGAGTACATCGGTTGCTCAATTCGTGTTCAAGCACGCAGCTTCTGGCGCTGGTACTCAGAAGGCGACCCTTCGTTGGCTGAAGGATTCTAAAAAAGGATGGAGATTACGCTATGCGTTCCCCATCCTTTTTACATTTCATCACTTCTTAAATTTGGTCTGTTTGTTATGGTATTTGGCGGTTTAAATATATCCTGATCAGGTGTTTTTATTTCCAAAACAAGCTTTTCGTTCCAGTAGTTAAGGATAGCCTCTCGATCGTCATTATCATGCCAGTACACCTTAGTAGTGGTGATTCGCTGCAGCTCCGGAAAAACATGGCCCGAATTTGCGGCAACCAAAACGATCGAGATCCCGTCATTTAAGAGTGCCGATATATTACTGTGTCGTAAATCATGAAGTCTCAGCCGAGGCAACGGAGCTTTACTCTGTTTCATTCTGACTTTGTTCATGCGAACCTGAAGCTGCTCAAATGCTGAGTCAATCTGTCTTGGATTATCCAGATATCCATTCACCATCGCAGGTTTGACGTGATAAACAAAATCCGTTGCAGTTGGCTTTCGTCCCATGTAATAGGTTTGTTGGCGGTAAACCAATCTAAGGATTTCTGCCAGCTTTTCAGGCATTGCAACATATCTCTGTTTACGCTCAGCTCTTGTTACACCGTCAGGATCACCCTTCTTAAGCCAGTCAAAAATCTCAAATCCGTGATTACGCTGCGTTCTTTGTCTCTGAACATCCAATAAGCTTTTATCCCAGAGAACATCTCCCCATTGCAGACCTGCGATCTCACCACGTCGAAGCGAAGCAAGCCCTGCCAAACCCAGGAGGCAGATTCGAGAATAATCCGTTTCATTTTTCAGCGCATAATCCAGCGCTTCTATCATTTCCTCGACTTTCCAGGTACTTGCGACGAACTTTTTGATTTTGCCGTGATCCGCATCTCTGATTACTTGTGGGCTGATTTCACCATATCTGTTGCTGTCCAGTTTCCACCATCGCCAGATCTGAGACATGTAGCCCTGAATCTTTTGGATGGTTTTGTTCCCAAGCGGCTGCGGGAACTTTTCATGTGGCTGTCTGCACCACTCGAAAAAGTCCATCACATCCAAGGAAGTAATCTTACGCGGATCTTTATTGGTAAAATACGCAACCAGTCTCTTGCCGTAAGAACTGTTGCGTTCTGCATTCTGCCTCGTCCATACAGTCGTATGGGCATCGAAGAATTCTTGATAACATTCGTAGAAATATAGGCGTCTGCTGACGTTTACAGTTCGCTGTACCTTTCCGCGTTCCTTTTGTATGCTTCCCTGAAAAGCTTTTGCTTCCTTCAAGCTGGGGAACACTTTTTGTGACTGATTTTCTTTTCTTCTGTTCTTCCCTGTCTTCTCATCAAACTCTTCTGTATATCCTAAATGGTATACAAGAAGATAATCATACTTGTTTGGCTCATCCTTCTTTTTGCGCTTATAAATACCTTTTTCGCCTTCGCACTTTACCCAATCTTTCGACGGCATTTTGAACTTTTCCTCGCTTTTTATTTTTACCATATATTCCCAATTTTGCGAATGCTAGTTTTTTTGCTAGTTTTTCGCTGTTTTCGAGGGTAGTATATCAAAAAAAGCTAGGAAAATCAAGGGGTTTCAGCCTTCCAGCAACTCAAACTTGTACCCCACGCCCCAGACGGTTTTGAGGCACCACTTGTCCGACACGCCCTCGAGCTTCTCGCGCAGGCGCTTGATGTGCACGTCCACGGTGCGCGAGTCGCCGAAGTAGTCAAAGCCCCAGACCTCGTCCAGGAGCTGGTTGCGGGTGAAGACCCGGTTGGGCGACGCCGCAAGGTGATAGAGAAGCTCCATCTCTTTCGGCGGGGTGTCGATCTTCTTGCCGTCCACGATGAGCTCGTAGGACTCGAGATTGATGACCAGCTTGTCATAGGTCAGCTTCTTCTCCACCGGCGCGTCGGCGTCGGTGCGGCGCATGACCGCGTGGATGCGGGCCAGCAGCTCCTTGACATCAAAGGGCTTGGTGACGTAGTCGTCCGCGCCCATCTCCAGGCCGCTGATCTTGTCGCTGGTCTCGCCCTTGGCGGTTAACATAATAATCGGTGTAGAGGACTTGCGGCGGATATCGCGGCAGACCTCCCAGCCGTCCTTGACGGGCAGCATGATGTCCAGCAGCACCACGTCCGGCTGGAAGAGATCGAAGGAGGACTCGGCCTTGCCGCCGTCGGCGGCGATCATCACGTCAAAGCCGTCCTTGCCCAGATATAAACGCAGAAGCTCGGCGATGTTGGCGTCGTCTTCCACGACAAGCGCTCTTTTACTCATAATGCATCTGCCTTTCCTTGCATAGTTTTATGTATTTTATTATAGCGAGGTACAGGGAGCAAAGGATTAAAAAAATGTAAAATCCCCGGTGAAGGGGATTTGTATTCCGCTGAACACCGTCGGTTCTACAAGGGGCGCATAAAACCCCTTCCACCGCTGAAGCGGTCAGACAAGCTTGGAATGTCGCGCGTTTCTCGCGCGTCAGAATCCTCCCCCTTACCGCCGCGAGCGGCTGGGGGAGGCAAGCTTACTTCTTTCCGTCGGCGGCTTTGAAGTCCGGCTCGGTGCCCTCGGCCAGGCGCTTGATGTTGGCGTGGTGGCGGGCGATGGCGAGACACGCGCAGAAGATGGAGAGGATGAGGCGCGGCGTGCTCACACGGAACAGGAACGACGAGGCCACAATGGCGACCGCCCCGCACAGGGAGCCGACCGACACCTTCTTCGACAGGAGCGACCCCGCCAGGAACGCGCCCACCGTGCAAAGCCCCACGCGCCAGTCGATGCCGAAGCCGACCGCGCCGCCGACCGCGATGCCCTTGCCGCCCTTGAAGTTGTGCAGCACCGGGAAGCAGTGGCCCAGCATGCAGGCGCCCGCGCCGAGACACAGGCCGATCTCGCCGCCCAGAGCCTTGCCCGCCAGCATGCAGGCGGCGGCCTTGGCCGCGTCCCATGCGAGGGTCAGCAGGCCCGCGCCCCAGCCGTGTACGCGCGCCATATTGGTCGCGCCCGCGTTGCCGCTGCCCTTCTCCCGGATATCGCTGCCAAAGAGCGCCTTGGAGGCAAGGATCGAAAGACTCATGGAGCCAACCACATAGGAGCCGGCAGCGATGGCAAGACTTTTCAGGATCAAGGAAAGCCCCTCCTTCGATTGTGTACAATCATGTTTTGCTCATTATAGTCTCTATATGGTGCGATTGCAAGAAATGTCTATTAATTGTCAGCCTTTGCCTCCCTCTCTGAGGGAGGTGGCACGGCCGATCTCCCGCGAGGCCGTGACGGAAGGAGTCTCCCGCTTTATGCTCGGCCTAAAAGGTGGGCTCCCTCAGTCGCTTCGCGACAGCTCCCTCAAAGAGGGAGCCACATATTCCACGGATACACCGCCGGCGGCTCCTTTTCAAAGCGCATGCGCTCCCCGGTCGCCGGGTGCGTGAAGCCCACGGCATGGGACCAGAGGGCCAGCGGGCAGTCGTCCGGGTTTTCACTGTATTTGCGCTCCCCGTACAGCGGCCAGCCCCGGGAGGCGAACTGCACGCGGATCTGGTGTGTGCGGCCTGTGTGAAGGTGCACGCGCACAAGGCTCATGTCCGCCCCGCGCCGGAGGGTCTCATAGTCGAGCACCGCCTCCTGCACGCCCTTCGCAGGCTCCTGCACGACAAAGGTCATCTTCCGCGCCTTGTCGCGCCACAGAAGGTCCCGCAGCTCTCCTCTGTCGGGCGTGCTGCCGTGGACCATGGCGAGGTATTCCTTATAGAAGCGGCCCTCGCGGATCTCGCGGCTCAGGGCCGAGGCCGCGGCAGCGCTCCGCGCCAGGACCATCAGCCCGCTCACCGCCCGGTCGAGGCGGTGGACCGTGCGCAGATCTGCATCCTTATCGCCCAGCGCCTCGCGCAGAAGGTCCGGCAGGCCGCCCGGCTCGTCCGTGGAGAGGACGCCCGCGGGCTTGACGCAGACGAGGACCGCGCCGTCGCGGCAGACGATGTCCATGCTCACTCCTGCCCGCGCGTGAGGCGGGGCTCAATGCTGCCGCCGTTTGTGAGGTCCTTGCCTTCCAGCAGCAGGAGCTTTTCCGCCATAAGGCGGGAAAAGCCGCTGATGACCGCGACGGAGGTGATGAGGTCGTTGGTGTCGTCGGTGGAGATCTCCGACAGCTCCTCCGGCCCGTGGCCGAGGATGCCGCCGGCGGCGACGCGCACCTCCTTGAGGAAGTACTTGCAGGCCAGGCGGTGGCGCGTGACATAGGCGGTGTAGACGCGCTTTAATTCCTCCTCGCTCAGGCCCATGGGGATCATGGTCTGGAGCGTGGGGATGGAAAGGCTCTGCTTGAGAGTGCAGACCATGATGAGATACGCAATGTGGACGCGGTAGTATTTTTTCTTCACCGGCTCGGGCATGATCTTCTTGCGCACATAGTTGTTGATGGCGGCGGGGGTGATGATCTGCTCCTCCTTGAGCTCCGGCGGCATGTAGTCCAGATAGCCGCTTAAAAGCGTGACCACCTGATCCATGTACAGGCCGATGTCCGGGATCTCACCCCAGGTCGGGAGCCGGTAATCATCGAGGTATTTTTCCCAGCGGCGCAGCTTGCCCGCGATCAGTTCCTTGTTGTATGTCATGGCTGTTTCTCCGAGTCGTTTTTTCGTGTTTCATATTATAACACAAATGATCTGAGAATCAAGAACAAATATTCCGCAAATTCAATTGACACGATGTATAAAGTGTGATAATATAATTCGCAAGATTAGATAGATCTTCAAACCGAAAGGTTGGGACACACTATGAGCTTTCAGATCATCACGGACTCCGCGGCCAATATCCCCACCCCCATGATCGAGAAGATGGGCGTTGCGGTGATTCCCTTCTATTACTATATTGACGGGCAGGAGTACACCTGCACCGACACCGAGACCTTCGACGGCCACGCCTATTATGACATGATCCGCCACCGCACGAAGGTCAACACCTCGCAGATCAACCCCCAGACCTACGCCGACTTCATGGAGCAGTTTCTCAAGCAGGGGCTTGACGTGCTGTACATCAGCATGTCCTCCGGCATTTCCAGCTCCTTCAACTCCGCCCAGATGGGGGCCGAGATGCTGCGCGAGCAGTACCCCGAGCGGCAGATTTGTCTGGTGGACACCCTGGGCGCGTCCCTGGGCGAAGGACTCGCGGTATTCAAGGCGGTGGAGTGGCGCGAGCAGGGCATCGTCCTCAGTGAGGTGGAGCGCAGGCTGAACCTCTACTGCAAGCGCATGTACCAGATCTTCTCCGTGGACGACCTGATGCACTTAAAGCGCACCGGCAGGCTCTCCAACGCCGCCGCCATCGTGGGCATGGTGCTCCAGATCAAGCCCCTTTTGAAGGGCAACGAGAAGGGGCAGATCGTCTGCATCCAGAAGGAGCGCGGCAGAAAGAGGGCCATCCAGGCCCTGGCCAAGCGCTACGCCGACCTCGCGGTCAACCCGCGCAATGAAATCATCGGCATTGCCCACGCCGACTGCGAGGAGGACGCGAAGTACCTCGCCGAGCTTCTGCGACAGTACGCCCCGCCCCGGGATATCCTCACCGTCATGTATGAGCCGGTCACCGGCTCCCATGTGGGCCCGGACACGCTGGCTCTCTTCTTCCCCGGCGGGGACGATGTGAGAAGCAAATAACGAAACGTAAAACGGGGCTGCTGCGCTATGTGAACGCAGCAGCCCCAAAGTATGTCATTCTGAGGCCACTGGCCGAAGAATCCCGTACCGATTGCAGTTAACCACGGGATCCTTCGCTTACGCTCAGGATGACACATTTTGTTTATCTTTTATTTTTCTTTCAGGGATTCAGGGCCGGGGCCCTCCCCTGCTCTCAGGTCGTTTGGGGCTTGATGGTGCCGCTGACGGTGAGGGTCGCGGTGCCGGGTTCGACGGTCCAAGTGCCGTCGGCGTTCTGGGTGTAGCTCGCCGCCGGGACGGTGATCTGCCCGGGCAGGGTGGCAAAGGCGCCGGTGGCCTCATCGTAGCTGTATTGCACGGCGCGCGTCCAGGCGGCGCCGTTGAAGCTCACGGCGATATTTGTGAGGATGGGGTCAAAGTTGTCGCTGACCACCGCCTCGTCGGCGGCCCCGGCCTCGGTGTTGCCGGTGTTGGTGAGCTCGAAGCTGTAGGTGATCTCGCCGTTTGCGGGGACGACGCAGGGGCTGAGCGCCTTGCTGATAAAGAGCTCGGCGCTGTCGAGGGATCCGACCGTGGCGCTGGCTGTCAGGGGAACGCTCACGCCGCCGCCCGTGACGGTGACGGTGTTGGTGATCTCGGAATCCGGCGCGAGGGGCGCGTAGCCCGTCACGTCCGCCTCATAGACCAGCACGGCGCTGCCGCCGGCAGGGATGTTGATGCCGGAGAATACAAGGGGCGGGCCAGCGGTGACGGTGGGGGCGGGCTGGAGCGCGCCGTTTACGATCAGGCGCGCGGTGCCGTCGACATAGGAAAGCGGATAGAGCGCCGTGCAGTCGAGCTCATAGGCGCCCAGATCGTCCGTGACGGTGAGGCCGCTCACGTCGGCGGGGCCGGCGTTTACAAGGCTCACGGCGTAGCTCAGGGTGTCCCCCGCGCCGTAGCCGGTGCTGACCGCGGTCTTCTGCACGGAGACAGTCTCCATGATCTCGCCGGTGACGGTGTTGGAATTGCGCGTACCGCCTTTATAGGAAAGCGTGGCAAAGTTTGTGAATACTGCCATCTGAAATAACCTCCGAAATATTAAGGGCTGAGGCAGTCGCCTCAGCCCATTGTATTCGATTGGGGTCATGGAAGTTCCGTCTTCTCCTTCTCCCGAAGCTCGCGGTAAATGCGCACCGCCAGCACCAGCGCCAGCGTGAAGGCGAAGAGGTCCGCCGTCGGCTGAGCCAGGTACACGCCCCAGATGGGCGGCTCGATCACGTGCGGCAGGAGGAGCACCACGGGGATGAACATGAGGCCCTGGCGCGCGACCGCGAGCAGCGTCGCCCCCACGACCCGGCCGATGTTCTGGTAGAGCATGTTGGTCATGGTCACCACCGCCATGAGCGTGAAGGTGCAGCACTGGCAGCGCATGGCGATGCTGCCGAACTCGATGACATTCGGGTCGTTGCGAAACAGGGAGACGAGCTTCGGCGCGAAGGCAAAGCCCAGGCAGGAGGAGATGAACAGGAAGCTGATGCCCACGCGCAGGCAGAAAACATAGGCCGCGCGCACGCGGGAGTATTTACCCGCGCCGTAGTTGAAGCCGCACACGGGCTGGAAGGCCTGCCCGAAGCCGAGAAGGGCCGAGAAGGCAAACATCATGATCTTGGTCACGACCGAGAAGGCCGCAATGGCGGCGTCCGCCTGGTGGGCCGCCACCGCCGCGCCCGCAGCCGCGTTGAGGCTCAGGGTGGAAAGGCTCGCAAGCCCCTGGCGGAAGAGGGACGGCAGGCCGCCGACGGCGATGTTCTTGAGATAGTAGGGCGTGGGGCGGAAGTTGCGCAGGCGGATCTTGAGACTGTCGCTGCGAAGCGTGCCGATATAGAGCATGGTGCAGCTGACAAGCTGGCTGACGGCGGTGGCGAGGGCCGCGCCCTTGACCTCCATGTGCAGGCCGAAAATGAAGATCGGGTCCAGCCCCACGTTCAGCACCGCCCCCGTGACAAGGCCGATCATGGCAAAGACGGCGTTGCCCTGGAAGCGCAGCTGGTTATTGAACACAAAGGACACGCACATGAACGGCGCGCCGCAGAGGATGATGGTCATGTAGTCGGCGGCATAGGCTATGGTCTTGTCGGAGACAAGGCCCTCCCGGGCACCCAGGACATGGAGCACGCTGTCGCGGAAGGCAAGGCCCAGGGCCATGATGAGGCAGCCGAAGAGCAGCGCGCAGAAGCAGCCGGTAGCGGCCATGTACTCGGCCTTGTCGTAGTCCCTCGCGCCCAGGGAACGGGAGATATAGTTGCCCGAGCCCTGGCCGAAGAAGAAGCCGAAGGCCTGGATGATTGCCATGACCGGGAACACCAGCCCAACGCCCGCCGTGGCCTCGGTGCCGACCTGGCCGACAAAGTAGGTGTCAGCGATGTTGTAAAGCGCCGTGACCAGCATGGAGATGATCGTCGGCACCGCAAGCGAGCAGATCAGCTTTGTGACAGGCTCGGTGGTCATGCGGATGAATTTGCTGTTATCCTTTGGCATTGGGTTCACTCCGTTGATGATGCGTAATTTTTGTTAAATATGGGTATCGGCTTAACTCAGCAAGAACCTTTCTGAGTTGATAAGGGCCTCCGGCGGGCGGATTGCCACGCCAGTGTGCGCACTGGCTCGCAATGACGGGATTAGCTGATTAAAGCCGATACGCATATTGTTAAATATATCACCAAACGTTTGCCTCGTCAAATGTTTTCAGCCCCGGCTTTCACCGGGGCTGAAATCATCCTTGCCTCCCCCAGCCGCGCTTGCGGCGTTTGGGGATTGCGGGCTGCCGCTGCCTGTGGCAGAAGAAGGCAGCACGGAATCTCCGCAGCCGCGCCTTTGGCGAGTCGTAGCGAAGCAGGCTCACCAAAGGCATTGCGGCAAGGCGGGCAAATGTGGTTTACGCCTTCCAGAGACCGTGGAGGTTGCAGTACTCGTAGACCGCGACGACCTCGTCGTCGGGGAGGATGGCAAACTCAGTCTTGGGCGCCTCACCGGGGTGGAGCTTTTTGACCTGGCAGCCGGACTTGGTGCGCAGGGCCACGAAGTCGATATAGTGGGCGTCGAGCATCGGGTGCTCCACGGAGCCGACCGTGACGGAAACCTTGCCGTCTTTGACCTCGTAAACGGGGACGTGCTTTTCCTTCGCGCCGTCGGTGGTGTTGGCCTGAAGCTCGATCATCGGCTCGCCGCAGCAGCGGGGCGTGCACTTGGCGTCGTCAATGACGGCCAGGAGCTTTGCGCAGCCTGCGCATTTGTAGAATTTCATGGGGCATTCTTCCTTTCTGTTTTTTGGTCAGGGTCTTCTTTGCTCCGATGATAACATATACGCGGTCATTATGCAACATATATGATGCTGCCGCCGGGAAAGCCCCACAAATTGCGATGATTTGTATAGTGTGCCGCTTGACGGTAAAGGCGGATTGTGGTATTTTTAGCATAAGCAAAGACCCATTGAATTTTTTATGAAAGAGGTTTGATGCAATTATGAATATTGATCTGAGCAAGTACGGCATCACCGGCGCCAAGGAGATCATTTACAACCCCAGCTACGAGACCCTGTTCCACGACGAGATGGACCCCTCCCTCGAGGGCTTTGACAAGGGCACGCTGACCGAGCTCGGCGCTGTCAACGTCATGACCGGCATCTACACCGGCCGCTCCCCCAAGGACAAGTACATCGTCATGGACGAAAACTCCAAGGACACCGTGTGGTGGACCACCGAGGGCTACAAGAACGACAACCACCCCATGACCAAGGAGACCTGGGAAGTCGTCAAGAAGCTCGCGCAGGACCAGCTGTCCGGCAAGAAGCTGTACGTGGTCGACGCCTTCTGCGGCGCCAACAAGGACACCCGCATGGCCGTCCGCTTCGTGATGGAAGTCGCATGGCAGGCCCACTTCGTGCGCAACATGTTCATTAAGCCCACCGCCGAGGAAGAAGCCAACTTCACCCCCGACTTTGTGGTTTACACCGCCTCCAAGGCCAAGTGCAAAAACTACAAGGAGCTCGGCCTCAACTCTGAGACCGTCGTGGCCTTCAACGTCACCAGCCGTGAGCAGGTCATCCTCAACACCTGGTACGGCGGCGAGATGAAGAAGGGCATGTTTTCCATGATGAACTACTACCTGCCTCTCAAGGGCATTGCCGCCATGCACTGCTCCGCCAACACCGACATGAAGGGCGAGAACACCGCCATCTTCTTCGGCCTGTCCGGCACCGGCAAGACCACCCTGTCCACCGACCCGAAGCGCCTTCTCATCGGCGACGACGAGCACGGCTGGGACGATAACGGCGTCTTCAACTTCGAGGGCGGCTGCTACGCCAAGGTCATCAACCTCGACAAGGACTCCGAGCCCGACATCTACAACGCCATCAAGCGCAACGCTCTGCTCGAGAACGTCACCGTCGACGCTGACGGCAAGATCGACTTTGCCGACAAGTCCGTCACCGAGAACACCCGCGTCTCCTACCCCATCGAGCACATCGAGAAGATCGTCAAGAACGTCCACCCCGTTTCCTCCGGCCCGGACGCCCAGAACGTCATCTTCCTGTCTGCCGACGCTTTCGGCGTGCTGCCTCCCGTCAGCATCCTGACCCCGGAGCAGACCAAGTACTACTTCCTGTCCGGCTTCACCGCCAAGCTCGCAGGCACCGAGCGCGGCATCACCGAGCCTACCCCCACCTTCTCCGCCTGCTTCGGCCAGGCCTTCCTCGAGCTGCATCCCACCAAGTACGCCGAGGAGCTCGTGCGCAAGATGGAAAAGAGCGGCGCGAAGGCCTACCTCGTGAACACCGGCTGGAACGGCACCGGCAAGCGCATCTCCATCAAGGACACCCGCGGCATCATCGACGCCATCCTCAACGGTGACATCAAGGGCGCTCCCACCAAGACCATCCCCTACTTCAACTTTGAAGTCCCCACCAAGCTCAACGGCGTTGACACCGGCATTCTCGATCCCCGCGACACCTATGCCGATCCCGCCGAGTGGGATGCCAAGGCCAAGGATCTGGCCGGCCGCTTCATCAAGAACTTCGTCAAGTACGAGTCCAACGAGGCGGGCAAGGCGCTCGTCGCCGCCGGTCCCCAGCTTTAATAGCCGAACAAGCGATAATTCCCTTACGTGACCTGCCGCAAGGCAGGTCACGATTTTTTTATTCTTTTCATATTTGGTATTGTATTATTCTACGAATTTTTGTATTATATAGGAAATAGCCAAGTTTATCGTTTGGATGATTTTGACATTTGTGCAATACGGTGAGACGGATGAAACTCTTTCTTGACTTCTTCCGGCAAGTGGTGCCGAAAAGCAGCGGCAAAACCTTCCTGTACTACCGCCAGAGCGTACGCCTGAACGACCAGATGCTGGCCATCTATTTCTTTGTCTCCTTCGTGCTCGTCTCTGTATCGGCCAGGCGCCTGTTCTGGCCTCCCGTGCTGTTCCAGGCCGCGCTGCTGCTGAAGTATTACAGGTCGGAGCATATCTCCGCGCGCGTGAATCTGCTTCTCAACGCACTCATCATCTGCGGCTGGACCGTGTGGTACGTGCTCAGCTTCGGCTGGGGCGTCGGCGGACAGCACATGCTGATCGTGCTGGTGCTGCTGGTCTTCTTCTGCCTGTATGAGACGCCGGTCATCAAGACATGCTATCTGTGCCTGCTGCTGGGCCTGCGCATGCTGCTGTTCCACTATACCTCCATGCACCCGCCCCGCTACGCCCTCGACACCTTCAGCCTCTTTCTGATGCAGACGGTCAACTCCGTGTCGCTGTTCCTGATCCTCGCGGGCATGTGCATCGTCTACAGCTCAAACCTTCAGGAGAAGGAGCGGCAGCTGCTGCTCAACAATGAAAAGCTCCAGCAGGAGGCCGAGACCGATCCCCTCACCGGGCTCATCAACCGCCGCGGCCTGCACGACATCATGGACAACTTTGTTCGGGATAACCCCGAGGCCATGTACTGCATCGCCATCGCGGACATCGACCTGTTCAAGAGGGTCAACGACACCTACGGCCACAACTGCGGCGACTACACCCTGCGGCGGCTGGCCGAGCTGTTCGCCGAGAATGCCGAGGGCAAGTACGCCGTCGGCCGCTGGGGCGGCGAGGAGTTCTGCTTTTTCTTCCCCGGCGTGAACATCGACGAGGCCGGCGAGATCATCACAGAACTGCTCATCGACGTGCGCCGGATGGAGCTGGAATATGAGGGGCACCGCTTTTCCATCACGCTCACCGCCGGCGTGGAGGAGAACGACTACCGCTCCAGCCTGACCGAGCTCATCGAGAGCGCCGACCGGAAGCTATACTGCGGCAAGCAGAACGGCCGCAATCAGATTGTATTTTGATGAAGGAAAAACGATATGCCTGAAATCTACGGAACCCTCGGACCGCGCTGCTGCGACACGGAAACGCTGTGCGCCATGATCGACGCAGGTCTGACCGGCATGCGCCTCAACCTCTCGCACATCACGCTGCACGACGCGGCGGAGGAGATCGAAAACCTGCACCGGGCCGCTGCAGAATGCGGGAAAGACGTTCAGCTTCTGATCGACATGCAGGGGCCGGAGCTGCGTATCGGGGCGCTTGCGCAGCCATTGAGCCTCGAGGCGGGGCAGGAGCTAACGCTCGGCGCGGGCAGCATCCCCGTCCCGGATATCGCGCTCCCCTGCCTGATCCCCGGACAGGAGCTGCTTCTGGACGACGGGAAGCTCTTGCTGGAAGTGACGGAGAGCGGCGAAGCGATCCGGGCGCGGGTGCTGCGCGGCGGGACGCTCACCAGCCGCAAGAGCCTCGCCCTGCCGGGATGTGCGCTTCACCCGCCCACGCTGACGCAGATGGATCTGCAAAACCTGTCGCTGGCCGCGTCCTACGGCGTGACGGGCGTGATGCAGCCCTTCGTGCGCGACAGGGCTGACCTGGAGGCTGTACGCGCGGCGCTCAAGCGTTTCGGCGCGGAGCACATCCGGCTCTTTGCCAAGGTGGAGAATCAGGAGGGCGTGCGGAATCTGGATGAGCTCATCCCCGCCTGCGATGAGATCGTGATCGCCCGCGGTGATCTCGGAAACGCCATGCCCCTCTGGGAGCTGCCGCGGGTGCAGAAGGAGATCTCCCGCAAGTGCCGCGCGGCGGGCCGGGACTTCATGGTGGTCACGCAGATGCTTTACACGATGGAGCATTGCGCCGTCCCCACCCGGGCCGAGGTCAGCGACATCTTCAACGCCGTCTGCGACGGGGCCGCCTCCGTCATGGTCACCGGCGAGACCGCCGTGGGCGACTATCCCGTGGAGGCGATAGCGTACCTCAAGAGGACCGCCGAGGAAGCGGTGCGATATTTAGAAAAACGATAGTATTCGGGCGTACTGCAAAACGTCTGTCATTCTGCGCGTAAGCGAAGGATCTTTCTCTGATAGTCTGTAAAAAGGCTTCAAAAGAAAGGTCCTTCGTCACTTCGTTCCTCAGCAAAGCATTGAATGTTTTGCAACACGCCCGTTTTGTTCTGTCTCTTTCTGAGCGACAAAAAATGTAAGCACGCAAAATGACCGCCCGGCGATACTGCCGGGCGGTCAGGAGGACGGAGAAATAGCTTATTTGTTGTTGAAAATCTTGAAGATGCTGTCGAAGGGGTCTTCCTCCGTGCCGGACTTTGTGCCCTGAGCCGGAGCCTGGTTTGCGGGAGCGGCAGGCTGGGCCGCGGGCTGGGCCGCGGCGGCCTTCTCGGCGGCGCCTGTGAAGAGGCCCTGGGGTCTCTCGCGGTTCGAGGCGGGACGCACGGGCGTGAAGGCGGGAGCGTTCACGGGCTGTGCGGGGATCTGCACCTCTACGCCTGCCTCGGCGTTGAGTGTCGCGTCCTCAAAGCCGGTGGCAATGACGGTGACGCGGATCTCATCCTCGAGCGTGTCGTCGAAGGTGGCGCCGAAGATGATGTTGGCCTCGGGATGCGCGGCCTCCTGAACGAGGCTCGCGGCGGTCTCGACATCTTCGAGATCCATGTCGGCGGAGCCGGTGATGTTGATGAGTACACCGCGCGCGCCGTTGATGGAGGTCTCCATCAGCGGGCTTGCAACGGCCATGCGGGCGGCCTCCTCGGCCTTGCCCTTGCCGGCTGCACGGCCCACGCCCATGTGGGCGAAGCCGGCGTTCTTCATGATGCAGGTGACATCGGCGAAGTCCAGGTTAATGAAGCCGGTGTTTTTAATCAGGTCGGAGATGCTGGTGACGGCCTGGAGCAGCACGTCGTCCGCGATCTCAAAGGCGTTTGCCAAAGTAACCTTCTGGTCGGTGGCAAATTTCAGACGGTCGTTGGGGATGATGAGCAGGGAGTCGACCCGGCCGAGCAGCTCCTTGATACCGGCGTTGGCCTGATCCATGCGGCGCTTGCCCTCGAACTTGAAGGGCTTGGTCACGACGCCGACGGTCAAAAGCCCCGCGTCGCGCGCGATCTCGGCCACAATAGGGGCTGCGCCCGTACCGGTGCCGCCGCCCATGCCGCAGGTGATGAAAGCCATGTCGGCGTTTTCGAGCGCCTTGGCGATATTGTTGCGGCTCTCCTCCGCGGAGCGCTTGCCGATCTCGGGATCGGAGCCTGCGCCCTGGCCGCGGGTGGTCTTCTCGCCGATCTGGATCTTCTGATCCGCGTTGGAGACGGCCAGCGCCTGCTTGTCTGTATTGACGGCGATAAACTCGACGCCCTGGGTCCCCGCTTTGACCATGCGGTTGACCACGTTATTGCCGGCGCCGCCGATGCCAATGACCTTTATATTGACAACATTTTCCGGTACTTCGGCTTTAAAATCCATAGAACTGCCTCCAATCTATTGTTAACGCGTAAATTACAAATTCTTTTCACTTTGTCTACAGTCGGTATTTTATTACATTTCTCCGCTGTAGTCAAGTGCAAATTTTAATTTTCCGAAAACTTTTGTAAATGTTTTGTAATTCGCGCTCAGGTTGGGCTGAAATGCGCGGTGTTTCCGTCGCTTACATTGATTATTCCCACATCTCCCTCCAATAATTGCGAGAGTACGGAAATCAGCATGCCGAATTTATATTCGACGTTATTGCCGTTGCCGATGCGCACGACGTATTTGTTGTCCAGCGTAAACTCGACATTGTTCACATCGGAAAAATCCACGCGCCCGACACGGGTGTAGAGGCCGCGGCCCTCGAGCTGATCGAGCACCTCGGCGATGAAATTCACGATGCGCTCGTCCCCGTCCGCGGTCTGGAGCGGCTCGCCGATCATGAGGGTGCCCGGGGAGATGCCGAGTATGGGGATGAGGCCCTTGAGCTCGTCGTCGTTTGCCTTGCCGAGGACCTTGCAGTTATGGTCGATGGTCCAGTTCTCCTCGCCGAGGACGATGTAAGCCAGGGCCTGGCTTTCGGACACGGTGATGATGACGCGGTTGGGAAGGCTGCGCTCGACGCTGACCTCGTCGATATACGGCAGCTTTGCGAAAACGCGGCTCAGGGCGGCAAACCTGTCGAAGAAAAACAGGTTGTCGCCCTCCTCGATATCAATGGCGCGGATGATCTCCTCGTCGGTATAGTGGGTGTTGCCGCGCACCTGAATGTCCGACACGCGGAAGAAGACGCTCATCACGAAGATGACCGACACGATCACGAGGAAGAACATGATCGGGCCGCTCACGCTGGCCGTGAGCTCCCGGAGGCTGAAGCCCTCCTCCTCATTTCGGCGCGCTCTTCTTTTCAGCAGATTCCTTGCCATATTGTTATCCTTTCAAACGTATGATTGATCCAGGCAGATGTCCGCGCCCAGGACGCGAAGGCGTGTATCGAAGCGCTCGTAGCCCCGGCGGATGTGGCCCGCGTCATAGACCAGGGTCTCCCCCTCGGCGCTCAGGCCCGCCACGATCATGGCCGCCCCGCCGCGCAGGTCGGTGGCGCTGAGCGCCGTGCCGCGCAAGCTGTCCACGCCCCGGATCTCCGCGGTCCGGTCACGCAGCGTGATGTCCGCGCCGAGTCGCACAAGCTCCGGCACCTGGCGGAAGCGGTTTTCAAAGATGGTCTCGCGGATCACCGTGCGGCCCTTCGCCTTCAAAAGCGCCGCCATCAAAACCGGCTGGGCGTCGGTGGGAAAGCCGGGGTAAGGTGCGGTGCTTATCTCCCCCACCGCGCGCAGCTTACCGCCGGAGCGCAGCCACACGCTGCGGTTTTGGCACATTATATCACAGCCCGCCTGTTTTAGGAAGTGGAGAACCGTAGAAAAATGCCCGGGCTCTACGCCTCGCAGCTCCACGCTGCCCCCGCAGGCCGCGGCGGCGCAGGCCACCGTTGCCGCCACGATGCGGTCCGAGAGGATGCGGTGGTCGATATGCCGTACCGGGCGGCGCTCCCCGATGACGATGGTGTCGCTCCCCGCGCCGTGCACCTCACAGCCCATGCGCCTCAGATAGTCCTGTAAGGCTCCGATCTCGGGCTCGCGCGCGGCGCCGCGGATAACGGTCTCCCCTCTCGCGGCGGTCGCCGCCAGCATGATGTTCTCGGTCGCCCCGACGCTCGGAAAGGGCAGGGCGATCTCCGTCCCGCGCAGGTCTCTCGCCCGGCAGATGATCTCGCCGCCGCTGTCGTCGATCTCGGCACCGAGCTTTCGCAGGGCGTCCAGGTGCAGGTCGATGGGGCGCTTTCCGAGCTGGCAGCCGCCCGGCGGACTCAGCCGCGCCTCGCCGCAGCGGGCCAGCAGCGCCCCCATGAAGATCACCGACGAGCGCATTTCCAGCATCAGCTTGTGCGGGATGGAGCAGTTCGTCACGCCGTTTGCATTTATGTAAACCTCATTGTCCCGCTGCTCGGCCACGCAGCCGAGGTGGCGCAGGATGCGCAGGGCCGCGTCGATGTCCTTGAGCTGCGGCACGTTATGCAGCTCTGACTCGGCAGGGCCGAGGATGGAAGCCGCCAGGATGGGGAGAGAGGCGTTTTTCGAGCCCTGCACGAAGCACACGCCGGAAAGCTTTTGCCCGCCCCTGATTCGCCAGATGTCCATAAAAAAGTCCCCCCGCATTTGGAATCAGTCCAGTCTATGCGGAGGGGCGGTTTTTTGTTATCGAACCCTCTCCGTCACGGCGCTTGCGTGAGACGCGCCGTGCCACCTCCCCCAAGGGGGGAGGCAAGGAAAGAGTCGGGAATACTCGGCTCCCCCTATGGGGGAGCTGGCACCAGTGCGCACACTGGTGACTGAGAGGGCTCCTTATGCCCTGCACACATCCAATATGATCCCCACGATTCTTTCACACGCGTCGGGGACGGCGAGGGTGCGCATGGCAGAGCCCATGCTTTGAAGTCGCTTCTCGTCGGCAAGGAGAGTCTGTACCTCTTTGAGCAGGGAGTCCGCGTCGAACTCACCTTCGAGCAGGACCACCGCGCCGCCTGCGTGTTCGAGGACACGGGCGTTTTTCTCCTGGTGGTTGTTGGTCACGTTCGGACTCGGCACCATCAGGACCGGCTTTCCCATATAGCTCAGCTCGGAGATCGTCGAGGCTCCGGCCCGGCACATAATGAGGTCCGCCGCCGCCATGAGGCGGGGCATGTCGTGGATGTACTCGCGCACCTCAATGCCGCATTCGTCCAGCGCTTTATCCCTGAGCTTTTCCGTCAGGCGCGGATAGTAGAGGCTGCCCGCCGTGTGTACAAGGTGAAAGCCCTGACTGCCGTCGAGCTTTTCCATCATCTCACCCATGACCTTGTTCATGTGCTCGGCGCCCAGGGAGCCCCAGACCGACAGCACCAGCTTCTCGTCGGGCTTTAAGCCCAGCTCGTCTCTCGCGCCCTCTCTCGTCACAAGGTCGAACTCCCCGCGCACGGGCGTCCCTGTGACGGTGACGCGCTCGGGGTGGCGGTAGTACTGGCGGCTTTCCTCAAAGCCCAGCATCACGCGGTCGACCTTGTCCGCGAGGAGCTTTGTCGTGAGGCCCGGGACGGCGTTGCTCTCGTGCACGAAGGTGGGGATGTGCAGCTCGTGCGCCGCCGAGAGCACCGGGTAGCAGATATAGCCGCCGGTGCCGATCACGGCGTCGGCCTCAAAGTCGCGGATGATTTTTTTTGCCTCGCGGGTCGAGCGCGCCACGTTGCGGATCGTCTCGAGGTTCTGGGCGATGGCGTGCAGATCGTGGCCGCGCACGATGTAGGTCATGTCAAGGCCGCGGATCTCATAGCCCGCGCGCGGGACAAGCTGCATCTCCATCTTGCCGTTGACGCCGATGAAGAGGAAGCTGCTGTCGGGCATGAGCTCCTTGAGTCTGCCCGCGACTGCCAGGGCGGGGTTGATATGTCCGGCGGTACCGCCGCAGGTGAAGACGAATTTCATAGCAGGATAACCCTTTCTGTAATCTATTGGCCCGTTATTCTGAGCGCAAGCGAAGAATCTTTATCCTATGCGTTATACAAGTAAAAGATCCTTCGCTGACGCTCAGGATGACAACACTTTTCTGACGCTCAGGATGACAACACTTTTCCAAAGTTCAGGATGACAGCGCACGTCAGTGCGCAGCAATATCCCGCGACGCGCTGAGCACGATGCCGAGCTCAAAAAGCTGTATCAGCAGCGCCGTGCCGCCGTAGCTGAACATGGGCAGCGAGATGCCGGTGCAGGGCACCAGGTTCGTCACCACCGCCACGTTCAGGAAAACCTGGATGGCAAGCAGGCTCGTCACGCCGCCAACCACAAGGAAGCTGAAGCGGTCCCGGCAGTGCATGGCGATCCAGTAGCCGCGCAGGATGAGCAGGGCAAAGAGGCACAATATCAGCGCCGCGCCGATGAAGCCCAGCTCCTCGCACACGACGGAGAAGATGAAATCGTTGTGCTCCTCGGGCAGATACAAAAACTTCTGGCGGCTGCCCCCGAGACCGAGGCCGCTTAAACCGCCCGAGCCGATGGTGTACAGGGACTGTACGATCTGGTAGCCCTGGTCGGAGCTGTCGCCGAAGGGGTCGCGCCAGCTGTTGATGCGAGAGGAGGCGTAGGGAAAGAGCGTGAGCAAAAGCGCAATGCCCGTGCCCGCCGCGCCGAAGGCCCCCACAAACCAGAAAAGCCTCACCCCGCCGAGAAAGAGCATCACGGCCCCGATGGCAAGGATGATAATGGATGCGGAGAAATGCGGCTCGAGCACCAGCAGGCCGATGATGGCCCCGAGGATGCCCGCGAAGGGCAGGATGCCGAAGCGGAATGTGCGCATCCTGGCCCGGTAGCGGCAGATGAGCGCCGAGAAGGACAAGATCACTGCGAGCTTTGCAAGCTCCGACGGCTGGAGCGTGAGGCCCCCCACCCCGAGCCAGCGCCTGGAGCCGTTGGCCTTCACGCCGATGACCGGCACCAGCATCAAAAGCACCAGCGTAAAGCCGAGAAAGGCGAAGGCGCAGCGGCGGTACACCGCCATCGGCACGCGCGAGGCAAAGAGCATCGCCGCGACGCCGAGCAAAGCGAAGACCAGCTGCCGGACAAAATAATACGCGGCGTTGCCCCCGGTGACATGCCCGGGATCGTACCAGGCGCGCGGGTAGCTTGCCGAGAGGACCATCACCACCCCGGCGATGAGCAGCAGCAGCGTGAGGGTAAAGAAGGGCCCGTCAAAGTGCGGCCTGCGCGTTGTCTCCGGGACATCTTGAAGGCCGGTGAGGCGGGCGCTGTCGTAACGCATATTCCCACCTCCCCGGCCTCAAAGCTTAATAGGGGTAACGCTGATACACCCCTATAAAGGATATGATCGCCATGACAAGAGATATTCCGGTAAAGAGGAAAAAGAGTTCTTTTTCCTTCCACTTTTTTCCCGTCCATCCGCCCATTTCCAAATGATGGTGGAAGGGCGCCATCTTGAACACGCGCTTGCCGTGGGTGAGCTTAAAGTAGCCCACCTGGATGATGTCGGACAGGGTCTCGATGATGAAGACAAAGCCCAGGGTAATGAGGACAAGCGGCATGTCGTAGGCAAAGGCCAGGGCCGCGATCGCCCCGCCGAGAAAGAGGGAGCCGGTGTCGCCCATGAAGCACTTGGCGGGATTGAAGTTATAAAGAAGAAAGCCGCAAAGCCCGCCCACCATGGCGGAGGCGAAGATGCCGAGCTCCTGGTAGCGCCTGCCCCAGGCGATGGACACCGCCACGAAGAAGAGGAACACCGGCAGGCTCGTTCCGGTGGCAAGGCCGTCTACTCCGTCGGTAATGTTGACGGCGTTGACCGTGCCGACGATGACAAACACGGCAAACACCAGATACAGCCACTCGGGCATATACACCACGCGGTGGGAGAAGGGCACATAGAGGTGCGGGTGCACAAAGCCGATCTGCCGCATGATGAGGATGAAGACCAGGGCGGCGGCGAGCTGCAGGAGGAACTTGCTGCGGCTGCTCAGGCCCATGTTCTCCTTTTTCTTGAGCTTTTCCCAGTCGTCCAGAAATCCGATCAGGCCGAACACGCAGGCAAAGAGCAGCACGAAGATATGCTCAAACCTGCCGTGGAGCATCCCGTCCGCGCCCACCGTGAGGCACACCAGGATCGCCCCGAGAATGAACATCACGCCGCCCATGGTGGGCGTGCCCGCCTTGGACTTGTGCCAGTCCACCTGGCTCTTGATCTGCTGGCCGGCCTTCTGGCGGCGCAGCCAGGGCACGTAATATTTTCCGAACGCGCTGACGAACAGAAACGCCAGCACAAAGGAGGTTATCAGCTTAATGGTCATACCAGTCTCCGTTGTTCCGAGGGCTCAAGGCCGCTCTTTTCTCTTTTCCAGAAAGTCCCTGACGATCTCGCGCTCATCCATGTGGTGCTTCTCGTGCCCGATGATCTGATAATCCTCATGGCCCTTGCCGGCAAGCAATATTACATCACCGGAGCGTGCGTTGTCAATAGCCCAGCAGATGGCTTCGGGCCTGTCACAGATCATTTTGTACGGTTTTTGCGAATTTTCAAGCCCCGGAAGGATCTCATTGATGATGTCCATGGGCTCCTCGGTACGGGGGTTGTCGCTGGTGACGATGACGAGGTCGGCGTTCTCGGCGGCAACTCTGCCCATGATGGGCCGCTTGCCGCGGTCCCGGTCCCCGCCGCAGCCGAAGAGGACGATGAGCCTGCCGCGTGTCACCGGGCGCAGGGCCTTGAGGGCCTTTTCCAGGGCGTCCGGCTTGTGGGAGTAGTCGATGATGACGGAGTAGTCCCCGTCGGTGGGGACAGGCTCCATGCGGCCCTTGACACCGCTTGCGCTGCTGATGCCGTCGGCGGTCGCTTTCAGACTCATGCCGAGGGAGAGGCAGGCCGCCATCACGCCGAGGGCGTTATACACCGAGAACATGCCGGGGATGGCGAGCTTTACGGGCACACTCTCCCCGTGATAGGACGCCGCGAACAATACGCCGCCCGCGCTGAGAGAAATGTCGGACGCTCTCAGCTCCGCGTCCTGCTGCGTTGAATAGCGCAGCATGGGGCAGCGCTCCCCTTCCATCATGAACGCGCCGCGCTCGTCGTCGATGTTAACCCAGCCGGTTTTGCACTGGGAAAAGAGCTTCTTTTTGGCCGCCGCGTAGGCGTCCATGGTGCCGTGCAGGTCCAGGTGGTCCTGGGAGAGGTTGGTGAACACCGCCACGTCAAAGTCGATGCCAGCCACGCGCCTGAGCTCCAGCGAGTGGGACGAGACCTCCATCACCACATGGGTGCAGCCCTCGTCCGCCATCTGTTTAAAAAGCTGATGCAGCTCCAGGCTCTCGGGGGTGGTGTGCTCGGTATGCAAAAGGCGCTCGCCGATCATGTTGCCGTTTGTGCCGATGAGGCCCACTTTTGCATTCAGCTCCGTTTCCAGCACGTGCTTGAGGATGTAGGTGGAGCTGGTCTTGCCGCTGGTGCCGGTGAAGCCCACCACCTTCATGCGGGCTGCGGGATTGCCGTAAAAGTTGCGGCTTGCAAGCGCGAGAGCGTAACGGCAGTCGCTTACCTTCACATAGGGCGTGCCGTCCGTCGGCGCGTCCTCACACAGTACCGCCGCCGCGCCGTTCTGGACGGCCTTGGGGATGAAGCGGTGCCCGTCGGCCTCAAAGCCCTTGATGGCGACAAAGAGGTCGCCGGGCTTTGTCTTGCGGGAATCATAGCTGATGCCGCTGATCTCAAGCTCCGGATCGGCGGTACTTTCCAATATGTCGATATGTTCGAGAAGCTGCGCAAGCTTCATGGTGTTTCCCTCCGCTTATTTTACTGTTGTGAAATCGGATAAATCTCTGTAGGGGAGGGGCTTGCCCCTCCCGGCAGTACTTGCCTGTGTTCTGTATTCGCCCAGGCAAATGCGGGAAATGACAGTTTCTGCGCGCGGGAGGGGCGAGCCCCTCCCCTACGGTGAAAAATGTTTTAGAACAGGAAACTTTCTGCTTATGTCTGAATCAATATCTCCCCAAAAAATCCTCGTCGCTGTCGATAAGCGTGACCTCCACCACGGTGCCGTGGGGAAGCGCTGTCCCCGCGGGCAGGCTCTGGCTGCTGACGGTCTGGCGCGCGGGATCGGTGACGCTGCTCAGGGTGGTGAGGTAGAGGCCGTAGTAAGAGAGTGTATCGCGCGCCTGGTCGAGGTCCATGCCCGTGAGATCGGGCAGGGTCTCCAGATCCGGCGAGACAGGCGCGTCAAAGTACAATATGATCTCCGTCCCTGCGGCGATGCTCGTGCCGGGGGCCGGGAGCTGTGCGGTGACGGTGCTCCCCTCCCCGCGCGTGCGATAGCGCAGGTCCGCGTCTTGAAGCTTTTCCGACGCCTGCGGCAGATCGAGGCCCACGCAGGCGGGCATTTCGGCCATGGCGCTGTCCTCGCGCTCCGGCTCCACGCCGAGGTAAGGCAGGATATCGGCCATCATACGCCCCACGACAGGGGCCGCCATCTGGCCGCCGCTGATGTAAATACCGGATTTGTCCGACGGGGTGTCGAGGAAGACCAGCACGGCGATCTTGGGATCGTCCGCCGGGGCAAAGCCGATGAAGGAGACGATGTACTCCTTCTGCCCGGTGCGGGCCTCGAGACTTACCTTTTCGCTGGTGCCGGTCTTGCCGCCGATGCGGTAGCCGGGGACGGCGGCATTGCGCCCGGTGCCGTCCGTCGGGTCGCCCACCACCTGCTCCAGGATCTGGCGCACCTTTTGGCTTGTGCTCTCGCTGATGACGCGGCGCACGAGCTTCGGCTCATGCTCAAAGCTCACCGTGCCGTCCGGGGCAAGCAGACGCTGCACCACATAGGGCTCCATGAGCCTGCCGCCGTTTACGCAGGCGCTGACGGCGGTGATGAGCTGCAGCGGCGTGATGGTGAAGGTCTGGCCGAAGGACGCCGCCGCAAGCTGCGACAGATTCTTCTTCGAGCAGAAGGTGTTCCTGCTCCACCAGATGCTGCCGCTCTCGCCCGCCAGGTCGATGCCTGTGCGGGCGGTGAGGCTTGCGTCCGGGTCCTCCGAGAGCTTTAAGAAGCCGAAAGCCTCACAGTAGTCATAGAATCGTTCGGCGCCGACGCGCAGGCCGATGTTCACAAAGGCCACGTTGCACGAGTGCTGCACCGCCTGGGTGAGGGTCTGGCTGCCATGGCCGCCGCTTTTCCAGCAGCGGATGGGCGTACCGCGCCCCGTGACCATGGTGCTGCCGCCGCAGTAGAAGGCGTCGCCGGGGCTGACCTTTCCCTCCTCGAGCGCCATCGAGAGCGTGATGATCTTGAAGGTGGAGCCGGGCTCATAGGTATCGGACAGGGCCTTGTTGCGCCACTGGCGTGCCTGAGCATCACGAAGAAGCGCTGCGGCCTCCTCCTTCGTCGCGGCGCTGTCGATTATGGCCTGGGCCTCCGGGCTGACCGCGAGGAAGTCGTTGGGGTCATAGTCCCCCAGGGATGCCATGGCGAGGATGGCCCCGGTGTTCACATCCATGGCGATGGCCCCCGCGCCGTTTAAGGCGTCGTAGTCCAGCACCGCCTGGCGGAGGTGCTTTTCCACATAGTACTGGATGCTCGCGTCGATGGTGGTCACGAGGTCGCAGCCGTCCTCGCCGGGGCGGTACTCCTCGTAGCGCCTTAAGAGCATTTCTCCGCCGTAGGCGTTGGTGGCCCGCAGGCTCCTGCCGGCGGTGCCGGAGAGGGCGTCGTCATAGCGCGCTTCGATGCCCTCGAGGCCGTAGTTGTCGGTGCCGACGAAGCCCAGCAGGTGGCAGGCAAGCCGCCCGTTCGGGTAGTAGCGCTTGGTGTCGGTTTCAAGACGCACGCCGCTGATTTTGTTTTCGGCCTTGAAGCGGCGGATCGCGTCCGCCTTGTCGGCCTCAACCTTGCGGGCGACGGTGACATACCAGCTCCCCCGCCGCCCGGATTTTTCATAGATGTCCCGATAATCAAGCCCGAGGATCTCAGACAGCTCCCGCGCGATGAGAGCGCGGTCCTCGCCGTTTGCCTCGATCTCGGCGGGGCTTAGATAGACGTTGTCCACCGAGGCGCTGACCGCGAGCAGATTGCCGCTGCGGTCATAGATGACGCCGCGCGCCGCCGTGCCCGGGGCCTCCCGAAGCTGCTGGGAGATGGCGAGCTGTTCATAAAAGCCGTGGTCCGTGATCTGAAGCTTGTATAGCCTTACCAGCAGCACGGCAAGCGACAGCATACCGAACACCGCCGCCAGAAACGCGCACCGCCTGAGCATCTGCCGCCCGGCGAGAACCGGGGTTTGGGTCTGTGCTGCCATATCTACCGCCTCCGAAAACAAGCTTGTAATCAGCTTATTCGGCGGCTTGTTTCTTTATCCCAGGTACTCTATCTCCACGATCTGTCCCGGCTCGGGGCGGCGCATGCCGAGCTCCTGCACGGCTCTGCGCTCAAGCTCCGATAAGTCCAGGGCCGAGGCGGTTTTGATCTGCAATTGTATCTGTTCGTTTTCTGCGCGCGTGATCGCCGCTTCCAGTTCACCGATGCGGCTCTGCGTTCTCACGAGCCGGATGTGGGTAAAGAGCGTCATCACCAGAAGCAGAGCCGAAAAGCCCAGGCAGATCACGCGAAAGGCCAGCGCGGAGGCTCTTTTCATACGCGCTCTGCCACCCGGAGCTTGGCGCTTCTGGCGCGGGGATTGCGGGCGATCTCCTCCTCCGTCGGGAGGATCGGCTTGCGGCTTACGGACTTTAGCGTCTGTACAAAGCCGCAGGTGCACACCGGGGCCTCGCGCGGGCAGGTGCAGCCGTGCTCCCGCGCCTGGATGCCGGACTTGACGATCCGGTCCTCCAGCGAGTGGAAGGAGATGACGCAGAGTCTCCCGCCGTGGTTCAGCTTGTCCGGGGCCGAGTCCATCATGGAGGCGATGGCCCCCAGCTCGTCGTTGACGGCGATGCGGATGGCCTGGAAGCTGCGCTTTGCCGGGTGCTGCTTTTCCCGCAGGGCCGCGGCGGGCATGGCGGAACGGATGATGTCCACCAGCTCCTGGGTGGTCTCGATGGGCTTTTCCTCGCGGTGTTTCAAGATGGCGGCCGTGATGCGCCTTGCATAGCGCTCCTCGCCGTAGTCCCACAGGATGCGGTTCAGACGGTTCTCGTCCCAGGTGTTCACCACCTCATAGGCCGAAAGGCCCCCGCTTTGGTCCATGCGCATGTCGAGCGGCGCCTGCACCATGTAGGAAAAGCCGCGCTCCGCCTCGTCGAGCTGGGGCGAGGACACGCCCAGATCGAAGAGCATCCCGTCCACCCCCTCGATGCCGAGGGAGTCGAGGATGGCGGCCGCGTCCGAGAAATTGCCGTGGACAAGCTTTACCTTGTCCCCAAAGGGCGCAAGACGCCTTCCGGCTCTCTCAATGGCCGTCTCGTCTCTGTCGATGCAGATGAGGCGCCCCGTGGAGAGCCGGGAGGCGATCTCGAAGGAATGGCCGCCCATTCCCAGCGTGCCGTCGAGATAAGTCCCGTCCGGCTTGATATTCAGGTTTTCTATACATTCGTCCAGCAGGACGGAGATATGCTTCGGGGTCTGCGCTACGTTGTCAATGGTCAAAACTCCAGCTCCTCCATGACCGCCGCGATATTCTCCGGCGTCGTCTCAAGGGCGTAGACCGCGCTCCACGCTTCGCTGTCCCAGAGCTCGGCATGGTTGTTGCAGCCCACCACCGTCACGTTCTTGGTAAAGCCCGCATACTCGCGCAGGTTCATCGGGATGAGGGCGCGGCCCTGGCCGTCGAGCTCGCACCGGGCTGCATGGGCAAAGAGCGGGCGCATCTTGCGCTGCTTGACATAGGGCATGGCGCTGACACGCTCGGACAGCGCCTGCCAGCTTTCGCTGCTGTAAGCGCAGAGACAGCGATCCATGGAGATCGTGATAAAAAAGACCTCGCCCAGCTCATCCCTGAGCTTGGCGGGTATGAACAGGCGCCCCTTGCTGTCAAGAGAGTGCTGATATTCCCCTGTCATCTCCATTCGCCCCCTTAGCGTGGGTTTGTGACCCATTTTGCCCCACTTTCATCCACTTCGATTTTTATTATATGTGGCCCTACTGTAAAAAGCAAGAGAAACTTTTTGTTATATTTTGACTTTTTCTTGCACTTTTTAAAGCAAAAAGTTCCCACCCAAGTTCTTGCGTTTTGGGTGGGAACGATGGCTATATCTTGTGTTACATTATTAACTTATATGCGTATCGGCTTCACTCAGCTTTCTCCCGTCATTGCGAGGAACCAGTGCGCACACTGGTGACGTGGCAATCCGCCCGCCGGAGGCACTTGAATACTTAGAAATCCAAGCTGGCCGCTGGGAGCACGGATTGCCACACCAGTGACATCGGTCACTGGTTCGCAATGACAGACCATAAGCTGGTACTTGCTGATTAAAGCCGATACCCATATTATCTTATTCACTCTCGCGCTCGATGCGCTGGATCTTGGGTAAGGCCTGGTCGGGCTTACCCTGGGGCGCGGGCTGTTCACGGCGCGGGGGCTGCTGGCGCTGAGGGTTCGCCTGCTTGACCGGGGTGCCGGTCTGGCGGGCCGGCTGAGGCGCTGCCTGGGCCTGGACCTCCTGCTGCCGGGCAATGCCGCCGCCGAGAGCCTGGAAGGACTCATGCGCGCCGCGGATGGTGCTCAGCGCCTCGCTCATGCTCTGCTCGGTCTGGCGCATCAGGTCGTCCACATACTCGCTTGCCACGCGCCGAAGCTCCTTGGACTTGGCGTCGGCCGCCGCGATCATCTCGCTGCTCCTTGCTCTGGCCACGCGCACGACCTCCTGCTCCTCGATCATCTGGTGGGCCTGCTCCTCGGCGTTTTTGCGCAGGGCCTCGGCCTCGCGCTTGGCGTTGCCGATGAACTCATCCCGTGCGGAGACCAGGCGCTGGGCCTCGGCGATGGCGGTGGGCAGGCTGTTTTTGATCTCGTTGATGATCTCGATAGCCTTCTCCCGCTCGATGATGCACTTGTCGTTGCCGAGCGGCACGCTCCAGGCCTCGGTGACCATGCCGTATAAAATGTCCAGCAATTCGATGATGTCATTGTTGGCCATGCTGCTTTACTCCTTTTGCTTTTTCTTCTATCAGGCCGATGATCTTCTCCGGCACCAGGCCGTGCAGGTCCGAGCCGTAATGGGCAAGCTCCCGCACGATGGAGGAACTCAAGAAGGTATAGCGCTGATCCGCCGTGAGAAACATGGTCTCCAGCTCCGGGTTGAGGCGCTTGTTGATGGAGTCCATCTGAAACTCATAATCAAAGTCGGACGCTGCGCGCAGGCCTTTGATGAGCACCGCGCCCTCATAGCGTCTGGCAAATTCCGCAAGGAGTCCGGTGTTGACCTCCACGCTCACATTCGGGATGCGGGCGATGGCGAGCTTTACCATCTCGACCTTCTCCTCCACCGTGAACATGGGGTGGGTCTTGGTGGCGTTGGCCGCGACGCAGACCACCACATGGTCAAAGATCTGCGCGGCCCGCTCGATGATGTTCAGGTGCCCGAGCGTGATGGGATCAAAGCTGCCGGGGCAGATCGCGGTTTTCATGAAAGGCTCTCCTTGCTGTAAAGACTGAGCTTGACCTTGCCGTAGCGGTACTCCTTACGTTTCAAATAAGGGGCCTGCATGTCCGGCATTTCGGTCTCCCGTCGGGATTCGCATAATATTATACCACCTTCCGACAGGATGTCAATTGAATTGATCTTTTCCAGGACCGGTTTATAAAGCCCCGCGTCGTAAGGCGGGTCGACGAAGATGAGGTCGAACTTTCCGCAGGCGCCCAGGTACGAAAGCGCGTCCTGCTGCAGAACCGGAGCGGAAAAGCCGCAGGCTTTGAGATTCTCTTTGATGATCTTCACGGCGTCCCGGCTCTGGTCGATGAACACGACCTCCCTGGCCCCGCGGCTCAGGCACTCGATGCCGAGCTGGCCCGTGCCCGCGAAGAGGTCCAGCACGCGCCGGCCCTCGATGTCGAATTGCAGGATGTTGAAAACCGACTCCTTGACGTTGTCGGTGGTGGGGCGGATGTCCATGCCCTCGGGCGTTTTCAGTCTGCGTCCGCGGGCTGTTCCGGTGATGACTCGCATTTGTCTTCCTCCTGATGGAAGTAATCGTAAATCGCCTGGGCCGTATTGCGGGGCACTACCAGTTCCAACTGGGAAAGGCTCGCCTCGCGGATGGCCTTGATGGATTTGAAGCTCTTGATGAGATCGCCGCGCCGCTTGGCCCCCACGCCGGGGATCTCGTCGAGGCGCGAGGCCAGCCCCTCGTTTCGAAGCGAGCGCTGATACTCGATGGAAAAGCGGTGGGTCTCCTCCTGGATGTTGCCCACGAGGGAGAAGACCGCCTGATTGCCCTTGATGCCGATCTCCCGCCCGTCCGAGCGGATGAGGGCGCGGGTGCGGTGGCGGTCGTCCTTGACCATGCCGAAGACCGGGATCGTGAGGCCGAGGTCGGATAGCGCCTTCTCGGCGGTGGCCGCGTGGGTGTCGCCGCCGTCGATGAGCAGCAGGTCGGGAAGCTCGGTAAACTTCTCGTCCCCGTCCTTTGCGCGCGCAAAGCGGCGGTACACCACCTGGTACATGCTGGCGTAGTCGTCCGGGCCGTCGAGGTCGCGGACGCGGAACTTGCGGTAGTCGCGCTTTAAGGGCTTGCCGTCCACATGCACGGTCATGCCCGCGACGATGCCGGTGGCACCGAGGTTTGAGATATCGAAGGCCTCGATGCGGCGCGGGAAGTTTTCCAGCTCCAGCGCCTTCTGCAGCCACTCCAGCGTCTTGCTGCGGCGCTGCGCGAGCGTGGTGCGGCGCTGGATCTCCTCGCGGGCGTTGAGGGCCGCGCTCTCGATGAGGCGCATGCGCTCGCCGCGCTTCGGCGTCTCGATATAGATGCGCCTGCCGGAGGTCTGGCTCAGAAGCTCCTCCAGGTCGGCGGCGTCCTCGATCTCCACGGGCAGCAGGATGGACTTTGGCCAGCCGCCGCGGTGGGCGGTGTAGTACTGGCGCACAAGGCCGGAGAGGGCCTCGCTGTCTTCCTCCAGGGGTTCGTCCATCATCTCAAGGTCCTTGCCCACAAGGTTTCCGTCCACAAAGTGCAAAACCGTAAAGCAGCTCTTGGCCCCACGGATGAAGCCGATGGCGTCGGTGTCGGCAAAGGTGGTGGCGATGACGCGCTGCTTATTGGCAAGACCCTCGATGGCGCGCAGCCGGTCGCGCAGCTCCGCCGCCCGCTCGAAGCGAAGCTCCTCTGCCGCCTGCTCCATCTGCTTGGTGAGATCTTCTATCAGCTCCCCGCTCTTGCCGTCGAGGATCAGGGCCGCCTGCATCATGCGGCGGCGGTAGTCCTCCGCATCGCTGTCACAAAGGCACCAGCCCGCGCAGGTGCCCATGTGGTAGTTGAGGCAGGGCCGCTCCTTGCCGATGTCGCGCGGGAAGCGGCGGGAGCAGTCCGGCAGCAGCAGAGCCTTGGAGACGGTTGCGATGATGTCCCTGGTCTGGCTCCTGCCGCCGAAGGGGCCGAAGTACTTGGCCCCGTCCTTTGCTGCGCGGCTTGCAATGGACATGGAGGGGTATTCCTCCCGCATGTCGAGCCTGATAAACGGATAGCCCTTGTCGTCCTTGAGCAGGATGTTGTAGTGGGGCTTGTGGCGCTTGATGAGGGAGTTTTCCAGCACCAGGGCCTCAAACTCGCTGCCCGCGACGATGACGTTGAAGTCGCGCACCTTGTCCACCATGGCTGCGACCTTTGGCAGGTGCTCGCCGTGGAAGTAGCTCGAGACGCGGTTTTTGAGCTTTTTGGCCTTGCCGACGTAGATGACCTCATTGTGCTCGTCGAGCATGATGTACACGCCCGGCAGCAGCGGCAGACGGTTTGCCTTGTCGGCTAAATTTTCAAGCACGGGATTGGACATGGTGATACCTCTTCACGGGATTCGACACTTCGACGTAAGATGCTGTTTAAGCAGAATGTGTATGCTCGCGCAATAGCGCCTCCCTTGCCTAAAGGGAGGTGGCAGCGAGCCTGCGAGCTGACGGAGGGATATAAAAGGTGCGTCCTTTTGAGCGCTTCACAAGGACTGTATCCCCCAGTCACGGCGCGAACGGACAAGCGCCGTGACAGCCCCCTTTAGGCAAGGGGGCCGAGTACATCCATTAGCATTATAAGTTCTGGCTTTCAGAAAACAACACGGCAAGGGCCAATATAGTCCTCAGCCCCGAATAATAATATCCGAAAAAAAGAGGCGTGTGTAAAACACACGCCTCTGCGAAATGTACGATTACTCGGAGAAGTCAGAGTCGATCAGAGCGGAAAGCGTCGCGATCGCTTCTTCCTCGTCGGAGCCGTCGGCAATGATCGTGATAGCGGTGCCCTTCACGATGCCGAGGGAAAGCACGCCCAGAAGGCTCTTGGCGTTGACACGTCTCTCTTCCTTTTCCACCCAGATGCTGCTCTTGAACTCATTGGCCTTCTGAATGAAGAAGGTTGCGGGTCTGGCATGAAGGCCGACCTGATTGTTAATGACTACTTCTTTGGTTATCATAGTCGCCACCCCTTAATCCTTAATGCTTAAATCCTTATCCCTACAGGAAACTGTATACCTACTTTATCAAATTTTCGCACAATCGTCAACAGCTTTCGACTGTTTCGTTATTTTATACGAACGCATAAACAAATCATAGGAATCTTTCTGGCGCTTTTATCAACGAAAGCGGGTGTCATTTCCTGTAAATCGGCATAGGGGCGTTATTTCAGTTCTACGACGGTCACGCCGCTCTCGCCCTCGCCGTAGCGGCCGAGGCGGAAGGACTTGACGAATTTGTTCTTTTTGAGCATCTGCTGGATGGCCGTGCGCAGGGCGCCGGTGCCCTTGCCGTGGATGATGGTGACGGTCTTGAGCTTTGCCATGACGGCGGCGTCGAGGTAGCGCTCGGCGGCGAGCACCGCCTCCACGGCCTCCATGCCTCTGAGGTCGACCTCGGGCTTGATGGAGAGGCTTCGCAGCTCTCCCCCGCCGCCCTTGGGCGCGGACTTCTGTTTGGGCGCCTGCTCGTTTTCCAAAAGCAGGACCTCGTCCTCTTTCGCGGTCACGTTCATGATGCCCGCGCGGAGACTCAGCGTGCCGTCGGGGGACTTGTCGATAACGGTGGCCTTCATGCCCATGGACTTGATCTGCACGGTGTCGCCGGGTTTCACGGGACGGGCGGAGACCTGATTGCCCGCCTCGGGATTGAGCTCCTTCTGCAAAGCCTCCTGCGAGAGGTTGAGCTGGCGTCTTAATTGGGCGCGGGCCTCGTTGACACGGCTTGCGTCCTCGTCCTGATCGGCCATCCTGCGCATCTCGTCGAGCTCCCGGAAGACCTCCTCGGCGGTGGCGCGGGCGTCGGCAAGGATGCGCTCGGCCTCGCGGCGGGATTTGGTGTCGGCCTTGTCAAGCCGCACCTCAAGCTCCGCCTTCATGAAGGCCGCCTTCTTGGCGTTCTCCTGGGCCTCCCTGAGCTTCTTCGCGGCCTCTTCCCGGTCCTTTTCCAGAAGCAGGCGCGTCTTCTCCAGCTTCTCGATGGTCAGCTCAAAGGACTGGCTCTCGGAGCTGACGCGGCCCTTGGCGTCCTCGATGATCTCATCGGAGAGCCCCAGGCGCTTGGAGATGGCAAAGGCGTTGGACTTGCCGGGGATGCCCACCAGCAGGCGGTAGGTGGGGCGCAGGGTGTCCACGTCGAACTCGCAGGAGGCGTTCTGCACCCCCGGCTCGTTGGTGGCGTAGACCTTGAGCTCGGCATAGTGGGTCGTCGCGGCGATGATCGCGCCGCATTTTCTCACATGCTCGATGACCGCGATGGCGAGGGCCGCGCCCTCGGTGGGGTCGGTGCCCGCGCCCAGCTCGTCAAACAGGACGAGGGAGCGGTCGTCGCACTCGTCGATGATGCTCACGATGTTGCTCATGTGGGCAGAGAAGGTGGAAAGGCTCTGCTCGATGCTCTGCTCGTCGCCGATGTCGGCGAGGATGTGGGTGAAGACCGGCAGGCTGCTGCCGTCGGCCGTGGGGATGTGCAGGCCGCACTGGTTCATCGCGGCAAGCAGGCCGATGGTTTTGATGGAGACGGTCTTGCCGCCGGTATTGGGGCCGGTGATGACGAGGGTATCGAAATTCTCGCCCAGCTCCACATCGATGGGGACGGCCTTCGCCTGGTCCAGCAGCGGGTGGCGCGCCTTTCGCAGGACGATCCCGCGGCCCTCCATGGCGGCTTCTTCGCAGTTTAATTTATAGGACAGCTTGGCCTTGGCGAAGATCAGATCGAGCTGCACCAGGATCTCGTAGTCGGCGTTGATGCCGTCGCGGTGCTCGGCGCAGTCGGCGGAGAGCTCGGCGAGGATGCGGTCGATCTCCGCCCGTTCCTTGGCGGCAAGCTCTCTGAGCTCGTTGTTGGCCTTGACAGCGGCCATGGGCTCGACAAAGATGGTCGCCCCAGAGGCGGAGATATCGTGCACGAGGCCGTTGATGGCGCCCTTGTGCTCGGCCTTTACCGGCACCACGTAGCGGTCGGAGCGCTGGGTGATGATGGGCTCCTGCAAAACCTTGGCATAGCTCGGGGAGGAGATGATCTTCTGCAGCGCGTCCCTGGCCCTCGCCGCCGCCGCGCGCATCTGGCGGCGGATGTTGGCAAGGTCACTTGAGGCCGCATCCGCGATCTCGTCCTCGCCGGTGATGGAGCTTGTGATCTTCTCCTCGAGGAAGCGGTTTGCGTGCAGGGCGTAGAACAGATAGTCAATGGGCGTCTTGCCCACAGTATCGTCCGAGAGGTAGCCCCGCACCAGGCGCGCGCACTGGAGCACATGGGCAATGTCCAAAAGCTCCCGCGTGTTGAGCGCGCCGCCGAGGTCCGCCCTTGCCAGCGACGAGCGCACGTCCTTCACGCCGTAAAACGACGGGCTGCCGCGCACGACCATCATGGACTTGGCAGCGGTGGTCTCGGCAAGTCTGTGGCGCACCTCGCCCTCCTCAGTCGAGGGCGTGAGCTTCAATGCCAGCTCCTTTGCGGGCTCGCTCACCGCCTCGGCGGCCAGCATGCTCAGCACAGCCGGCAGCTCCAGGGTATTGAGAGATTTTTCAAAAAAACTCATAGCTTTTTCCCCATATGTGTATAGTTTCTGAGATTTTTCCAGTAATCCAGCGTGGAAAACCCGCGCTCGGTGCGGCGCAGCAAATAGCGCTCGCTGGCGTCTGAAAGGCGCAGGAGATCTGCGTCCGGCATGGCGAAGGACAAAAGCTGCTTTGCGGGCGCTTCGCTTATATAACGCATAGCGGCAAGTCCGGCGGGGCCGAGCTCCGCCTTCTCCCCCATGCCGGGGCAGGACATACAGCAGGCACAGCCGTGGTCCAGGCTCAGGGCGGGGACTTCCGGCTCTCTGCCGCAGACGGGGCAGACGCCCAGCTCCGGCGCGTAGCCCGCAAGGCACATGAGCCGCGTTTCAAAGACGGCCTTGATCTTCTCCTGCGGGTGCAGATCGCGGCTCAGGGCGTACAGGCAGTTGAGCCCGAGCTGCAAAAGGGCGGGCTCGGGCTGGTCCTCCACGCTCAGGGCCTCCATGCACTCGGCAAAGTAGGCCGCCAGCGCGAGCTTTTCCATATCGCCGCGCAGGCCCTCAAAGCCCTCCTTCACCGTGGCCTCGTTCACCGTGTACTTGCCCCGGTTTCCGAAGAGGGTCATTTCCGCGTAGGTCAGCTGCTGGGTGGCGGCGGCGGTGCGGCTGCTTTTTCTCAGCGCGCCGCGCGCCTTGACGGTGAGCTTGCCGTCCGTGTCGGTCAGCAGCGTCAGGATGCGGTCCGCCTCCTTGTAGCGCACCTCGCGCAGCACCAGCGCGTTTAGGGTTTTGAACATCTATGTATCGACTCCCTCCGCCCCAGTGCTGCGGCACTGGGGCACCTCCCTCAAAGAGGGAGGCAATCAGGCTCCCTCCATGAGGGAGCTGTCGCCGCCGTCTGCGGCGGTGACTGAGGGAGTCCGCTCCCCCGCGTCTATCGCCTTGTACAGCAGATAGTACACGACATCGCCGGTTTCGGCGAAGGCTCTCCAGATCGCGTCTTTGCTCACGCATACCACCTCGCTGTTAGTATGCGAGGCGGACGCGGAAGAAACACTGGTAATTATTGATGTGCCAATTTTATTTTGAATCAAGACAGTACCGAATGCAGGCACATCAATAATGATTTAATTGCCGTTTCGCTCGCCCCTGGCGGGGCAACCGCGAAACATGGCAAAATTGCTCGTCAAGTCATTCAGGAATGAATTGGCGGAGCAATATTACTGTTCGGTAAAGCCGAAGTTTCTGAGGCTCGCCATGGAGTCGCGCCAGTTTTCCTTGACCTTGACCCAGGTCTGGAGATTGACCTTGGTGCCCATGAAGGCCTCGATATCAAGCCGCGCAAGCTCGCCGATCTTTTTGAGCATCGCGCCCTTTTTGCCGATGATGATGCCCTTGTGGCTGTCCTTCTCGCAGAAGATCGTGACTTCAAGGTCGATGATGCCGTTATCGCGCTCGGAGAACTTCGTGACCTCCACAGCGGTGCCGTGGGGGATCTCCTTGTCGAGACATTTCAACAGTTTTTCACGCACAAGCTCGGCGCAGATCTGGCGCTCGGGCTGGTCGGTGATCATGTCGTCCGGGAAAAGGTGCGGGCCTTCGACCGCGTACTTCTCCAGCTCATTTAAAAGCTCGTCCAGCCCGTCGCCGGTCTTGGCGGAGATGGGCAGGATGGCGTCAAAGTCATAGGCCGCGCTGTAGACGGCCATGACCTCCAAAAGCCGGGCCTTGTCCACGGTGTCGATCTTGTTGATGAGCAGGATCGCGGGCGCGCCCGCCTGCTTAAGTCGTTCGATCAGGGCCTCCTCCTGGGGGCCGAGGGACGCCACCGGCTCCACCATCAAAAGCACGCAGTCCACGTCCGAGACGCTCTCGCGCACGACGTTGACCATGTAGTCGCCGAGGCGGGTCTTGGGCTTGTGAAAGCCCGGGGTATCGAGCAGGACAAACTGGGTGTCCCCGTGGTTTACAATGGCGGTGATGCGGTTGCGGGTGGTCTGGGGCTTGGGCGACACGATGGCGACCTTCTCCCCGACCAGAGCATTGGTAAGCGTGGACTTGCCCGCATTGGGCCGTCCGCATATGGTGATCATGGCTGATTTTGTCATTTGAATAACTCCTGTTCCTTATTGGCTCCCTCTTTGAGGGAGCTGGCACCAGTGCGCACACTGGTGACTGAGGGAGCTGTCGGTCGACGGAAGAACTCCTTCCACCGCTTCGCGGTCCCCCTCCCTCAGAGAGGGAGGCATACTTCACTCGTCTCCCATTATTTCCTTTTCCCGTGCCCGCATCTGCCGCTTCATTTCGCCCTCATCTACGTGGTCGTAGCCAAGAAGGTGGAGAACAGAGTGGACCGTCAGATATTGAATCTCTCTATTGAAACCGTGGCCGAACTCCGCGCCCTGGGCCTCGCAGCGCTCGAGAGAGATCATCATGTCCCCCAGCATCACGGCGCCCGTGTCCATGTCCCGCTCGCAGGCGTCGGGGTCAAACGCGCCGGGGGTGAGCTCGTTTAAGGGAAAGCTTAAAACGTCGGTGGCGCGGTCCACATCCCGGAACTCCTTGTTCACGGCGTGGATGCCCTCGTCATCGGTTAACATAACGCTGATAATGCAGGGGACACTTATCCCCTCCGCATCGAGCGCCATGTTGACCGCCTTCTTGATGAGGCCCGCCGCCTCGCGGTGGCCGAGGCCTGTCTTTTCCCGGGAAACATATACCTCATGCTCCATGGCTTATCCCCTCTTATACGTGCGGCGCGGCGGCTGCTTCTTGGGCTGCTCGGCCTGCGCCGGGTGTTTCTTGTCGTAGACCTCGTAGGCCTCGATGATCTTCTGCACCAGGCGGTGACGCACCACATCCGAGCCCGTGAGGGTGCAGATGGCGATGTCGTCGATGCCCTCCAGGACCTTCATAGCGACCTTGAGGCCACTGGTCTTGTCTTCGGGCAGGTCGATCTGCGTGATGTCGCCGGTGATGACCACCTTGGAGCCGAAGCCGATACGGGTCAGGAACATTTTCATCTGCTCGCGCGAGGTGTTCTGCGCCTCGTCGAGGATGATGAAGCTGTCGTCGAGCGTGCGGCCGCGCATGTACGCAAGGGGCGCGACCTCGATATTCCCACGCTCTAAGTACTTCTGGTAGGTGTCGGCCCCCAGCATGTCGAAAAGCGCGTCGTAGAGGGGCCGCAGATACGGGTCCACCTTGCTCTGCAGGTCGCCCGGCAGAAAGCCCAGGCGCTCCCCCGCCTCGACGGCGGGGCGCGTGAGGATGATGCGGTTGACCTCCTCGGCCCGGAAGGCTGCCACGGCGGCGGCGACGGCCAGATAGGTCTTGCCCGTACCGGCGGGGCCGATGCCGAGGGTGACGGTGTTTTTCTGGATGGCCTCGCAATAGGTCTTCTGGCCGAGGGTCTTGGGCTTGATGGGCTTGCCCTTGGCGGTGATGCAGATGACATCGCCTGCAAGCTCGTTGATCTTGGTCTCCTTGCCCTCGGAGACGAGCTTTAAGATATAGCGCACGTTCTGCGCGTCGATGTTCTCGCCCTTGGCGGCGAGGGTCAGCAGGCCGTTGATGGCCTTCTCGGCGAGCATGACGTTCTCCGCCTCGCCGCAGATATGGATCATGTTCTCGCGGTCCAGGACCTTGACGCTCAGCTCGTTTTCGATGATGCGCAGGTTCTGGTCAAAGGAGCCGAAGACGCTGATAACGTGCTCCATGCGCTCGACTTCGATGCTTTTATCTATCATGTGATTTCCTTTCGCTGCCTCAGCCGTCGGCTATGGCGATATTCTCTGTACAGTGCGCCCGTAAGGTGAGCACATGGAGCTCCCCCGCCCTGCCGGGTGTAAGGGCGGATTCCAGGATCTGGCCCTCCGTGCGTACCTCCAGTAAAGCGTAAAGCCGCTCCCCCGCCGCCTTCGGATCATAGTCGTCCCCGGGGCTTTCACGGTATGGTACGAAGCGCTCGCGCACCAGGTGCAAGGGCGTGGAAAACAGCCCTGGCATCCCGAGGGTATACTCCGAAATGATTTTATCACATCCGTCAATAGTTTTTCCACTACCAATATACAAATTCAGACGCCTTTTTCCGAACACCAGCGCAAAGCGGCTGTGCGGCACCCCGGCCGGGGTTTTCAGCCGCTCCTCAACCGGGCAGACAGCGCTGAGCTCATACCAGGTGTCGGCCATGACGCTGCCCCGGGCGCGGACAGACTGCGGCATGCCGTTTAAGGAATCGCTGCTGCCCGCGATCAAAACCCGCCCCGCCGTCACGATCTCGCCCTCCTTCACCTGCGCGCTGCCCGCGAGGACATTGACCCGGCGCACAAGGCCGTCCCGCGCGGCGACGAGGTTCTGCGCGTCGGCGGCATCGTACATCTCCGGCTTGGGCTGCCGCTCTACAATGGCGACGGCGGCCCGCGAGCCGCTGACGTTCACCGCCATCCAGGCAAGCTCCGGCAGGCGCACCATCACCTCGCTGCGCAGAAGATCGGTTTTGACCCCGGGCCAGAAGCTCCCCACCCCGAAGCCGCAGTCCTCCAGCGCGCGCAGGACCTCGCCGCGGCTGAGACGGCGGGTGCCCCGCACATCCACATCCCAGACGAAGAGGGATGAGGCCGTGAGCAGCAGCGCCATGAGCAAAAGGCCCGCCAGCAGCACCGGGCGGCGCAGCACACGGCGCAGGCCCTCGCGCCCGCCGACGCGCTTTCTGATCTCCGTCTCGCACCCGGCACGGCGGGCGAGCCGCTCAAGCCGCGGAAGGTTCTTTTCAAAGGTCTTCAGGCACAGGCTGTGTTCGTCCCGGCTCTGCACGTCCCAAAGCTCGATCCCCTCCGAAGCTGCGCTGTTGAGTACGCCCGCCGGGAACGCGCCGAACAGCTCCAGCTCCACGCTTCCGCGCACACGGTCACTGATACGTTCCATGCTCACTCCCATTCCGCCGCGCGGATGCGGCCCGTCACCAGCAGCTCCCCCCGGTTCATGGCGCGAAGGCGCAGGCCGTCTCCGTTCAGGCTGAGCTTTTCCCGCCCGAAGCTCACCACGATGCGCTCGGGCGTATATTCCAAAATCCCCCGCTGCCCCTCGATGAGCGCCTGTCTGCCGCCGCAGAGCGTGAGCCGTCCCCCGCCGGGCAGGACATCTCCCGGCAGCTCCAACAGCTCCTCCAGGGCGGCGGGCAGCCCTCTGTCCGCTTTCACACGCAGCACCTCACTTCCTCATAACTCTATGCGCCCGGACATAGTTTGATACATGAGGATGGACAAGGAGGGGCGTATGAAAAATCTGTGGAGACGGGCTTTTGCGATCGCGGCGGGACTCATGGTGCTGGGGCTTATGCTCTATCACGCCGGGGCGGCGGGCGACGCCTGCCGGGAGGCGCTTGAGATGTGCGCGCGGCTTCTGATCCCGTCGCTGTTCCCGTTTTTTGTGCTGTCGGGCTATCTCAACCGGGTGGGGCTGCCGGGGCTTCTGGGCCGGGTTTTCGCGCCCTTTGCCGCGCGGCTGTTCGGCGTGAGCGGCGCGGGGGCCTCGGCTTTCGTGATGGGGCTTCTGGGCGGCTACCCGGCGGGGGCCGCCTATATCGCGGACATGGAGCGCAGCGGCAGCGTCACGGCGCGGGAAGCGGAGCAGCTTTTGGCCTTCTGCAACAACTCCGGCCCCGCGTTCATTGTAGGCGCGGTGGGACTCGGGGTCTTCGGCTCGGTGCGCTATGGCCTCATACTGTACGGCATCCATGTCCTCGCCGCGTTTTTTACGGGGCTTGTATTTCGGGGAAAGCACCCTTGCGGAGAGATCCAGGACGTGCAGCTCGATACCGCCGATCCGGCGACAGCGCTGGTGGGCTCGGTGCGGCAGGCGGCGGCGTCGATCCTGAGCGTGTGCGGCTTTGCGGTGTGCTTCTCGGTCCTGCTGCGGATACTGGACGCAAACGGGGCGCTGTCGCTTTTCTGCGGCGCTGTCGCCGCGCGCTTCGGCTTTGAGCCGCGCTTTGTCCGCGCCATGCTCACGGGGCTTCTGGAGCTCGGCAGCGGGGCCGCCGCGATGCAGGGCCTGAGGCCCGCTCCCGCAAGCTTTGCCCTGGCGGCGTTTCTCTTGGGCTGGGGCGGGCTTTCGGTGCAGTTTCAGACGCTCGCGGTGCTGGCCGAGAGCAAGGCGAAAGGCGCCCTGCACCTGACAGGACGCCTTCTGAGCGCTGTATTTGCGGCCATGATGGCCTATGTTGTGGGATTGTGGATGTTCTAATCATTCCGTAGGGGTCGATCCACCCATAAAGGGCGTAATGCCCAGATCGACCCAAGCCCCGGTTCATCGTACAAGCCATAAGGTTTCGGGCTGATGAAGGCATCAGCCCCTACGGAGTGCAGGATCGTTCCCTTTCCCTAAAACGCGAACACGACGCCGACCACGGCAGACGCGAGGATGAACACGATGGGGTGCAGGCCCTTGAGCTTCTTGACACAGCGCGTGCAGACAAGCAGCACGGCGGCGAGGGCGATGGCCTTGAAATTGAAGAGGTCCATGAGCTGCCCGCTGGCGGCATAGGCGTCGGGGCGGAAGAGCGCGATCTTCACCACGAGAAAGCACGCCGCCGCGATCAGCCCCACCGAGCACGGGCGCAGGCCGTAGAAGCCCGCCTCCACGTAGGGGTTTTCACGAAAGGCCTTGAGAGCGCGGGCGATGAGGATGATGATAATGATGCTGGGGGTCACGAGTCCCAGCGTGGCGACGACCGCGCCGGGGATGCCTGCGGTCTCGAAGCCCACGTAGGTCGCCATGTTGACACCGATGGGGCCGGGGGTGGACTCGGACACGGCGATCATGTCCGCAAGCTTTTCATGAGAGTACCAGCCGGTACGGGTGGAGATATCGTAGAGGAAGGGCAGCGTCGCCATGCCGCCGCCGACCGCGAAGAGGCCGGCCTTGAAAAATTCGTAGAACAGGCGCAGGAGGATCATTTGCCCTTCACCCCCGTTCTTGTCAGTACGATGCCCGCCGCCGCGCAGAACACCACGAACACGATGGGCGAGATGTCAAAGAACACGGACAGCAAAAACACGCCCAGAAACAGCGCCAGCGTGATTTTGTCCACGACGGCCTTTTTCCAGAGTTTTAAGACGGCGTTGAAAATGAGCACGCACACGCACACGCGGATGCCCGCGAAGGCGCTTTTTACCGCAGGCACATCCGCGAAATTCGTGAGGATGCCCGCAATAACCGTGATGATGACAACGGACGGGAAAATGACGCCGAGGGTAGCGACAATGCCGCCGACGGTGCCCGCGACCTTGTAGCCGATGAAGGTGGCGGTGTTGACGGCGATGACGCCGGGGGTGCACTGGCCGACGGCGTAGTAGTCCATCAGTTCTTCCTCTGTCGCCCAGCCGTGGCGGTCCACGATCTCACGCTCCAAAATGGGGATCATGGCGTAGCCGCCGCCGAAGGTCATGACCCCGACCCTGGCAAAGGCCAGGAAAAGCTTCCAAAGCTGCTTCATTTCTTGAGAGTCTCCCCAAATTCTTTGTATTTTTTGATGCGCTCGGTGCACTGCTCTTTGCTGTCGCCGCGCACGAGGAGGTAAATTTTGATCTTGGGCTCGGTGCCGGAGGGGCGCACGATGAAGCTTGAACCGTCGGCAAGCTCGAAGTACAAAACGTTCGAGCCGAAGAAGGGCGTGCTGCCCACCTTGCCGAGACCGGCAACCGAAACGCTGCCGTCGGCATAGTCGCGGGTGCGGATGACCTTCTGTCCGCCGATCTCCTTGGGGGAATCGGCGCGAAGCCGCGTCATCAGATCCTTCATGCGCTGCAGGCCGTCAAGTCCCGGCATGACGAGGTTCATCGTGTATTCCCGGAACCAGCCGTACTTTTCGTACAGGGCGTTCATCGCGTCGAGGAGCGTCATGCCCTGCGCGTAGTAGGACGCGGCCATCTCCGCCACCAGCATGGAGGCGGTCACGGCGTCCTTGTCGCGCACGTAGTCGCCCATCATGTAGCCGTAGCTCTCCTCATAGGCGAAAATGTAGTTGTAGCTGCGGGCGGCCTCCCAGGCGGCGACGCGCTCGGCCATGTATTTAAAGCCCGTGAAGGTGTCCTCAAAGTGGACGCCATTTGCCTCGCACACGGCGCGGGCCATGCTGGTGGTGACGATGGAGGTCACGACGCCGGGGTTTTCCGGCATGGTGCCCTTTGCCCGCCTCGCGCGGATGATGTAGTCGATGAGCAGTACGCCGAGCTGGTTGCCGGTGATGGCGACATAGTCGTCCCCGTCGCGGACCATGGTGCCGATGCGGTCGGAGTCCGGGTCGGTGCCGATGATAAGATCGCTGCCGACCTTCTTGGCAAGGTCCACCGCCAGATAGAAGCCTTCGGGATTTTCGGGGTTGGGGCTTTCCACCGTGGGGAAGCTGCCGTCAATGACCATCTGCTCCTCGACGGGGTAGAGGTGCTTGATGCCGAGACGCCGGAGCGCCTCGGGGACCAGCTTGTAGCCGCAGCCGTGGAAGGGGGTGTAGACGATCTTGAAATCGTCCGCCACCTTGCGCACGACATCCTTGTCGATGGCCTGCTCCAGGACGCGCTCGAGGAAGGCCTCGTCGGTCTCGGCACCGATGAGCTCGATCCTGCCGTCGGCGACGGCCTTGTCAAAGTCGCAGGTCTTGAAGCCGTTAAAGACGTCGATGGCCGCCATCTGCGCGGCGATGGCCGCGGCCTTCTGGGGCGGTAGCTGCGCGCCGTCGGACCAGTAGACCTTGTAGCCGTTATAGTCTTTGGGATTGTGGCTGGCGGTGATGTTGAGGCCCGCCGTGGTGCCGTAGTACCGCACCGCGAAGCTCAGCTCCGGCGTGGGGCGCAGGGCGTCGAAGATGCGCACATGGATGCCGTTTGCCGCCATAACGCAGGCGGCCTCCTTTGCAAGCTCCACGCCGTGCATGCGGCAGTCATGGGCGATGACGATGCCCTTTTGCTTTGCCTCCTCGCCCTCGGCGGCGATGACATTGGCAAAGGCCTGGGTGGCGTGGCGGATGACATGGATGTTCATGTGGCGCAGGCCCAGCTTCATGGTGCCGCGCAGGCCCGCGGTGCCGAACTCCAGCGGTGCGAAGAAACGGCTTTTGATCTCCTTGTCGTCGTCCTTGATGCTGTCAAGCTCCTGCCACTCCTCCTCGCTCAGCGCAGGGCTGTTGAGCCAGTGCAGAAACTCGTCCATATACGATTTAGGCATAACAGACTCTTCCTTTCCAAAAAGCAGCTGCTATTCAGTCTTCCATCTGATAGTCGCCTTGATAATTGCACAGGGCGGCGGCGTCGGCGGCGAGGCTTTTGGGCACATAGATGTCGGTGCCCTGGCCGCTCATGCCCATGATCAGCTTGCCGAAGCTCCCGTCCCCCGGGTACATGCACAGGCAGGGGATGCCGCAGGCCTCGAGCATGTTGACGGTCAGCTCGTCGACCATGTTGAGATTGATGAGGGTAGCGAGACGCACCGGCTCCTCCGGCTCGCCGTTTTCATCCTTCGGCCAGCGCTCGTAGAGCTCGCCCCGGATCACCTTGCCCCATTCTCCTTCTGCTCTCATATTCTGCACCTCCGCATATTATCCCTCATGGGCATCGGCTTAACTCAGCTACACGGGCAGGATCAACCACGCGGCGCAAAACCTGCTCCGTAGGGGCCGATGCCTTCATCGGCCCGAATCATTACAGTTCGTACAATGTACCGACGCTTCGGGTCGATCTGGGCATTGCGCCCTTTATGGGTGGATCGACCCCTACGGAATGGCACTTTGACGGTCTGTTGCTTAAACTCGATACCCATATTATCCTATGTGCGTATCGGCTTAACTCAGCTAACCCCGTCATTGCGAGACCAGTTCTCAAACTGGTCGTGGCAATCCGCCCGCCGGAGGCACTAAAACACGCAGA
>CADBJU010000014.1:0-138374 GCA_902795045.1 Oscillospiraceae bacterium | reverse complement strand
AGAAACGCGTGACGCGATCCACGCTTGTCGTGACATCGGTCACACGAGGTAAGGAATGTCGCACGCTTCCCGCGCGTCAGAATGTTCGCAATGACAGGCCATAAGCTGGTACTTGCTGCTTAAAGCCGATACCCATATTATCCTATTTTGATTATAGCATTTTAACAGGTTTCTTTCAAGGACTACTTGTGGTACTGGGACCCCTCGTTGATCTTGAAGCCGCGGTAGACCTGTTCGATGAGCATGACGCGGGCCAGGTGGTGCGGGAAGGTCATCTCGGACATGCTGAGACGTTTGTCCGCCCTTGCCTTCACCGCGGGCGCAAGGCCATACGAGCCGCCGATGACGAAGCAGAGCTTCGGCTTGCCGGAGCTCTCCCGCGAAGCGATCAGCGCCGCCATGCCCTCGCTCGGCATCTGTCGCCCCTCGACGCACAGAGCCACGAGGTAGGCGTCCGCCGGGACGGCCTTCAAGATTTCCTGCCCCTCGCGCTCGAGGGCGGCGGCGATCTCCTTCTCCGCCGGGCGGTCACCCAGGCGCTGCTCCGTGATCTCCGTGAGCTCCAGGCGGCAGTACGCCTGCAGGCGCTTGCGGTATTCCTCGAAGGCGTCGATATAGAATTTTTCCCGCATCTTCCCGACGCAGATCAATTTTACGTTGAGCATGATATCCGCTCCTGAATCTATACTTTGTAGGGGCCGATGTGAAGCATTGCCTCCCTTGCCTAAAGGGAGGTGGCAGCGAGCCTGTGAGCTGACGGAGGGATAAAAACGTATGTCCTTTTGGGCGGCTGATAAAGACGGAATCCCCCAGTCACGGCGCTTGCGGGGGACGCGCCGCGCCAGCCCCCTTTAGGCAAGGGGGCCGATGTGAAGCAATGCGCCGAAGCGGAATTGTTCATACATCCACGCTCAAACACCCGTAGACCGGGGCGCAGTATATACGCACATCCCGGCCCGCAAGCGCCCGCTCCGCCTCGCGCAGGGCGAGCTCCGGGCGGTTGTTCTCTTTACTCAGATGCCCGAGGATCACCGTTCTTGTCCCCGCCTCGGCAAGCTTTACGGCCAGAGCCGCGCAGTCGGGATTCGACAGGTGCCCGTGGTCGGAGAGGATGCGGCGTTTGAGCGCCACGGGGTACGGCCCGTTAATGAGCATGTCGGGGTCGTGGTTGGACTCGACGAGCACCGTGTCCGCGCCGCTGAGACCTTCCAGCACCTCCTCCGTCACATGGCCCATGTCGGTGGCCAGGGCGAAGGTGCCGCGGCCCTCGAGGCGGTAGCCCACGCTCTCGTCGGTGTCGTGGGGCGTATGGAAGGCCCGCGCCGTAACCGCGCCGAGGCGGAAGTCCTCCCCCGGACGGATCAGGTGCATGGTCTCCTCCGCGTCCGGCATCATGCCGCAAAGCCTGGACGCCACGGTGTGCGGGGCGTAGAGCGGCAAGTCAAAGTTTTTCAGCAGCATTTTCAGCCCCGAAACATGATCGGAGTGCTCATGCGTGATGAGCACTCCGCCGATATCGTCTATATCCAGGTCCCAGGCCCGCAGCGACTGCCGCAGCCTGCGCATGGAGATCCCGGCGTCGATGAGGATATGCGTATCTCTCTCGCTGCATAACATGCAGTTGCCGCCGGAACCGCTGGCAAAAACCTTTATCTTCATCCCATGATGGAGAGGATCTTCTCTCTCCCGTCGTACTCGTCGCGCTCGTCCACAATGCGGATGTCAGCGCCGAGGGCATTGAGCTTGCCCACAAAATTCTCATAGCCGCGCTCGATGAAGCGCACATCCTCCACCACCGTGGTGCCGGAGGCGCACATGCCGGCGATGACCACCGCCGCGCCCGCGCGCAGATCGCAGGCCATGACGGGCGCGCCGCTGAGGCGTCTGCCGCCCTCGACCACGCAGACTCTGCCGTCCACCTGGACCTCGGCGCCCATTTTGCGAAGCTCGTTTACATACTTGAAGCGATTGTCGTACACCCCCTCCGTGATGACGGAGGTGCCGTTTGCCACGCACAGCAGCGCGCACATCTGGGGCTGCATGTCCGTGGGGAAGCCCGGATAGGGCAGGGTCTTCACGTTGATCTTGCGCAGGCTGCTCGCGCCCTTGACAAGGACCGAGTCGCCGTTTTCCAGCACGATCGTGCCGGTCTCTCTAAGCTTTGCGCTGATGCACTCAAGGTGCCGGGGAATGACGTTTTTGATGAGCACTTCCCCGCCGGTGGCGGCGGCGGCGACCATGTAGGTGCCCGCCTCGATCTGGTCGGGGATGATGGCGTAGCTGCCGCCGTGGAGCTTTTCCACACCGTTTACCTTGACGGTGTCGGTGCCCGCGCCGCGGATGTCCGCGCCCATGGAGTTTAAGAAGTTTGCAAGGTCGACGATGTGCGGTTCGCGGGCGGCGTTCTCGATAATGGTGCGGCCCTGGGCCAGGGTGGCGGCGAGGATGATGTTCATCGTCGCGCCGACGGAGACCTTGTCCAGATAGATCCTCGCGCCGTGCAGCTTGCCGTCGCGCGCGTCGGCATAGACAAAGCCGGACTTCACGTCCACGTCCGCGCCGAGGGCGTTCATGCCCTTGATGTGCTGGTCGATGGGGCGCACGCCGAAATTGCAGCCGCCGGGCATGGTGGTTTTGGCATGGCCGAAGCGCCCGAGCATGGCGCCGATGAGATAATAGGACGCGCGGATCTTGCGCATCAGGTCATAGGGTGCGTCCTGCATGCACACGTCCGTACAGTCGATCTCCACCGTGGAGCGGTTGAGATAGCGGATCTTCGCGCCCAGCTCCTTAAGGATGGTCAGCAGCATCTCGGTGTCGCTGATCTGGGGCATGTTTTCTATTACACAGACGCCGTCCACCATGAGCGCCGCGGGGATGATGGCGACCGCCGCGTTTTTCGCGCCGCTGATCTCCACCTCGCCGTGCAGGGTGGCACCGCCGTTGATCACATATTTTTCCACGTTTCTACACCTTCCGTCAGTCCGGCAGCGTCAAACGACAAGCTGCCGAGCATAGATAATATCATACAGATCGGGTTATGGCAAGCCCCTTATTGATTTGCCTCCAGCCAGAGCTTGGCCTTGGAGAAGGCGATGACGGTCTTGGCGTCGATGATTTCGTTGCGCATGACCATGTCGAAGACCTCGTCAAAGGCAAACTTCTCGACTTTGAGGAACTCGCCCTCGTCCAGATGGCTCTTGCCCCGGTGCAGGCCGCGGGCGAGGTAGACGTGGATGATCTCATCCGTATAGCCGGGCGAGGTGTAGCAGCAGCCCAGGTCTATATACTCGTCGGCGGTAAAGCCCGTCTCCTCCGAAAGCTCCCGCACGGCGGTGGAGAGGTGATCGTCGTGGTGGTCGATCTTCCCCGCCGGGATCTCCAGCACCGGCGCGCCCACGGGGTAGCGGTACTGGCGCACCATGTAGCAGCTGCCGTCGGTATCCAGGGGCAGCACGCCCACGCCGCCGGGGTGGTGCACCACCTCGCGCAGGGTCTGGTGCCCGTCGCACAGTTCCACCTTGTCAAGCGTGACGCTCACGATCACGCCGGTATATTTGAGCTCACCGCTGAGCTTCTTTTCCGTAAGATCCATACTATCCTCTTTCCCCGCCGGAGCGGAGTCGTAATTTTGTTGACGTTAATTGGATTTACATAATTCGCGCAAGTGCAGTATACCATAAGACTTTTGCAATTTCCATATTTTTTGCGTGGAATTTCAAAAAACTTTTGCTTATAATCGGCTTAAAGCGGCGTTTTTGTGTCGAAAAAGTTTACATACGGAGGCGTTTGATTTCGATATGGTTACAGTGTGTGTATCATCGGAGGCGCTGGCCCTGCTGATGACGAAGGAAGAGCTGCGGGATGTGCGCGCGGCGGTGCGCCTGAGTCTGGAGAACGCGGGGCTGGAGCCCTGGCGGGACCTGGAGGCGGAGTTTTACGAGCGCGGCGGCGTGGGTCTGCTGCTGGCAAGACCGCGCCCGCCGCTCAGGACAAGGGGGATGCGGCAGCGGCGGGTGAGGCAGGCTCCCAACAGCCTCCCTCTCTGAGGGAGGTGGCATCCGGCGTCCCCCGCAAGCCGGATGACGGAGGGAGTATGCGCCAACACATATACCCCTTCCCCCGCTGAAGCGGTCCCCCTCCCCCACATCGCCGCAGGCGGCTGGGGGAGGCAAGTGTTCGTGTTTACAAATTTTTCTTTTCTTCTTTCCCACTCTGTGTTATAATAAGCTTTGTTCCGTGAGAGGAAGTGAGCGGCATGCCGAAGCAGACGGGAACCAAGCAGATCACAGCCAACCGCAAGGCGTTTCATGAATATTTCGTGCTCGAGCGCTTTGAGGCCGGGATCGAGCTTTTCGGGACCGAGGTCAAGTCTGTCCGCGCCGGGCAGGTAAACCTCAAGGACTCCTTCTGCACCATCAAGAACGGCGAGCTTTTCGCCCGCGGCATGCACATCAGCCCCTACGAGCACGGCAACATCTTTAACCGTGACCCCATGCGCCCCAAGCGCCTGCTGATGCACAAGCGGGAAATACTGAAACTCCAGGCCCGCGTCATGCAGGACGGCGTCGCGCTGATCCCGCTGTCGCTGTATTTCAAGGACAGCCGCGTCAAGGTGGAGCTGGGCCTGTGCAAGGGCAAGAAGCTCCACGACAAGCGCGACAGCGCCGCCGACCGCGAGGCAAAGCGCGATATAGACAGAGCCATGAAAGAGAGGAATTACCGATGAGCAATCCCATTGTCACCATTGAGATGGAAGACGGCGGCATCATGAAGGCCGAGCTCTACCCCGAGATCGCCCCGAACACCGTCAACAACTTTATCTCCCTCGTGAAAAAGGGCTTCTATGACGGTGTGATCTTCCACCGCGTCATCCCCGGCTTCATGATCCAGGGCGGCGACCCCAAGGGCGTCGGCACGGGCGGCCCGGGCTACACCATCCACGGTGAGTTTTCCGGCAACGGCTTCAAAAACGATCTCAAGCATGACCGCGGCGTGCTGTCCATGGCGCGCACCATGGCCCCCAACTCCGCCGGCAGCCAGTTCTTTATCATGCATGAGGACTCCCCCCATCTCGACGGCCAGTACGCCGCCTTCGGCAAGGTCACCGAGGGCATCGAGGAGGTCGACAAGATCTGCGCGGTGCGCACCGACTACAACGACAAGCCCCGCATCCCCCAGGTCATGAAGAAGGTCACGGTGGAAACCTTCGGCGTGGAGTACCCGGAGCCGGTCAAGGAATAAAGTGAAAAGTGGAAAGTGAAGATACGCTTCCCTTTCCACACTCAAAATCCGTAGGAGCCGATGTACCCGAAGGGCATACACCCACCTCGGCCCGAAGCCTTGATAATTGTATAATGTTCCGGGATTCGGGTCGATCTGGGGATCGACCCCTACGGAGAACAAGTCTTTACGTTTTCTCAATCTATCGTTCGTTCTCCCCAACTTGAAGCCCAGCGTAGCGGGTTCAAGTTGGAAAGGAAGAAGGAGCCAATGGATATGGAGCTTTTGGGGCACTTACGCAAACCCCGGAAGCGGAATGGAATTGGCTTCTTCTGACGCCGCGGGGGTGTAACGGTTTCGACGGGGGCGTGGAGGCAGGAATAGCGGGCGGATGCGCCTGGCATCCTTAAAACGGGCAAACCTTTATAAATTAAAGAACACTAACGATAGAGTTCTTCTCGCTGCTTAATTAGCGAGCGTTGCGCCCGGGAGTACCACGGCCCGGGATGCAGCGTCGATGAGTGGTGAACGTGAGCGCGCAAAGCTTTGAGCGCGCCATGCACAATGAAGCTACCAAGACCCGAAGGGTGACGGTTCCCGCCGGGACGAGGGAATGCAAACAATCGTCTGCGCCCGGAGAAGTTCCTGTTAAAGTGCTTTCGGACAGGGGTTCAACTCCCCTCACCTCCACCATTTAAATATTTCACGAACCTCCTTGTACTGGGGTTATTTTGAAATCATAGCCCCTCTCAGGAAGAAAAGGACAGTCGTAAAATGACACGACTGTCCTTTTTCTTGCCATTTTTCCCGCGTGCTCCTCCGTATTTCGTAATAATAATCTGTAATGTGGTATTACCTTTCAAAATTACGGCTCTTCACCGATTAAGTCAGTCTCTTTCATAAGGAAGTCAGCTATATAAAAAAGCATCAGCTTTTGTGTTGGTAGTTTCCTTTCTGTCATATAATACACTCCAACACGGCTATTCCTCTTTAATGTAGTAAGTAATTATTATTGAAGCATCTTTCCTGAAATATGTTCCTTTTTTGAACTTGTAATCACCATTTATAGATATTCTCTCTACAGTTCCTTCCTTCTTAAGCCAACCTGCTGGAACTGCTTTCGTCTCTATATTATAAAAACCTAATCCTTCAAGTTCTGAAACTACTATTTCATAGTTACGCCCTTCATAGTCTTTTGCTGGTGTCTGGATATCAAGTCCCTCTATGTACTTTGTTTTCTCTTCTTTTTCTGCTCTGAACATCATAAAAAAGGGAACTGCAACGAGCAGCATCAAACAAATAATAAGAGTATATGTTATCTTTTGTTCCCTTTTATCATGTCTATCTTTTAACTCCGCTTTTATTATTTCTGTTTCGTCTCTCTTAGTCTTTGTAATATCATTTACAATTTTTATGTTCTTATTTATTTCTATTCTTTTTGTTCCATCATCAACAAAAAGCTTGCTGCCGCAATACGGGCAAAATGTGCTTTTCTCATCATTGATATTAGAATTACAATTAGGGCACTGTAAGACTTCTACTTTCATTTCAGCCTCCACATATACAATATTTGTTAATAGTATAGCACAGGCTTAAATACCCGTCAATTCCTTCTCGCCCTAATCAGTGTGCTCTTAGAAATCCCCGTAAGCTCTTCCACCTGCCTGTAGGTTCTCCCCTCTTCCAAAAGCTCCATAGCGTGGTTAAGCTGGCTGCCGGAATACTTCTTGGGCCTACCCTCTTTATAATTTGGGTCCTGTCGTGCGATAGCCCGCCCTGTCTGGGTTCGCTCTACAATCGTCTGACAAGACATGCAGCGCAAAAAGCCCCTGATCTGTCTGTCGGACAAATCAGGGGCTTTGCGATATAGCCGGGAAGCTGCCAAATTACAGCACAATGCGCTGGCCGGTCCGGGCGTACTCTACCTTTTTGTGCGTTAAAAGCGTTTCCCGCTGGGCGAGGACACGGTCGAAGCTCCGAGGGTCGTGGTGGATGAGCAGCAGGCGCTTTGCGTCGCTGCGCTCCATGAGCTCGATGCCCTGCCCGGCGCTCGCGTGGCCGTAGCCGTGCTTTGCGGGCAGCTCGGTATCCGCGTACTGCGCGTCGAAGAGCAGCAGATCCGCACCCTCGGCAAAGCGCACAAGGCGTTCAAAGGAGCTCTCCTCATACTCGTAGTCCGTGACGTACACGATGCTCTTTCCCTCATGGCGCAGGCGGAAGACCATGCAGCCGCCGGGGTGGTTGCCGGGGATGGCGTCGATCTGCAGCGCGCCCAGCGTGAAGTGATCTGGAAGCGGCAGAAGCTCCGGGCTGCTTGCATACTCCGTCAGGCGCACCGGCCAGAAGGGCGGCGCGTAGATCCTCCCCAGACTCTCCTCCGCCTCCTCTCGCGTCCGGCAGAAGGGCACATAGACCTTTACCCGCAGCTGCCGGTTGCTCAGGGCCGGGAACATGCCGAGGCCCACGATGTGGTCCAGGTGCAGATGGGTCAGCAGGACGACGGGGTCCTTCGGATAGTCCGAGGGCGCGGCGCAGATGCCGGTGCCCGCGTCCAGAAAGACCGTCTCCTCCCCCGCCCGGACCATGTAGCAGGAGCTGTCGCCGCCGTAGCTTGCGCACTGCTCGCCGCCGACGGCCATGGAGCCGCGGGAGCCCAGCACGGTCAGGGAAAAATCGGAAAATGCCATGCTCTCACCTTTGCCCGCGCTTAAAACTGATCCGGCGAGAAGGGGTAGAACATGCTGCTGCCGGCGTACTTGTTGACCAGATTCATGGTGTCGTTGTAGGAATCCAGCAGCCGCTTCACCTCTTTCTTGAGCGTCGGGCTGCGCTTTTCGGGCCGGGTGGTGAGCATGCTGTCAAGAATGCGGCGGGCGGCCTCGTAATCCTTCGTCTGATTGCGCACGCGCGTGCTGAGCTGGCGCATGATCTCCAGCAGGCGCTCGGGCTTGTCGTCAAAATAGGAAACAAATTCCTTTTCGCTGATCTCTTCGAGGACGGTGCCGTCCTCCAGGGCTACGGCTGTGGCGCTGCGGGGCGCCAGGTCGATCAGGCCCATCTCGCCGAGGGTGTGCCCGGCCTTCAAAACGGCAAGGCGGTTTTCGTCCTCCGTGCCGTAGGCAGCATAGATGCCGACGCTGCCTGAGAGGATGTCATACATGCTGTCGGCAAAGTCGTTCTGTCTGAAAATGACCTCATCCCGGTTATAGGTTTTCATTTCGCACCCTCCTGAGCAGAAAGCTCCGCGATGCGGCGGCAGGTCTCCGCATAGTCCCGGCTGGTCTTGCGCAGGTTCCCGCTCAGCTGCTGCATGATGCGCAGCACTTGATTCGGGTGCTCGCGGAAGTAGGCGAGAAAGCTCTCCTCATTGACCGCCTCCAGGCAGGTATCGTCCTCCAGGGCGACGGCGGCGGCGCTGCGGGGCGCGTGCTCCAGCAGTCCCATCTCGCCGAAGTACTGATCCTGGGTGTATTCCGCCAAAAGCTTTTCCTCCGCGGTGCCGTAGCCGGCAAAGACGCCGACCCTGCCGCTGTACACGGCATACATGCAGTCGGCCATGTCCCCCTCGCGGAAGATCAGCGCTCCCTTATGAAACATTTTTCTGTCCATTGTCATCTCTCCTTGTGTAAGCGCCCGGGCATGTGCAGAACTTTTGCGCATGACAGTATAGCACCGGGCCGCGCTGTCTGTCAAAGGATATGGTGCTCGGGCTTTGCGCCGGTGAGCAGCAGGCTGATCTCGTCCTCATTGAGGTCCATGCCGATCACAAGCAGGGCCGGGCGGCCTCCAAGGGCGGGCTCGGTGCGGAAGGCGTCGGGCGTGGCGTTGAGCTGATAAAAGCGTCCGTCCTCCTGTGCGATGCCCTTGACGCGCAGGACGCGCCCGAAGCGCCCGTCTGCAAAAAGCATGCGGGTCTTCTCCCGAAGCTCCGCCGGGGTGAGCGTGAGGCCCAGGAAGGGCAGGGACTGGAAGCCCCCGTCACTGCCCGCGATGGTCTTGACATAGTCCGCCGTGACATGCCCGCAGTCGGAAAGGGCTTTGAAATCCTCGTCGGTGAGCGCGGCCCAGTCTTTGGCGATCACCCGGCCGCGCAGCTTTTCCGCGCAGCGGATCCCGGCCGCCGCCCTGTCGAGGTGAGCAAGGCAACCCTCGATCTCCTCGGGTGTCGAAAGCTGGCAGCGGCTGAGGACGATGGCCCCCGCGCCGCAGGCCTGGGAGGCGAGGAAAAAGTCCTCCTCCGGGCTCAGGTTCTGTTCGAGCTTTGCGTCCACAATGGCGATCACGCTGCCGGGCTCGTATTTTGCGTCCAGGGGCGGCTCAGCCAGGGTGTCGTAAAACTCGTCCATGTCGAACACGCCCGACGGCTCGATGATGACCCGGTCATAGCCGCCCATGCTCATGGCGATGAGCCTTGTGCGGAAGCGGCGGCGGTGGCAGTCGGCCCCGCAGCCCCCGGCCAGGGTCTCAAGCTCGCAGTTTTCCGAGCGCAGCGAGCCCAGCAGCGGCAGGTCCACATTCAGCGCTCCGTGGTCATAGACCAGGATGCCGAGCTTCTCCCCCCGGCGCAGCAGATAATCCGCGTAGCGCAGGAGGAAGGTGGTCTTCCCCGCGCCGAGAAAGCCCGTGATCAGATCCAGGCGTATCATGCCTTGCCTCTCCCCTTCTCCATCGTTTCTTCGTCCGCCCCGTTTTCCGTAAAGCGCAGCATCCGGCCGAAAATCTGCGGCGCCGTTGAATTACATCAGACCCTGCAGCAGGCCCTCCAGATCCTCCCGCTTCAGCTCCAGGTCCAGGTTCACATGCGCCAACGCCTTTTCGCCGTCATAGGTGACGCGGATGGGATCGTTGAAGTGGATGTCGGGCCGGAAGCCGGCCTTCTGGCTGATCAGCTTTTCGATCATGTTGGCAATCGCTTCCTGCAGAAAGCTTGATCTGATGTTCATTTCGTCCATTTTTACCTCCCAATAATTATTTCAGTCCAGGGGCATGATCTCGTGAATGTCGTAGTTGTCGAAATAGATGTCGTAGGCGGTCTGCTTGTCGCCGAGCAGCTCGATGAGCGCGCCCGCCTGGAACATCGGGGAGAGTGTGCCCGAGGGCGCCTTCCAGGCCGCGTTGGAGACGACCTCCATGTCCTCGTACCCGCGCAGGATGGCCTCGGCAGAGAAAAGCAGCGTGCCGGTTGCGATGTGGTAGTCGCTGGAGATGATGGCAAGCTTTGAGACCTCGGGGAAGTTCTTGCGCAGAAGCTCCAGGGTGAAGCGGGCGTTCTGCGCGGTGGTCTGGGACTGGTTTTCCACGATGACGCGCCCTGCGTCCACCCCGTTTTCGCGCAGCCATTTTGCCATCTGCCCGCCCTCGGTCACGTCGGGGTTATCCCGCGCGGTGCCGCCGCCGGTGCAGACGATCCAGGACTTGGGGTACTTCTCCGCGCAGCGCTTGAGCGTCTCGAGGCGGTGGATGAGCTCGTCCTTCATGCTCCCGTCGGGGTTGAGCTGAAAGCCCAGAGCAACCAGGCACAGCGCATCCGTGTCCGGCAGGCCGTCGGGAAGGATGTCCTCGTTCACCGTCAGCTCCTTGTTATTCCAAAGCTGCAAAATCCGCGCCCATTTGCTTGCTGCCTCGGGGTCGGTCTCCTTGAGCTCTGCCATCAGTTCGACAAGCTGATCGGCCGCTTCCTCGCCCCGGGTCGCGTAGAGCAGCACGGCCTTTTCGACGAGCGCCCAGGACGCGGGGTCCTCCGCCGCGGCAAGGCCGGAGACGGACAGGCAGAGCGCCAGCGCCAGCAGACAAGCTAGAAATCTTTTCATGTTCTCGTCTCCTCTTTTCCGCTCACGCCGCCGGGGCCAGGGTCTGCTCCGCCGGGACCATACGCACGTTGTCGCCGTAGATGGTCACGAAATCGTCACGCATGGAGATGGTATGAAAGCCCGCCTCGTCACACTTTTCGGCAAAGCTCTGCGCCTTGGCGACATCGCCGTAGTCAAGCTCCGTATTATCGCACAGGAGCATGAAGGCCTCGCCGTGATAGTTGGGATTGTGCAGGGCGGCGTTTGCCATGGCAAAGTCGCCGGTGGAGTTGCCGAAGGCCAGGACGGGGTCCTTGCCGATCTCGCGCTGCATGGCGAAAACCTTGTTGACCTTGAGGTTTTTCACAAAGAGCTCGCCCGCGATCACGAGGTCCTCATCGGGCTGCATGGTGTAGTCGATGGCTGCCGTGTCGCCCTGTCCGGTGGACTTAAAGAGAAGGTCCGTGCCGATGACGCGGTTTATGGGGATGTACTGGTCCAGCGTCCCCTCCATCATGGTGCGCACCGCGTCGCGGTAGGTGGCGCTGTTGACGTAGAGGGTGTAGCCGTTATCGTAGAGGTATTTGACTACGGAGATCATGGGCTTAAAGAAGGCCTCGCCGTAGGTCATGCCCTCGAAGCCCCAGCAGGGCAGCTTCTTGAAGGCGCGCACCACGTCCTTGTACTCCGCGATCGTCAGGCCCTCATAGAGCTGCGGGCCGTAGAAGCGCTCGTCGGCGTCAAAGTTCGGCATCGCGGCGCCGCGCAGCACCTTGTCCTCCCACTGGCGGGCGAAGTCCTGCAAGACCTCCGGCGCGATCCTGTCCTCGTTATACAGCGCGTACTGGATAAAGAGCCAGTCGTTGAAGTAGGTCGGGAAGCGCTCGCCGTAGAGCGTACCGTCCATGTCGAAGACCGCGATGCGGTCGGCCGGCGGGATATAGTGATCACCGGTCTCGTCCACGCTCTCCTGTACAAAGCGCACAAGCTCCGAAAGGACCTCGGACCCCTCCGCCCAGCCGTCAAGCGTGGTCTGCGCCTCCGGGTGCAGGTACGTGATCTTGGCGCCGGACTCCGTCGTCTGCGTCTCAGTCGCCAGGGCCCCGGGGCCGAGCGCGCCGAAAAGCATGGTCAGCGCGAGGAGAAATACAAACAGCCGTCTGTTCTTCCTCATGGTTTTTCCCTCCTGTAATATTTTTTGATATAAGGCAAGCCGACAAAAAAAGAATGCAGTTTTCTTCGCTTTCCGCTTTATTATCGTCATTGTACCGCAGCCGGGGAAAATAATCAATGGTCAGAGATTTGCTCCATACGATTCCAGTATATCATAGCTTCCTTGCCATGTCCAAAGTTTGCAGAAGGAAAACGCAGTACCGATATAAAATCAAAAGGGCGCGCTGCAAAATGCTTATCGTTTTGTCAACCTGAGGAACAAAGTGACGAAGGATCTTTCTTTTGAAGGTTTTGCAACCTTTCCGGGAAAGATCCTTCGCTTACGCGAACATTAGAGATTCTTAGCGGTTTGCCGCTTAGAATCTCTATGCCCTTTAGGAGGATGACACGCATTTTGCGACGCACCCAAACGAAAACAGGGAATGCTCTCACGAGCCGGAGCGGCGGGAGATGCGGCGCAGATCAGGCTGCGTTGAATCTGATGCTGCCCTGATCGATGTCGAAGCGGACATTGTCGGTGACGAAGCTGCCGCCGAAGATATCATTGATGTAGAAGGAATAGAGATAGCTCCCGTCCGAAAGCGGCCCGAAGCCGAGCTTGTCGCCGTCGGTCCAGACATATTCCACGCCGGAATACGTCGATTCCTCATAGCTGTCCACATCGAACGCGTCGTACTGCGGAACGATGCGGTCGCCGGTCTTGAGAGACTCGCCCGAGCGGGCGGCAATGCCGTTGTCGCCGACGCCGTCCCAGAGGTCCAGCAGCTTGACCTCGCCGCTGTCATGATACCAGGCGAAGCGGAGGTTGGTGTAATCGTCGTTGACCTTGACGGGGCTGGTGTAGAGGTCGTAGCCGTCACGCTCATCGACAAGATTGACGCTGAGGTTCTGGCCGTCGGGCAGGGAGAACCACAGGCCGTCGAAGTTGTCCTCGACACGGCCGGTATTCCAGTCGGCGATCACGTCGCTGGTCATACCGAGGGACAGGCAGTCCTGCCCGTCATCCGAGTACACGCGGACCTGTGCTTCCACAGACTCGGTATAGTTCAGGCCCTTTTCCGAAAGCACGAAGTAGTACACGCCGTTTTCGTCCAGCGTGGGCTCCTGCGTGAAGGTGATGGCCATGCTCTGGGTGCTGTCCGGCACCATGCTGTTCCAGTCCCAGGGGGTATTCGGGTCATATCCGGCCCAGCTGCCGCCGTTTGCAAAGCCGTAGGCGATCTTGTCGACCAGCGCGAGATAATGCGTGCCGACAGCGACATCCCGGAAGATGGAAAGCTCACTGGAGCCCTGCACCTGGAGCGGATAGTAGACGGACAGGCCGCTGGCATCCTTGTGGCCCGGCCCCTGCACCTGGTAGGCGATGGCGGCATCCTCCGCCTCGCGGGCGGCCTTGGCGTTGTCCGACCATTCGGACCCGGCAGCGATCAGGCCGCCGAGGTCGACCATGTTGGTATAGCCCTCGCTGCGGTTGTTGCCGCCGAAGTTCTCCGCGGAATTGATGGCGCGGCAGATGGGGGCGAAGTTGGCCTCGTCGTCGGTGGCGTTATAGAGGTGCTCGGCATAGGACTCGAAGGCGGCGGCGAGCGCGCCGATCTTGCTCAGGTCCACCAGCGCGAGCGTGGCGTCACGCTCCTGCTCGTTTGCGGTGCAGTTTTCATAGAAGCCGTCGCAGATCGCCTTGCCCAGCGTGAGCGCGTCGGCGGCGGGCTCGGCGGCGAGGCAATTGCCGATGGCCTTATAGTCCCAGCCGGTGCCGGGCTCGAGCTCCTGGGAGCCGATCATGTATTTTGCGTGGGGTGCGAGCATATTCGCGGTTTCCAGCGTACCCATCAGGCAGGCGTCAAAGCCGATGAAGTCGAAGCCGTCCGGCACAAGCTCCTGCACGCTGATCAGGGCGTTGTCGATATCCCGCAGGGTGAGGCTCTGCTGTTCGGCAAGCTCATCAAAGCAGACGCCGTTGATGCTGCCGCTGCCGTGATCCCAGAGGACCAGACCGTTGTGGGCCGAAGGGTAGTTTGTGAGGCCCCAGCGGAGGAAATCCCGCAGCGTCTCGGATTTGCCCATGCTGTCTTGGGGCTGGCGGTCGACGATCACGGCGTTGCCGCCGGTGATCTCGTAGCGGTCCAGCTCATCGGGGGATGCGTCGTTTTGCCAGGCGGACGCGCCGCCGGTCTCTACGATGAAGCGCACGCCGGAGTTTGCGGTGGCTTCGATCATCTCCTGCATATTCGTGCTTGCAAAGCCGTTATCGCTTTCCAGATTCGACCCGCAGAGGTAGACAAAGATCGTCCACCCGTCATCGGCGAAAGCCGGGGCGCAGAGGCTCATGCACAGCATGAGTGCAAGCAGAACCGCGATGATTTTTTTCAATAAGAACGCCTCCTTTGTTTATTCAGCTGTGATGCTTTGTATACAGCATATGTATTTCTATACAAAGCCCATCCTGGTTTTCAGCCGTCTGATGCTGTTTTTTCCGAAGCATCTGATAATTATTATATTCGCTCCCCTGTCAATGTCAATGGGGGATTTATCATACATTTTATACTATTCCCTGATAGAAAGCTGACGTGTTCGCAGAGCATAATGGAGATATATGGTCAAGAAAGCCAACACAGTATGGCACAATTCCTGCCGGAAGGACTGTCAGATTCCTATCAGGGGATAGTATTAGCCTCCGCGGATGAAAAGTTTCTGAAAATGAAAAAAGCCCCATGAGCCGGGCTCACGGGGCTTCTGTACTCGTTATACGTTTTACTCCAGAGGCTTCATTGTCGGGAAGAGGATGACATCCCGGATGGAGCTTGCGCCGGTGAGGAGCATGACACAGCGGTCGATGCCGATGCCGAGTCCGCCCGTGGGAGGCATGCCGTACTCGAGGGCGTTGATGAAATCGTCGTCCATCATGCCCGCCTCGTCATCGCCCTTGGCCCGCAGCTCCACCTGCTTGAGGAAGCGCTGCTTCTGGTCGATGGGGTCGTTGAGCTCGGAGAAGGCGTTGCCCATCTCGCTGCAGCAGATGAAGAGCTCGAAACGCTCGGTCAGGCGCGGATCCTTCGGGCTGCGCTTGGCGAGGGGCGAGACGTCCACCGGGTGCATGGTGATGAAGGTGGGCTGGATCATTTTCTCCTCCACCTTCTGGTCGAAGCACTCATAGAGCGCGTGGCCCCAGGTGGGCTCCACCTTGTCCATGTCCACGCCGACAGCCTTCGCCGCGGCGACGGCCTCCTGATCATCGGTGATGGCCATGAAGTCCACGCCCAGATACTCCTTGACGGCCTCGGCCATGGTCATGCGCCGGAAGCCGGGGGCGAGGGAGACCTGATGGCCCTGCCACTCCACGTCGTATGTGCCGAGGATCTCCTTGGCGGCGCCGGAGAGAAGCTCCTCGAAGAGGTCCATCATGTCGTTGAAGTCGGCATAGGACTCATAGAGCTCGACAGAGGTAAACTCCGGGTTGTGGCGGGTATCCATGCCCTCGTTGCGGAAGATGCGGCCCAGCTCATACACGCGCTCGATGCCGCCGACGATGAGGCGTTTGAGGTTTAATTCCGTGGCGATGCGCAGGTACATGTCGATGTCCAGGGTGTTGTGGTGGGTGATGAAGGGTCTCGCGGTCGCGCCGCCGGAGATGGTGTTCAGGACCGGGGTCTCGACCTCCATGTAGCCCCTGCCGTCCAGATAGCGGCGGACATAGGAGATGAAGCGGGAGCGGATCTCAAAGTTGCGGCGGGAGTCGTCGTTGACAATGAGGTCGACATAGCGCTGGCGGTACTTGAGCTCGGTGCTGGTCATGCCGTGGAACTTCTCGGGCAGCGGACGCAGGGACTTGGAAAGCAGCACCACCGACTGCACATGCACGGAAATTTCGCCGGTCTTGGTCTTGAAGACATAGCCGCCGACACCGATGATGTCGCCGATGTCGTACTTGCGGAAGTCCAGAAACTCCGTCTCGCTCACGGCATCGGAGCGGATATAGAGCTGGATGAGGCCCTTATCGTCCTTGATGTGGCAGAAGATGGCCTTGCCCATGCCGCGCTTGGACATGATGCGCCCGGCGACCTTGACCTGCTTTTCCTCAAAGGCGTCATAGTTATCCTTGATCTCCCGGGACCATGCGGTGCGGGCAAACTTGGTCTGCTCGAAGGGGTTTCTCCCCTCCTGCTGCAGGGCGGCGAGCTTGTCGCGGCGCACCTGCAAAATCTCGGAAAGCTCCATCTCGGGAGCCTGATTGTTATTTCTCTCTTCGCTCATAGGTGACTCCAATTACTTGTTTTCTACGGAAAGGATCTTGAGCTTGATCTCGCCCGCGGGGGCGGCGACGGTGACGGTGTCGCCGGCGCGGTGGGTGTGCAGGGCGCGGCCCACGGGAGAGTCGTCGGAAATGCGGCCCGCCTTGGGGTTTGCCTCCTGGGAGCCGACGATCTCGTAGGTCTCCTCCTCGTCAAACTCCAGGTCCAGGACCTTGACAATGCTGCCGAGGGTGACGGAGTCCTTGGGGACATCTTCTTCGTTTTTCTCCACGATCTCGGCGTTTTCGATGAGTACCTTGAGCTCGGCGATCTTGGAATAGAGCTTGCCCTGCTCGGTCTTGGCCTCGTCGTACTCGCTGTTCTCGGACAGGTCGCCGAAGCTTCTGGCCTCCTTGATCTGCTCCGCGACTTCCTTCTCGCGCACGGTCTCGAGATAGTACAGCTCCTCCTTGAGCGCGTCAAGACGCTCCTGACTCATTTTGAATCTGCTTGCATTTGCCATAGTGACCTTCTCCTTCTGCCGCAGCCCGGCAACTATTTGAAACTTGAATTATTAAAAGTGTCTTTAACCTGATAGATTATATTGATTTTCCCGCCCCGTGTCAACTCAAAATCTTGAGGGCATACATGAGCTGCTCGTCGTCCGAGGTTACGCCGGTGCCGGAGCTGTCGCCGGTGGTGCCGGCGGTGGTGCCGGTGGCGCTGGGATCGGAGTTGTGCATGATGTAGTCGGGCGACACGCCGCCGCGGGCGCTGATGTCGACGCCGCTGCCGGTGAGGTAGGTGCCGGTGGAAAGGCGGATGGCGCTGCCGTCGGAGAGGACGATGGTCTCCTGGGTCCTGGTCTTGCCGGTGGAGGGCTCGCCGATGAGGGTGGCCCACTGGAACTCCTGCAGGGCCGCAGCGCAGACCTCGGCCTCGCCGTAGGTCTCGGCGTTAATGAGCAGGCACATGGGCATCTGGATGCACATGCCGTCGGATTCGGTGACGATCTGCTTGCCGTTTTTGTTCTGCTGTACGAAGAGCTTGCCGTTGGGAAGCAGATAGTCCAGCAGCTGGGCCACCTCGGTGTCGAGGCCGCCGGGGTTGCCGCGCAGATCGAGGCACAGGGCCACCGCGCCCTGGTTCAAGAGCTTTTCGATGCCGTCGATGGCGTCCTGGGCGGTGCCGGCCTCAAAGTTCTTGATCTGCACATAGCCCGCCATGGTCTTCTCCAGACGGCAGAAGACCGAGCTGCGGTAGATGCCGGTGCAGTCGACCTCGATTTCCCGCCGTCCCTTGCTGAGGGTCAGGACGAACTTGGTGTTGAGGCGGGAGCGAATGAGCTTTCGCGCCTCGTCGAGGGTCTTGTCGGTCAGGTCGATGTCGTCCACGGCGGTGATCACGTCCCCCGCCGTGAGCCCCGCCCAGGCGGCGGGCGAGTCCATGTTGACGGAGATGACCTCAAAGCCGCCGTGCTCCTCTTTCAGGATAGCCATTCCGATGCCGCTGTATTCATTGGTGGAAGAGAGCTGAAAGGCCTTGTACTCGTTGGGCGACATGTAGTAGCTCCACTTGTCGCCGAGGGCCGCGATCATGGCGGCGGCGGCATTGTCGCCGAGGGTGCTGCGGTCGACGGGGTCGATGTAGCGATCGTCCACCACGTTCTTGATCTCGATGTAGCGCATGGCCTCGTCAAACTCGTTCTTGCCGCCCACGGCGTCGAGCATGGAGCGGTGGGTCTGCCACCAGACGGCCCCGCAGGACAGGGCCAGCAGGAGGATCACGATTTTCATGCGGACCGGGATATTCAAAACAGCATGGATAAAGCGCAATATCGCGTTTAGGATTCTTTGCCAAAGCCTCATGGAAGACCTCCGGGGTTATAATCACTTATTGCCGGGCAGTCAGAAGCGACTGCCCGGCATGCCTGTATTCTTTTTACACACCGGCATCGGCGGAGATGTTCAGTCCGGAATAGAACTGCTCCGGGTCGATGCGCGAGCCGTTTAAGTACACCTCAAAGTGCAGGTGAGGGCCGGTGGAGTTGCCGGTGGAGCCGACCTGCCCGATGGTATCGCCCTGGGTGACCGCCTGCCCGTTTTTCACTCCGATGTATGAAAGATGCCCGTACAGGGTCTTGTAGCCGTTGCCGTGGTCGATCATGATGCAGTTGCCGTAGCCGCCGTACCACTCGGCCAGGACGACCTTCCCGCCGTCGGCGGCGTAGACCGCGGTACCCATGTTGGCGGCGATATCCATGCCGTTGTGGTTTTTAAGCTCGCCCGTGATGGGGTGGATACGCTCGCCGAAGCGGCTGGAGATGTAAGAGTAGGTCGCGACGGGGAAAATGAAGGAGCCGTTTGCGTAGGCGGCCGCACCGCCTCCGCCGCCCCCTCCCCCGCCGCCTCCGGCGGCGGCTGCCGCCGCGGCAGCCTCGGCCGCGCGCTCGGCCTCGAGCTTGGCTACCAGGACGGAAATGGCGGTATTGGTGGCGTCCTCCTGGGCCTGGATCTCGGCGATCTCGGCCTGGCGGTTCATGTAGTCGTCATGCAGGCCGATCAGCAGCTCGGACGCCTCGTCGATCTCGGCCTGGAGCTTTTCCTGCTCGATGCGCAGGGCGTCCTGCTTGCTGCCTACCTCCTTCTGGTAGGCCTCATACTCGGCCTTGATCTCCTCGGTGTTCTGTCTTGCGCGGACATAGCTGTCCTCGAGCTCCTTGTCGCGCAGCATGATCTCCCCCACGTCGTCCATGGCGGTGAGCATCTCGCCCAGGTCGTTGGCTTTCAGGATGAGCGCCAGAAGATTGAGGGTTCCGTTTTCCTCCATGGCGCGCACGCGGGCGCGGTAGCGGTCAAGCTGCTCCTGCTCCTGCTGCTGGGCGCTGAGGACTTCCTTTTCCTTGTCGGCGATCATCTCGTCATACAGCCTGATCTCCTCCTCGTTGAGCTGGAGCTGCTGCATGGTGTAGGTGTTGCGTTCGTCCAGGGCGCGCTTCTGAACCAGGATGCCCACGGCGTTTTCCTTGAGCTCGTCGATCTCGGCCTGCTTTTCCTCGCGCAGGCTCTCGATCTCGTCCCGCTGGGCGCGCAGGGCCTCGATCTCCGCCTGGGAGACGGCGGCGTAGCCTGCGGGCGTCAGCGCCGTCAGCAGCGCGGTGCAGAGGATCAGGCTCAAAAGCTGTACGGACAGGGTTTTTCTCTTTCTGTTCATAGGCTCTGCGGAGTCAAACCGCGGCCATCTGGCGATGGCCCGACAATGCTGTGATGATTTGCTTATCAGCAGTTATAATAGCTGATCCCAGAGAAGTACTGGGCGGGGTCTACCCTGCCGTCGCCGACGTAGACCTCGAAGTGGAGGTGGGTGCCGGTCGCGCGGCCGGTGGAGCCGACGTAGCCGATGGTCTGACCCTGGCTCACGCTCTGGCCCTCGGAGACCGCAAGGCCGGACATGTGGGCGTAAACCGTACTCGTCCCGCCGTGGTCGATGATGACATAGTTGCCGTAGGCGCTGTCATAGGAGGCGGTGATGACCGTGCCGGAGGCGGCGGCGATGACGGGCGCGCCGTCGTTGCCGTAGCCGTCGATGTCGATGCCGCTGTGGTAGCGGGTCTCCCCGGTGAACGGGTCGGAGCGGTTGCCGAAGCGGCTCGTTACGCGCTGGGAACACGGCAGCGGCCACACAAAGCCGCTGGACTGCTCGCCCGCCACATAGCCGACGGAGGCCTCCTGGGCAAACTGCTGGATCTGCGCCTCGGAGTAGACCGGCTCATAGCCCTGGGAGATGGCCTCCAGGTTTGCCTGCATCATTTCGGTGATCTGCTGTTTGGCCTGCTCCACAGCCTGCTGGGCGACAGCCTGCTCGGCGGCGCGCTCGGCCGCCTTGCGGGCGTTGTAGCTTGCGATGACGTTGGAGATGGTGGCGGCTGCGGCCTCTTCGGCGATGCGGGCGTCCTCCCACTCCTTGACGGCGGCTTCGATCTCGTCCTGGAGATCGTAGAGAAGCTGCTCGCCCTTGTCCATCGTATCCTTGAGCTCCTGCTGCTCGCCCCTCAGCTCGGTCTGGCGCTCCTCATAGACCGCTTTTTCGGCCTCGTACTGGGCCTTGACCTCCTCGGTCTCCTCGCGGGCTGCCTCATAGTCGCGCTGCAGCTGCTTGTCGCTCTCCATGATGAGGCCCATGTCGTCGATGGCGGTGATGAGCTGGGAGAAGTTCTCCGACCGGAGGACGAGGGCCAGGATGTTGTAGCCGCCGCTCTCCTCCATGGCGCGCACGCGGGTGCGGTAGCGCTCGAGCTGAACGCTCTCGCGGTCCTTGGCCGCCTCGACCTCCAGGCCCTTGGCCTCGATGAGCTTTTCATAGCCGCGGATCTCTTCGTCGATCACTTCGAGCTGCTCCTCGGCCAGGCGGTGCTGCTCCTCAAGGGCGACCATCTGCTCGAGGACGTTTGCCTTCTGCTCCTGCAGGCCGAGGATGCGTTCCTTGATCTCCTCGACCTGGCCGGTAAGCTCCGCCTTTCTCGCCCGCAGGGTCTCGAGCTCGTCCATCTCGTCGGCGTAAGCCGCAAACGGGATCGCGCTCACCGCCAGCGTCAAAAGCATCAGCGCCGCCAGGATCACGGCGATCAGGGAATTAGCTTTTTTCCTTTTCATAAATTGCTCCTGCGAAAAATACCCGAACAATGTCAGACCTTCAGATAATTCTTGATGGCGTTGACACCGCCGAAGACACCCACCAGCACGCTGATGGCCATGTAGACCACAAACACCTGCAGGGCGACATTCCGAAACGGGATGACATTGAGAAGCGTGCCCGTGATAGAGCCAACCACGCGCCCCGTCACCAGGTTATAAAGCCCCCAGGTGGCAAGGAAGGCGATGCAGCCGCCCATGATGCCGAGCACCAGGCCCTCCACCACGAAGGGCAGGCGGATGAAGCTGTTGGTGGCGCCGACCATCTTCATGATGGCGATCTCCTCGCGCCGGCCGAAGGTGGCAAGCTTGATGGTGTTGGACATGATGAAGAAGGACACGAACACCAGCATCACGATCAGCACCATGGAAACCACCGTCACGACGTTGCGGATGGTGACAAAGCTCTTGGCGTAGTCGAGATGGGCGTTGACCTTCGCCACGCCCCGGATAGCCTCGAGGTCGGCCTTGGTCTGGGACATGTGGGCGATATCGTTCAGATGCACCACAAAGCGGTGGCGGAAGACCTCCTCGTCGATGCCCTCCATGAGGGAGGCGTCATACTTGCTCATGAAGCTGTTCATGGCCTCGCCGCGGGACACAAACTGTACGGAGGCCACGTTGTCCACCGCCTCGATGTTGCGCTGGAGGTCACGGGCGGCGGCCTCGTCGCTGAGTGATTCGTCGACGAAGACCACGATCTCGTTCTGGTCCTCCAGATCCTTGATCATCGCATCGATGTTGAGCGACAGAAGGGAGACGCTGCCCATGATGATGAGGCAGGCGACAATGATGGCGACGGTGGCGAAGGACATGAAGCCGTGCGTGGTGATGCTCCGGAAGCCCTCGCGGATCAGATAACCCAGTCTCATATGTCGTAATACTCTCCTTCCGAGGTATCGCCGGTCATCTCGCCGCTGTCAATGGTGATGACGCGCTTGGAGAAGGCGTTGACCAGCTCCTTCTCATGGGTGACGACCACGACGGTGGTACCCATCTCGTTGATCTTTTCCAGCAGCAGCATCAGCTCCAGGCTGCGCACGGGGTCAAGGTTGCCGGTGGGCTCGTCGGCCACGATCATGCGCGGGCTGTTGACCAGGGCGCGGGCGATGGCGACACGCTGCTGCTCGCCGCCGGAGAGCTCTCCGGGCATTCTCTTCTCGCGGCCCTCGAGGCCCACGAGCTCCAGTATGTACGGCACGCGCGTGCGGATCTCCCGGTTCGGCGTGCCCACGACGCGCATGGCGAAGGCCACGTTGTCGTAGACGTTCATGTCCTTGATGAGGCGGTAATCCTGGAACACCACGCCGAGGGTCCTGCGCATCTTGGGGAGCCTGCGGCGCTTGATGGTGCCCATGTCGAAGTCGTTGACCACGACGCGGCCGGAGGTGGGGCGCACCTCGCCGGTGATGAGCTTCATGAGCGTGGTCTTGCCGGAGCCGGAGGGGCCGACAAGGAAGACGAACTCCCCGTCCTCGATGGTAAGGCTCACGTTGTCGAGCGCGACGGTGTTGCTGCTCTCGTACACCTTACGCACGTTCTGCATAACTACCATGAAAAAGTCCTCCCAAAGACTTCAATTGCGAATGCGATTCGCAATTGAGATACTCGCGCTTATCGCACGCGGCTTACGGGGGAACAAGCCGCGTTTGGTCGGCGCGAGGGCTCGCAGTGCTCGCCTTAAGGTGTTTTTAAGGCGGCAAAGCTGCCTTAAAAACAATTTGTTTTTTTAGACGCTATAGCGTTATATATAACACCCAACATTAAAAAGAGGCTTAATATTTATTGTTCAGCGAGTCGAGGTACTGCTTGACCATCATGGCCACCTTGAAGACGATGGCGTGGTCGAACTCTCTCAGGTCAAGGCCCGTCATCTTCTTGATCTTTTCCAGGCGGTAGACCAGGGTGTTGCGGTGGACATACAGCTTTCTCGAGGTCTCGGAGACGTTGAGGTTGTTTTCAAAGAAGCGGTTGATGGTCTCGAGCGTATCCTCATCGAGGGTCTCGATGGGATTTTTCTTGAAGACCTCGTTTAAGAACATCTCGCACAGGGTGGTCGGCAGCTGGTAGATGATGCGGCCGAGGCCGAGGCTTTCGTAGTTGATGATGGTCTTTTCGCTTTCAAAGACGCGGCCGACGTCGATGGCGACCTGCGCCTCCTTGTACTTGTCGGCAAGCTCGCGCAGATGGCGGGCGTTGGTGCTGACACCGATGACGCACTTGATGCCGAGCTCCTCCTGCAGCGTGGTCTCGATGCTGCGGGCAACCTTCTGCACCTCCTCGGGGCAGTTGGCGCTCGGCAGGGCCTTGACGAGGACGATGTCGGTCTCGTTGATGTTCAGGACGAAATCCTTCTGCCGGTCGGGGAAGATGCGCTGGATGGCCTCCACGGCGGCAACATCGGGGTTCTCCATCTGGCGCACGAGCAGCACGCACCTGGGTTCGTCCGTGACAAAATGCAGCTCCTTGGCGCGCACGTACACGTCGCCCGGGAGGATGTTGTCGGAGATGATGTTCTTGATAAAGGCAGCCTTGTTGTGCTTTTCCTCATAGTTGTTCTTGGCCTCGTTGAAGGCGACGGCGGAGATGGCGCAGATGGTGCGGCTCAGGGCGTCGGTCCCTTCGGCGAAGGCGGCATAGTCGAACTTGGCCCCCGGGGAGTACAGGGCGTAGTAGGTGCGCGAGGCCGTGGTCACGGGCTTCTCGCTGCCGTCAAACTCGTACAAATGAAAATCGTCCAGTCTCGAGCCGATCATGGCAAGCTCGCTGCTGGCCACGACGAAGCCCTGCTCGTCCACAACACCGATGGTCCTGTCCACCGCGTCCTTCATCTGAATGATCACATTCTGAAATATTCTGCTGGACATATACTCTCTCTCCCATTCTGCCGCATGAATGCGCCGCCCTCTCCAATTGGCCGCGCGCGGCGGATCGTCCGCAAAGGCGGACCGCTCTTTTTCCCAATCGCATGTGATATTGGCAGCTTTTGAGCATTTTGTCAAAACTGCCCGGGGCGTATCGTTCCCCTGCCGCATGCGTCGCCTACCATAATAACGCTTTTTTATGTAATTATCAATAGAAACTATCGGGTTTTTTTGTGAATTTTTTTCGCTTTGTGTCGTTAACGCTCAAAAACCGTCCGACAAAGCCGGTCTTTTTTCGACTAATTGCCAATAGCAAAATCGCTCAACACCTTGCACAAATCCTCCTGCGAGAGCTCCCGGATGCCGCCCGGCGCAAGGTTTTCATTAAGGGTGAGTGCCCCGACCGAGAGGCGCCGCAGATGCGTGACGGGCTTGCCGCAGGCTGCCAGCATGCGCTTGACCTGGTGGTATTTTCCTTCCATCACGGTAACGAAGCACATGTTCTCCCCCGTGGTCTCGAGCTTCGCGGGCAGGCACTTTGTCCCGTCAGCCAGGACGATCCCCCGCTCGAAGGCGCGTACATCCCTCTCATCCGGCACGCCCTCCACCTCAGCCCGGTAGCGCTTCTCCACGCCCGACTTCGGGGAGATGACCCGGTGGGCAAAGTCCCCGTCATTTGTGAGCAATAATAAGCCGCTGGTGTCCTTGTCGAGCCGCCCGACCGGGAAGAGACCGAGGCGCTTGAGCTCCTCCGGCAGCAGGTCCAGGACAGTCTTTTGGCGGCGGTCCTCGGTGACGCTCAGGACCCCCTCGGGCTTATCCATCATGAAATAGCGAAAGCGCTGCCAGCGCAGGACTTCCCCGTCAAGGCTTATCTCGTTCCGTTCGGCGTCCACCTTCTGCTCCGGCGCGGTGACGACAGCGCCGTCCACGCGCACGCGGCCCCGGCGTATGATGTCCCGCAGCTCCTTCCGGGAGGCGACCCCCAGCTCGGATAGCAGCTTATCCAGTCTCATTTGGCTCATCGCAACGCTCCTGACATAACTTTGTCCGTGTGTGAATATGCTGTGCTGACAGAGGCCGCAGCCTGACTGCGGCGGAAGGGAGAAGGCTATGGCACGGAAAACCCAAGGCTTTACGCGAAAGAAGATCCTGACGCTCCTGCTGGTGTGCGCACTCATCCTGCTGCTGCTTTTCACGGCAAAGAGCGTTTTTGTGAAGGACGGTGCCCCCGATCTGAATACCATCGAGGGACGGGAGGCCTACCTCAAGGGCCTCGGCTGGGACATTGACCGCGACAGCGAGAGCTTTCGCTCGGTGGTGGTGCCGCAGAAGCTGGAGGGCATCATGGCCCAGTACAACAAGATCCAGCTCAAGCAGGGCTTTGACCTCAACAAGCACCTCGGCGAGAGCTGCCGCCAGTACTGCTACGATGTGACGAATTACCCCGGCGGAACGGGCAAGGTGATCGTGTCGCTGTATCTGCAAAACGGCGAGGTCATCGCGGGCGATGTGCACTCCACGGCGGTCAACGGCTTCATGCACGGTCTGAGCCGCAGCGAGGCGTCGGCAAGCCCGAGTCCGGCGCTCAGCCCCAGTCCCACGGGCGGGTGATGGACTCAACGCAGTGTATAAAGCGGCAGGCGCAGCAATGACGATCCCCCGCCGTAGGGGAGGGGCTTGCCCCTCCCGGCAGAAAACAGCACGTTTTTGATGTGTTTATGGGCGAATTCGCACATTTTTAACGAATTCGCCCAACATGATTATAGGGTATATAGCCATCTCAGCACGGGAGGGGCAAGCCCCTCCCCTACGATATTATGGCACGGCATTACGCTTGACGGTGTTTACAGCAGCATGACCCCGGCCTTTTCGCAGATCTCCTGGGTCTCGCTGTCCCAGATGGAGGCCTGCACCTCGCCGATATGGGCCTTGCCCAGAAGCAGCATGGAAAGGCGCGACTGGCCCACGCCGCCGCCGATGGTCAGCGGCAGCTCACCGTTGAGCAGGGCCTTGTGATAGGGAAGCTCCCGCCGGTCGTCGCAGCCGGCAAGGGTGAGCTGACGGTCCAGGGACGCGGGGTCGACGCGGATGCCCATGGAGGAGATCTCCATGGCGCAGCCGAGCAGATCGTCCCAGAACATGATGTCGCCGTTTAAGTCCCAGTCATCGTAGTCCGGGGCGCGGCCGTCGTGCTTTTTGCCGGACTTCAGGAGCTTGCCGATGCCGATGATGAAGGCTGTCTTGTGTTCCTTGAGATACGCGTTCTCCCGCTGCTTGGGGGTGAGCTCGGGGTACATGTCCTCGAGCTGCTGGGTGGTGACGAAGCTCACGCGCTTTTCAAGCTTCGGCAGCACGGAAAGCTGCGGGTAAATGGCCTGCATGGTGCTCTGGGTGTCGCAGATGGCGGCGACGATGTCCATGACGGTGGACTTGAGGTAATCCAGGTTCCGGTTTTCGGGCAGGATGACCTTCTCCCAGTCCCACTGGTCGACGTAGACAGAGTGGAGGTTGTCCAGCTCGTCCTCGTCGCGGCGGATGGCGTTCATGTCGGTATACAGGCCCTTGCCCGGCCAGAAGTTGTAGCGCTTTAATGCCATGCGCTTCCACTTGGCAAGGCTCTGCACCACCTCGGCCCGGGAGTCTGCGTGCAGGATATCGAAGGAGACCGGGCGCTCATAACCGTTGAGGTTGTCGTTCAGGCCGGAATTTTCGTCCACGAACAGCGGCGCGGAGACGCGGTAGAGATCGAGCCGCGCGCCGAGATTGTCCGCGAAAATGCGCTTTAACAGGCTGATGGCCTTCTGGGTGTCGTAGATGGACAACAGGCTTTTGTAGCCCTCGGGTATGAATGTGTGCATGATGATCCTCCTTCGGTAGAAATCTCGGCTCCCCCTCTGGGGGAGCTGGCACCAGTGCGCACACTGGTGACTGAGAGGGCTGTCGGACACGGTATAATGTCGGTGGACCCTCTCCGTCATTCGCCTTGCGTGAGACGGCGAATGCCACCTCCCCCAGAGGGGGAGGCATGTTCGGACTTTACTTCTTACTCAGCAATTCAATGATTTGCTGATAAAAGGCCTCCGCGTTTTTGCGGAAGTTCTTTTCCATGGTTTTGGCCTGCTCCTCGCCGCCGCACAGAAGGCGCATATTGATCACGTCCCCCTCCCCGTCGGACATGGCGAGCGTGACAAAGCAGCCGCCCTTTTCGCTGACATGGGCGGTCTTGATCATGGCCTCGCGGCGCAGGCGGTCCCGCTCGGGCTTGAGGAGCTTGTCGGCGCGGCTGCGGACGGAATAGGGGATGTCGGTCTCCACGACCTCCACGTTGCGCGCGCCCTTGTCGGTGATCTGAAAGCCGTCCTCATTTTCCGCGATGAGGCCGTTGTCGATGAGATCCGCCAGGCAGTCGGAGTATTCAAAATAGTCAAAGCCGTCGTCGCAGCCGCGGCACAGATCGCCCAGCACGTTCGGGTCGACCACGCCCGGCAGGCGGCGCAGGACATAGAGGATCAGGATCTTGATATCCAGCTCCTCATGAATAAAACCGAGATGATCCATAGAGCGCACCCCCTTCGGAAATGACCTGTACATTATACATAAGAAAGGCGGGTATTTCAAGAGTGAAATACCCGCAGACTTGCGTGTTTGCTTTTCAGGTGCCGGACGGGACGGCGACAAAGAGACCGGCGCCGAGGGCCTCGCCCTCCGTCTCGCCGCAGACGCGGCAGGTGCGCGGGTGCGAGAAGGTGGCCTCCATCCAGTCATGTCCGTGGGGTTCGATAAGCTCCTGCGATTTCAGGATCTCGCCGCAGACCGAACAGTGCAGCCCCTCCGTGCAGCCCGCCTCCGTGCAGGTCGGCTCGATTGCGGGGACAATGACCTCGGTGTGGCCCAGGGGTTTTCGATGAGCTCCTGCGATTTCAGGATCTCCCCGCAGACCGAACAGTGCAGCCCCTCCGTGCAGCCGGGCTCCGTGCAGGTCGGCTCGACCGCGGGGACGACGACCTCTGTGTGGCCCAGAGGCGCGATGGCTTCCTGCGCCTTCAATACCTCACCGCAGACCTGACAGTGGCTTCCCTCGCTCAGGCCCGTTTCGGTGCAGGTCGGGGCCTGCGCGGGATCGGTGACTTCGGTGTGGCCCAGGGGCTCCCCTTCCGTCTTGCCGCACTTTGAACATCTGGCGGGCTCCGTACAGGTGGCGGGCTGCATATCGTGGCTCACGCAGCAGCCGGACAGCAGCATCATCACCAGCGTCACCATGGCGATCATCCAAACAAAGCGTTTCATGGCAGCTTCTCCTTTCCGTATTATCCGCATTTTATAATATTAGAATAACACAAAAGCGCCGTTTCGTAAAGGCCGATTCATCACAATCCGCGCCGAGGCGCATAGACTGTAGTGCAACTATCTTTTAGGAGGTATCTGTATGGCCGACAGAGTAACAAACGGGCCTGTGGAGAGCCCGGCATCCATTCGGGAAGCCGTATGTGTCAATACGCGGAAGATCTATGACAGCTGCCGTGACAAGGACTGCGTGGACGATCTGCGCGTCTACCCCACCGAGAGCTCCCAGGCCTACATAGAAAACGCCCTGAACATCCGCCCGAAAAGCGCAAAGCTTCTGAACGTCGACGTGAGCGTGGAGCCGGTGAGCTTCAACCGCGGCTACTACACCGTGGACTGCACCTATTTTTACGCTGTCACCGGTGAGACCTTCCCCGCCGGGCAGACCGTCACGGGCCTTTGCGTGTTCGACAAGCGCGTCATGCTCTTCGGGAGCGTCGGCAACGTGCGCACCTTCTGCTCCGACGGAAGCCTCATGGGGGCTGATCTCCCCACAGCTGTCGTGAGTGCGGTGGATCCCATCTGCCTTTACTGCAAGCTTGCCGACACCGAGACCGTCATCGCCACCGAGCTTGAGCACCGCAGCATCCCCGAGGGCATCCGCGCCGCCTTCACCGAGAAGCTCGTCTTCAACGACACCGCACGGCGCTGGTTTGCCACCGTGGGCCAGTTCAGCATCATCCGCCTCGAGCGCGACACCCAGCTCGTGGTCCCGGCCTACGACTACTGCCTGCCGGAGAAGGAGTCCCCCGTCACGGTCACGGACGATCCCTGCACCCTCTTCAGCCGCATCCACTTCCCCGTCGAGGAATTCTTCCCGCCCGACTCCATCAGCGAGAGCGAGGACTACCGCAGTCTCAAATAAGCGAGGCGCTGCACAAAGCGGGCAAATTACAGGCACAATTATTGTACGCTAAAACCGTGTCGATCGTAGGGGCCGACGCCCTCGGCGGCCCGTCAGTAAAATCTCAATAATTGCTTATGTCCCCGGCAAATTCGCCACATTTGTACGTTTTCGCCGGGGATTCCTGCATATTTGTAAGTTGCTCCGCGCGGGCCGCGTGATAAGCGTCGGCCCCTACAGTGATATGTGAGTTTTCACGAAATACAAGGCTGTAAATCATATTCTTATGCTCTGCATAGGAAAACAAAGTATCGGTTGATCTGGGCTTTGTGTCATTTGTGGCCAGTCATGTATTATGTAAACAACATTATGTCTATCAGTCCGTCGAAAAAAGCCGAAAAATTTTTCTTGCTGTCCGTACATACGGACAGCAAGGTTGTCATAATAAGGCCAACGAAAAGACAAGGAGGCCTGAACCATGAGAGGGTATTTTACCGCAGGCGGATTTTACGGGCTGGTGGACGGCAGGTATATTCTTTTTGCCGGCGAGGCCGAATACTATGAGTATGTACAAGATCGAGGGGAGGTCGCATGAACATGTCAGTATCCACACAGGCGCAGAAGCTGGGCTTTACGGTAACGGGAAAGCTCATGCCAAGAGAGGGAAAGGAGCCGCCCAGGCGGTGCCGCTACTATGAGGACGAGGCCGGGAACCTGTATATCGTGCGGCGCGGGATTTTGACCATCGTCGCGGCGAACGGAAAGGTGTATTAATTCGTTTCATGAAAATGCCCTGATGGCATTTTAACGAAATGAGGAAGGCCGCAGTCTGCTTTTGAGCATCTTGTCCAACGGCAAAAAACATGGTATGATTCCCTCATGAGGTGATGAGCTTGAAAGCAAACCAGCGGGGAAAGCTGCTGCTGTTGCAGCGCTTTCTGGAGGAAAACACGGACGCCGAGCACCCGGCCACGATGGAACAGATCCTGAGCTGGCTGGAGGCAAACGCGGAGGTCTCGAACCGCAAGACCGTCTATGAGGACCTTGCCTGGCTGCGGGATCAGGGGCTGGACATCCGATCCGTGCGCATGGGACGCGGGATGGGATATTACATAGGGAGCCGGGCCTTTGCCCTCTCCGAGCTCAAGCTGCTGGTGGACGCGGTGCAGTCGTCGAAATTCATCACCGAGAGCAAGTCCATGAGCCTCATCGGGCGCATCGAAAAGCTCGGCAGCGTCCACCAGGCGCGGCAGCTGCGGCACCAGGTCTGGGTGCGCGGGCGCATCAAGACCATGAACGAGTCCATCTTCGCAAACGTCGACCGCATCAGCGCCGCCATCGAGTCAAACAGGCAGATCACGTTCTGCTACTTCACCTGGAACGTAAAGCGCGAGCGCGTCTTCCGCCGCGACGGGGCGCGCTACGAGGCCAGCCCCTGGGCGCTGCTGCTGGACAACGAGAATTACTATCTGCTCGCCTGGGAAGGCGGGACGATGAAGCATTTTCGCGTGGACAAGATGCTGGACATCCGCGTTGCGGAAAGGCCGCGCGAGGGCCGGGACGCCTTCGGCGCGCTCAATATGGCGGCCTACACGGACTCCCACTTCGGCATGTTCTCCGGGGAGATCGACCGCGTGAAGCTCTGCTTCCAAAACAGCCTCGCGGGCGTGGCCATCGACCAGTTCGGGCCCGACGCCATGCTGATCCCGTATGATGAGGACCACTTCACGGTCACGATCCGCACGGCGGTCAACGTCCAGTTCTTCGCGTGGCTTTTAGGCCTCGGCGACGGGGTGCGGATATTGGAGCCGCAAAGCGCCATCGACGCGATGAGGGAGCATCTGGACAGTGTGAGAAGATTATATGGGGAGTGACCAAAAGCGCCAGGGCATTTGCCCTGACGCTTTTGGTTTACTATGCGATTGTCTTAGCCCTCGGGGTTGACCGAGACGATACGGCCCTGGCCGTAGGGGTTCTCGTAGCCGGCGCCGACGGAGCCGCCCAGGGTGCCGGTGATGTAGTCGATAAGCACCTGGTTATCAAGCTTGACCGCGTTCTGCACGACCTTCGCGCCGTCATACATGGTGTAGCCGTCGCCGTTGTTGAGCAGCTGGTAGTCGACGGAGGCCAGCGTGTAGGTTTTGGCGGGGTCCAGATCCTCGCCGCCGACCTTGACGTTGCGCACGCGGCGCTCCATGGTCTCGTCGATATGGTCGAACATGACGTTGGTCTCATCGGACACACAGGGGCTCGGGATGGAGGAATCATACTCGAAGGTCAGGCCCGCGACCTGGTTGAAGCCGCCGAACTCACCCGGCAGAGCATGCACGGACCACTCGAGGGCGTCCAGCACCTGCTGGCCGGTAACCTCGATGACGGTCAGGTTGTTGCCGAAGGGGTGGACCTTGAGGATGTCGTTGAGCGTGATGTCGCCCTTGTGGATAGAGGTGCGGATGCCGCCGCCGTTGACGAATGCGATGTCGGCGCCGGACTGATCGAGGTAAGCGTCGGCGCAGAGATCGCCGAGGTTGGTTTCGGCACGGCGGATCACGCGGACGGGCTTGCCGTCGTCGGAGGTGATCTCGGGATCGTGGGTGATCAGCTCAACGGTGCTGGCGGCGACGACCTCAGCGAGCTTCTTGTTGAGCTCGGCCGCGCCTTCGTAGACGGCCTCGGAAGCCAGGTTCTCAATACCGAGCAGCGTGGGGAGGGAGGCACTGCTGTCCCAGGTGTAGAGCTCGGAGTCGATCTCGCCGTCGCGGGTGATGTGCAGAACGCCGATCTCGGCAAGCTTGGTGCCGCAGGCGGCGCGAAGAACGTCCTTGCCGTCCTTGTCCTTCATGACAACCTTGTCGGTGTCATGACTGTGGCCGTCGAGGAAGGCGTCGATGCCGCTGCAGTGGGAGATCACGTCGCTGTACATCCAGGGGGCGCACTCCGTCTCATTGCCCATGTGACCCATGACGATGACGTAATCGGCGCCCTCGGCGCGCGCGGCGTCGACAGACTGCTGCACGGCGTTATAGATAGCCGTACCGTCAGCGTCCTGCATGAAGCCGTAAATGAAATTGCCGTTTTCATCCATGAAGTACTTCGGAGTGGAGGAGCGGAGGGTGTCGGGCGTAGTCACGCCGACGAAGGCGATCTTCATGCCGCCGATCTCCTTCATGAGCCAGGGCTCGAAGAGCAGCTCGCCTTCCTTGTTGAAGTTGCAGCTGATGTAGGGGAAGTTTGCCTTCCGCTCAAGCTCCAGGAAGCGGTCCACGCCGTAGTCGAACTCATGGTTGCCGGGGATGGCCACGTCGTAGCCCATGACGTTCATGATGTCGATGATGGCCTCGCCCTTTGTCATGGTGCCGATGGGCTCGCCCTGGATGGAGTCGCCGTCATCGACGAGCAGGACGTTGTAGTTTTTGGAGAGATTCTCCTTGACGGCATACAGGCCCGCGTAGCCCCAGCCCTGGTCGATGCCGCAGTGCACGTCGCTTGTGAAGAGGATGATCAGATCGCGTTCCTCGGGCGCCGTCTCTGCCGAAGCCGTACCGCCGAAGCCGACGAACAGCGACGCGAGGAGACAGACCGTGAGGATCAGGGACAATGCTTTTTTCATGTTGTTTCCTCCTGATTCAGATTTTTAGTTTGCCCGCTTGCCGCGGGAATATTCTGTCATAATTTTACTATGTCGTGAAAGAAGTGTCAATAAGGAAAGCTTGGAATGCGCGCGAAAGCCGCCCACCCGGGCGGCTTTCTGTCGGTTTACTTTTTCAGTACGATGTCCACCTTGTCCTTGTAGATGGAGTTGGCGGGGATGACGCCGCGGACGCAGGAGGTGGGGTAGATGTTGGTGTGGCGGCCCACGACGGTGCCGGGGTTCAATACGCTGTTGCAGCCGACCTCCACGAAGTCGCCGAGCATGGCGCCGAACTTCTTGCGGCCGGTCTCGATGGGGCCGTCCGGAACCTTGACAGTGACAAGGGTCTTGTCGCTTTTCACGTTCGAGGTGATGGAGCCCGCGCCCATGTGGGCCTTGTAGCCGAGGACGCTGTCGCCCACGTAGTTATAATGCGGGGTCTGGACGTTGTCGAAGAGCACGACGTTTTTAAGCTCCACGGAGTTGCCGACGACGGCGTTCTTGCCGACGATGGCGCTGCCGCGGATGAAGGCGCAGTGGCGCACTTCGGCGCCGTGGTCGATGATGCAGGGCGAGCCGAGCCAGGCCGACGGGAACACCTTCGCGTCCTTGGCCACCCACACGCCCTCGGCAGGGTTATCGTACTCGGCGGGGTCGAGGGTGGGGCCGAGCTCCAGGATGAAGCCCTTGATCTCGTCGAGGACCTCCCAGGGGTAGGTCTTGCCCTCGAAAAGCTTTTTGGCGATGGTTTTGTCCAGATCGAGTAAATCCTTGATTTCTACCATGATGTTTACCCCCTTACTTGATTCTGATAAGCTTGCCCGCCTTCTCCATGGCGGCGATGATGGCGTCCACCTTTTCCTCGCAGAGCTCGCGGGTGGTGGCCTCGCTCATGACGCGAAGCAGCGGCTCGGTGCCGCTCTTGCGCAGCAGGACACGGCCGTTGTCGCCGAGCTCCTCCTCCGCCTTCTTCACGGCTTCCTGCACCTCGGGGCAGTTGAGGGTCTCGTCCTTGTCGGTGACGATGACGTTTTTCAGCACCTGCGGGTACATGGTCATGCCGGAGGCGAGGACGGACAGGGGCTGCTTGGTCTCGGTGACGGCCTCCATGACCTTGATGGCGGTCAGAAGCCCGTCGCCGGTATTGGCGAGGCGGCCGAAGATGATGTGGCCGGACTGCTCGCCGCCCAGGAGGTGGCCGTTCTGGCGCATGTTCTCGGCCACGTACTTGTCGCCGACGGCGGTCTTCTCGTAGCCGATGCCGAGCTCGTCGAGGGCCTTGTAAAGACCCATGTTGCTCATGACGGTGGTGACGACCTTGGAATTGCCGAAGGTGCCGCTCTCCTTCATGTACTTTGCGCACAGGTACATGATGTGGTCGCCGTTGACCTCATTGCCCTTTTCGTCGACAGCCAGGCAGCGGTCGGCGTCGCCGTCGAAGGCGAAGCCCAGGTCGAGCTTGTTTTCGACAACATGCTTTCTGAGATTATCCAGGTGGGTGGAGCCGCAGTCGACGTTGATGTTGAGGCCGTCGGGGTGATTGGCGATCACATAGGTGTCCGCGCCCAGGGCGTCGAAGACGCTTTTCGCCATCTGCCAGGTGCTGCCGTTTGCGCAGTCGAGGCCGATCCTGAAGCCCTTGTAGGAGCGGGTGGCGAGGGAGATGAGGTAGCCGATATAGCGGTTGCGCCCGGCGGCGTAATCGACTGTGCAGCCGATGGCGTCACGGGTGGCATAGGGCAGGACGCGGTCGGAGTCGAGGTATTCCTCGATGCCGTCCAGCACGCTCTCCTCCATCTTCTCGCCGTCGCCGTTTAAGAGCTTGATGCCGTTGTCGTGGAAGGGGTTGTGGCTTGCGGAGATCATGATGCCGCAGTCGAAATCATCTGCGCGCGCGATGAACGAAACGCTCGGCGTGGAGGTGACGTGCAGCAGGTACGCGTCCGCCCCGGAGGCGGTGAGCCCCGCGCACAGCGCGTTTTCAAACATGTAGCTCGAGCGGCGCGTGTCCTTGCCGATGACGACCTTGGCCTTGTGGTCCTGTCCGTAGTACCAGCCGAGGTAACGGCCGATGCGGAAGGCATGGTCGACGGTCAGGTCCACGTTGGATTCGCCGCGGAAGCCGTCGGTCCCGAAATATTTACCCATTATGTATATTACCTCCAAACTTTTGGATTAAAACGCCGCCTTGCATTTTCCATACGCGGCCTGCGTTTTGCAGACAAATGATTTTATTTCTTTCTGTACCCCATTCTTTTCTTTTCGTCTTGCCGAAAAGAAAAGAACGCGCCGCGCCCGGTGTAAGAAAAGAAAAGGGCGCTCGCAAGTGGTATACGGTCCTGCGCCTCGCCGACCGCGAAGGGCTTCGCTTACGCTCGCGCCGCTGTCTGGTAGTGAAGTGGTGACTGCCTGTCATTCTGAGCGAAGCGAAGAATCTTACATCCCAGTGATCTGACAGGGAAAGATCCTTCGCCTTGCTCAGGATGACAGACTTGAAGACATGTACCCCATGCAGCGCAGAGCGCGGATGGGAGGCTTTGAAAGGTATACCTCTTGCACCCTTAGCTGTACAATGTACCGAATCCGCGAGCGAAATGTTCGGACATAAGGAAATGATACCCGCGTCTGGCGTTCTTTTCTTTCTTACACCGGGCGCGGCGCATTCTTTCTTTTCTCACAAGAGAGAAAAGAAAGAATGGGGGGGCGCATAACGCAGGTAATTTCTTCTGAGCGGTATATAACAATTACAGCTTCCCGGCCGCTTTCTCGTCCAGCAGCACCGTGACCTCCGGCGGGATCTGGAGGTAGGCCGCGGGGATGTAGGGCGTGGTCTTGGCGTAGAGCATCTGGTAGACCGCGGCGGATTTATCTTCGCCGAAAGCAAGCAGCAGGATCTTCCGCGCCTTTGTCAGGTCGTGGATGCCCATGGTGACCGCGTGTTCGGGCATGTCGGCCTCCGTAAAGCCGCGCTTTAAAAGCTGGCGCTTGGTGCGGTCGGTGAGCTTCTGGACGTGTGTGCGCGCTTCAAAGAGCGTGCCCGGCTCGTTGTAGCCGATGTGGCAGTCCTCCCCGATACCGAGCACCGCAAGGTCAACGCCGCCCAAATCGTCGATCAGGCGGTCGTAAGCCTCCGGCGCGTCCGGGTCCGGGAAAAAGCAGTTTTCCGGCCTGAGATCAGTCCTTTCGATCAGCCCTTCGGTGAGGGCATGGCGGCAGGTCTTGGCTTCTTCCGCGCCGATAAGCTCGGTCACGCAGAGGACGCGGGCTTCCTGCATGGAGACACCGGAGAGCGCCGCCCAGAGGGGCTTCATGGTCTCCCCGCACGCGAGGGCCAGGACGCTGTCCGGCTTTGTATTTAACTGGTTTTGTATCGCTTTTACGGCGATTTCGACCAGATCATTGGTATTTTTACAGATTTCGGTTTTCATTATTTGGCACCTTTACTTTGCCCCGCGAGGGACAAACTATGCGTGAGGTGAAGTTATGGCGATCGTGATGATTCGTACCGCAATCATTTATGCTGCCCTGCTGCTGGCCATGCGGCTGATGGGCAAGCGGCAGCTCGGAGAGATGGAGCTGTCGGAATTTGTCGTGGCCTCGCTGATTGCCGACCTTGCCGCCCACCCGCTGCAGGATGTGGGCATCCCGATGACCAACGGCCTTGTGCCGATCCTGGCGCTGTTCTGCTTTGAGATCCTCATCGCGGGCGCGAGCATGAAGAGCATACGCCTCAGAACGCTCCTGTTCGGCGGGCCGAGCGTGCTGGTGCGGCGGGGCGTCATTGACCAGAGGGAGATGCGCCGCAACCGCTTTACCGCCGACGAGCTCATGCAGGAGCTTCGCAAGCAGGGGCTATTCGATCTGAGCCAGGTGGAGTACGGCATCCTCGAGACCGACGGGCGTCTGAACGTGATCCCCTACCCCGCGCAGCTTCCCGCGACGGCGGAGCAGATGGGGGTAAAGACGGACGACGGGGGCTGCCCGCTCATTGTTATCAGCGAAGGGCGCACGATCGAAAAGAACCTGCGCGCGCTGGGGCGGGACGCGGCCTGGCTCAAAGAGGAGCTCAGGGAGAAGGGGCACGCGGACCCCAAGGGCGTCTATCTCATGACGGTCAATCAGAAGGGGCAGAGCTATATTGCGGCAAAGGAGGCGGCGACATGAAGCGGGAGATCGGGGCGCTGGTGCTCCTGGGGCTTCTCATTGGGGCATCCGTGTGGAACATCCGAAGGGCGGACGCGCTGGTAGATGAGATCAAGGAACATGTGGCGCTGTCGGAAAAGGCGGTGAAGGCGGGCGACCCCAAATACGCCGCCGAGCAGCTTGCGGCGGCCTTTCGGATATGGGGCGCGGCGAGAAATTACACGCAGGCGGTATTGCGTCACCCGGAGCTTGACGGCACGAGCGACGCCTTCTACGCCGCCATGCGGGAGCTGCGTGCCGGAGAAACCCGCGCGGTGCCCGCGGTGTATGAGCAGCTGCGCTACCATCTCGACAGTATTGCCGGGATGGAGAAGGTAAGCTGGGGAACGGTGTTTTGACTTTGGCTCCCTCTCTGAGGGAGCTGGCACGGCGCGTGTCCGCCCGCGCCGTGACTGAAGGAGTCCTCGGTTCTTCACTCCCTCTGCCCTTCGGGCACCTCCCTCATACCGCCGCATGCGCGGCTGAGGGAGGCGAGGCCCTCTTACTTCCCCTCCAGGAGCTTCGTCAGCTCCTCCATGAAGGTATTGATGTCCTTGAAGCTGCGGTAGACCGAGGCAAAGCGTACATAGGCCACCTCGTCCACCTGCTTGAGGCGGGACATGACCATCTCGCCGATCTCCACGGTGCTGATCTCGCGCTCCAGATTGCTCTGCAGCTCCTGCTCGATATCGTCGGCGATGCCCTCCAGCGTGGCCAGGGACACCGGGCGCTTTTCGCAGGCGCGCACCATGCCGTTGATGAGCTTGACCTTGTCGAAGGACTGGCGGCTGCCGTCGCGCTTGACGACGACCAGCGGCAGGCGCTCGATGATCTCATAGGTGGTAAAACGCTTCTGGCAGGCCAGGCACTCGCGCCGGCGGCGGATGGTGGTGCTCTCCTCGGCGGGGCGGGAGTCGATGACCTTGCTCTCAGTATAACCGCAAAACGGACATTTCATGTTTTTCTCTCTCCCATGTCTGGCCGGACATACGGAAATCCAGCCGAAATTATATACAAGGTTTTATGCATTTTCAAGTATTTATTAACTGTTTCACTCAGATTTTAGCATATTATACAAACAGGAAGGGGCTGTGAAAAAAGTCAATTGACGTATTCCTGATGAGGAACTTTTTTCACAGCCTCTTTTTTCTCCTGTGCCTGTCGCCTCAGAGGAGCCGGATGATTTCGCCCGACAGCGGGGCGGCAACGCCGGTATGCACGCCGAGGCCCGCGACCGCGCAGTCCACGCTGTAAGAACGCGCCTCGTCGCTGCGGTTGATGACGCACAGCCACACGCTGTTTTCCGCCGCTTCGCCGAATACATCATGCCCGGCAGTGATGTAGCGCAGGACAAGCAGCACCTCGCTGTCGGAGGCGAAGAAGGACGCCTTGCCGGTGGAAAGCGCATCCGCGCCGCGGCGAAGAGAGCTCAGGTACTGATACCAGTCGTGCAGGCCCCGGTCCCCCTCCTTGAAGGGGGCGCGGTTGAAGGGATCGCTCACGCCCTCCATGCCCTGCTCGTCGCCGTAGTAGATGCTCGGTACGCCCGGGATGGCAAACTGCAGCGCAGCGCACATTTTTTCGAGCTTCTCCGCCCGCTCGAGAGCCTCCGCCGTGAAGGTCTGGGCGAGCTGATCCTCCCGGGACATGGTCCGCAGGTTCCACGGGCAGGCCAGCACCGTTTTCAGGCGCGGCACATCGTGGGAGCCCAGCAGGTTCATCAGCGCGTAGTAGAAGGGCCAGGGGTAGTTCATCTGCTGGCCGATCAGGAAATCGCGCAGCTGGTAGGCGTTGATGGTGTTGTGGGCGTAGTCCATGACCGCCGTGCGGAAGGGGTAGTTCATCGCGGAATCGAGTGCCGTGCCGAGAGCGTAGCGCCGTCTCGAGCCGTAGCTTTCCTTGATGACCGCGTCCTCCCAAACCTCGCCGATGATGGCGGCTTCGGGGTCATAGCCCTTGACGGAGGAGCGCATCTTCATGAGCACATCGTCCGGCAGCTCGTCGGCCACGTCGAGCCTCCAGCCGGAGGCGCCGCGCTTGAGCCACAGCTTCATGATGCTCTCGTCGCCGGTGACGATGTATCGGAGCCAGCGGGGGTCATGCTCGTTGACCTCGGGCAGGGTCTCAAAGCCCCACCAGCAGCGGTACTCATCCGGGAAGCGCCGGAACTCGTACCAGGAATAATAGGGCGAGTCGGGCCCGCTGCACGCGCCCTGTCCGCCGTAGTGGCCGTAGCGGTCGAAGTAGATGCTGTCGTCGCCGGTGTGGGAGAACACGCCGTCGAGCATGATGCGGATGCCCTGCTCCTTCGCGGCCCGGCACAGCTGCTCGAAATCCTCCACCGTGCCGAGGATGGGGTCGGGCTTTGAATAGTCCGAGGTGTCGTAGCGGTGGTTGGAGCGCGCCTCCACGATGGGGTTCAGGTACAGGCAGCTGATGCCCAGCTCCCTGAGGTACGGAAGCTTCGCCTCGATGCCCTTGAAGGTGCCGCCGTAGAAATCGTCGGGGCTGTAGTTCTGCTCGAAGCTGCGCGGCAGATGGCGCACAGGCTCGTCAAGGCTTTTGTGCAGCTCCGGGATCTGGCCCAGGGCCTCGTGATAGGCGATGCCGCGCTCGGCGGTGCCGTCGTCGGAGAAGCCGAAGCGGTCCGGGAAGACCTGGTACATGACGCTGCGGCGAAACCACGCGGGCGTCTGGAACTCGGGGTCGTATACCGTGAGGCGGAAGCCGCCCTCGCGACTGGGGCAAATGTGGCCGAGATAGCCCGTCTCGTCGGGGCACAGCCAGTGGGCGCTGCTCTCGGTCTCCACATAGAAGGCATACCAGAGGGCCATGGGCTCGGTGGTGACAGGGAGGTCTACATAATAAACGTCATCCTCCTGCTCCATCGACCAGCTGCTTTCAAAGTCGTCGCCCCAGACAACAAGCTCCGCCCGGCTGATCCGGCCGCCGCGGCAGCGGAAGGCCAGGCGCAGATCCCAGCCCACGCGCACCGCGCCGTAGTGGCTGCGGTACTCCTTGAGACGGGTGTCGTGGATGAGGGCGGGTATCTGTTCCACCGTGCGGCGCAGGATGCTGACCACGTGGGCGGTGCGGGGCTGATAGGCCTTGATATACTGGGGCTGAATGCCCGAGCAGCTCAAGTCGTCGCAGCAGGCGGCGATAATGCGGTAGGCCTGCTCGAGCTTCATGCCGCAGTCGTCCATCAGGATGCGCAGAAGCTCCGGCGCGGCCAAAGGCTGGCCCTTGGCCTCGAAGACCTCGTTCAAGTGATCGAGGGTCAGGCCCCTGGCGAGGCAGTCGTGAATGGCGGCATAGACCGTGGCCGAGGCCTGGAAGTATGCCTGCATCAGGTCCGGGCAGAAGGGGGACTGGAGCAGGGCGCAGATCTGCACGTCGCCGCCCGCGGGCACCCATTTCCCGTTTTCCCGCCGGGCCTGCACCTGGCGGCGGTTTTCATAGTGGATGGAGAGGGTATAGTCCTCGCTCCAGTCCTCGTGATAGCGCCCGCCGAAATAAACCGTATAGGTATTGTTGTTCACAGCATCCATATGTAATGTCTCGCATATTCCGCGGCTGATTTCTCAAAGCCGAAGTTTTTCCGCATGGCCCGGCCGATGAGGCCGTCCATGATCTCCTTATCCTTGTAGCAGGCCATGGCCAGGCGCATGGCGTCGCGCATCTCCCAGGCGTCGAAGTTTGCGAAGGAGAAGCCGTCCCCCTCCTCGTGGAAGCGGTTATAGGGGATGACCGTGTCCTGCAGTCCCCCGGTCTCGCGCACGATGGGGACCGTGCCGTAGCGCATGGCGATCATCTGGCTCAGGCCGCAGGGCTCAAAGCGCGAGGGCATGAGGAAGAAGTCCCCCGCCGCGTACACCTGGTGGGAAAGCTCCTCCTTGTAGCCGATGTAGGAGCAGAGCTTGCCGGGATAGCGGTTCTCGGCGGCGGCCATGAACTTTTCAAAGCGCTCGTCCCCGGTGCCGAGGAGCATCAGCTGCATATCCTCGCGGCACATCATGTCGTCAAGCACGCAGGCCACGAGGTCGAAGCCCTTCTGCTCGGTCATGCGGGTGACCATGCAGAAAAGCGGCACATCCTCCCGAACCTCGAGACCCATGCTCTTCTGGAGCCAGCGCTTGCAGGCGGCCTTGCCGGCGGCATAATCCGAGACGCCGTAGTTTTGCCGGAGGTTCGGGTCTGTCTCGGGGTTAAAGAAGTCGCGGTCGATGCCGTTCAAGATGCCGGTGAGCACCGCGTGGCGGGCGTTCAGGATGCCCTCCAGCCCCTCGGCGTAATAGGGGGTCTTGATCTCGGAGGCGTAGCTGGGGCTGACGGTGTTGATGCGGTCTGCAAAGACGCAGCCCGCCTTGAGGTAGTCGGCGCAGCCGTGCAGCTCGATAAACTCCGGCGTGTAGTAGCAGGGATCGACATTGAACATATCCTGCACGAAGCCGAAATCGAAGCGGCCCTGGAAGGCGATGTTGTGGATGGTCAGCAGGTACTTGACCCGGTCCTGGATGCCGCCGCGGTACTGGGTGTGGGCCAGCATCGGGAGCATGGCGGTGTGCCAGTCGTTGCAGTGGATCACGTCGGGCTGGAAGTCCAGCTTGGGCAGCGCCTCCAGCACGGCGCGGGTGAAGTAAGAGTACTGCTCCCCTTCCATGTTCCCGCCGAGGTAGATGTCGCGGCCGAAGTAGTCCTCGTTGTCCACGAGGTAGACGGTCACGCCGTCCACGTTCAGGCGCTCGATGCCGACATAGGCGTTGCGCCAGCCGAGCCAGATGCGGAAATCGACCACGTGCTTGGTCATTTCATTGTATTTTTCCTTGATGCAGCGGTGGTAGGGCGTGATGACGCGTGCGTCCACGCCGAGCCTCCGGAGCGCCTTCGGCAGCGCGCCGACCACGTCGGCAAGCCCGCCGGTCTTGGAAAGCGGCGCACACTCCGCCGCCGCCAGCAGGACCTTCGGCATTTCGGAAAGCCCGTGCGCTTTGAGCAGGGCGTTGAGATCATCCATCATATCGTATGGCCTCCTTTATGAGACTGTGTGTGTTTCGGTTTATGATATGCGCAAGGTGAGTGGAAAAAGCGCGGTGCTTGCCTCCCCCAGCCGCGTATGCGGCGTTTGGGGGAGGTGTCGCGAAGCGACGGAGAGGGTTTGAACGTCGACCGACAGCCCTCTCAGTCACAGCGCTTGCGGGAGACGCGCCGTGCCAGCTCCCCCAAAGGGGGAGCCAAGGGGTGCAGCAGAATCTGCCTTGCAAATCTTTCCAGTTCCGGGCAGCAGAAAAACAGAGCGTTCCTGTGCCTGGGGAACGCTCTGTATTGCTTTTCACTGGCTGTCGCGCCTGTTCTCCTCCTCTTCCTCGATGGCTTTCTGCTTGGCGTCGGCGCGCAGATAGATCACCACGCCGATGAGCGCGATGAGTGCGAGCACGCCGATGATGCCGAACAGGATCAGCTGGAAGCTGATGTTCGACGGCGTCGTTGTGCGGGGCGCGGGCGTCGGGGGCAGCGTGGGCGTCGGGGTGGGGACGGGCGTCGGGGTCGCGGGGGTGACGATGCGCACCTCGGCCGCCTCGGAATAGACAGCCTGGCTGCGCGCGCCGTCGCGGGTGTTCCAGACGGCGACCCAGTAGTAGGCGGTGCCGTCGGTCTGATTGACGGTGTAGGAGGCGTCGTTTGCGCCGCTGATGGGCAGGGCCGCGCTGCGGTTATTCGTGGCGGCGCTGTACCACTGATAGCTCAGCGCGCCGTTATTGGGCGAGGTCGCAATGACGCTGAGGGTATAGCTGTCGCCGGGCATGAGCTGGGCGCTCTGGGGCTGGATGCTGATGTTGGCCGTGCGCGCGCCGCTGTCAACGGGCATGTCGTTATTGCCCACGGAGGGGACTGTGGGCTGGTTGGTCGGGAAATTGAACTGCGGGGCGGGGGTGGGCGTGGTCACGACCGCCTGGTTGCGGACGGGGTTGCCCTGGGAATCGACGATGGTGATCTCGGCGCCCATGGATTCTGCATGGCGGTTGCCGCTCCAGAACTGGGCCTCCACGCGCCAGCCGTCCATGCTCTGCGGGATGCCGGAGAGCACCAGCGTCTCGGTGCCGAGACCGCCCACCTGCAGGCCCGGGAACACAGAGCTTGCCTCGGAGGCCTGGACGGTGTTGGTGGTGTCGTTGGAGACGATGCGCCAGACGATGCGCTCGGCATTCTGGGCACGGGCGACGAACTTGGCCGAGCCGCCGACCTCCACGCGCTCGCCCGTCGGGCTCTTGGTGATGACCATGTCGCGGGAAACAGGCTGCTCGGTGACGGTGAAGCTGACGTTTGCGTAGCTTGCGCCCTCCTCGGTGAAGACCATGTACTCGGCAATATAGGAGCCAGCCGTGTCGGGCACGCCGGTGATGTACACGCCGTCGGCATCCCAGTACATCTCCACATCCGAGGGCAGGCCGCCGGAATAGGGCACGCAGTTGATGATGGGCAGGCCGCTGGAATAAAACTGGATCCAGCCCATTTCCACACCCACCGGATAACTGCCGATGTTCTCCGCCGAGGCGCACAGCCCCGGCAGCATGAGCGCGATGCACGCCGTCAGCACTAGGACAAGAAGGATTCTGTTTCTCGCTTTTTTCATCTCTATCAATCTCCGCTAAGCTGTCTGGTTGTCCATAATCGTTGTTTTTGATACGTTATGTTAATTATAGCACAGCCCTCCTGCGCCTGCAAGCCCCGGAGAGAGAAAGATTTTTTGTAAATATTTGAAAAACGGCCGGGTCCTCCCAGCCGTTTTGTATCCACGATATTCATAACACATGTTGCGTCATCTATCTGGTTGGTCTAAGTACCACTCAGCGGCGCGAGCGTAAGCGAAGCCTTCCGCGGTCGGCGTGGCGCAGGACCGTATACCACTTGCGGGCGGCCCTTTTCTTTCTTACACCGGGCGCGGCGCGTTCTTTCTTTTCGGGCAAGAGCCGAAAAGAAAGAATGGGGGGCGCAATGAGCAGGTCATGTATGATGATCAGACGTCCAATATTGATCCATCACACATTATTTCCCGCTGCTGCCGAGCTTTCCCGCGCCGCGCGCGGATTTGATCGAGAGGATCTCGTCCGCCGTGTGCTCCTGGACATTCACCGGCAGGATCTCGCGCACGTGAAACTGGCAGATCGCCTTGCTGTATGGCACCAGGACCTTGTCCTCCAGGCGCTGCACCTCGCCCACGGCCTTGGTGATGTGCACCGGCACGGGGTTTCCGTTATAGACCGCGCAGAGCCATTCGCCGCGGTAGCCGCTGTCGATGACCCCGGCCTGGACGATGCCGCACCACTTGGTGTTGCTCCCCCGCTCCTCGAACTTCACGCCGAGGCTTGCGTCAAAGGCGCTGATGAGGCCCGTGGGCACAAGGCGGGTGGAGAAGGCCGGGATCACGAACTCCTCCTCGTCAAAGCAGGCGTAGAGGTCGTAGTCGGAATCCTCGTCCCGCTTGGAGGGGATTTTCGCGCCGGGGCGCAGCTTCGCAAACTGGATCGTGTACATGCTCTCTCCTTTATTCCGGATGCTGGTAGTAGGTATCGAGGGCGTAGTTGCCGGGGGTGCCGGGGTTGAGGACCGTGTCCTCGACCGTGCTGCCATTCTGGTCGATGACCAGGCGGTGGGTCAGCGTGCGGTAGCCGGTGGAGAAGTCGTCCTCGAAGCCCCAGGTCTCGACGTTGAACTTGATCTTGAAGCCCGGGCGGCCGGGATAGGCGGGGGCGATCACGCGGTCATAGTCGTGCTCCCAGCCGTAGCTGTTGTCAAACTCCACGGGCATGTAGTCCCACTCCTCCAGCGTGCCCCAGATCTCCACGTTGATGGTGCTCTCTTCATTGTTGAACTCGGCCACGATCTTGATGGGGTAGCTCTTGTTGTTGCGGAACTTAAAGTCGAGGACCTTGCCCTCGGCGGGGATGGTGACGGTGGCGTCGGTGCCGCGCTGCATGTAGCTGACCTTGAAGACATGGTTGGAGCGCTCCACGGTCTCGAGGAAGGCGAAGGCCGTGGCGGCATAGAGGGTGCTGGAGACCTGGCAGGCGCCGCCGCCGATCTCGTCCTTCTCCGCGCCGTCGACATAGGCGGGGGCGGGTTTAAAGCCTGCCTCCTCGGTGCGCTCGCCCACGACGTCGTTATAGGAGAAGACCTCGCCGGGATTGACGATATAGCCGTCGATCTTCGAGGCGCACAGGGCCAGGTTCGAGCGGCGGTTCTCGCCGGAGTTGGGGAACTTGGTAAGGCAGGCGCCCAGCAGGTCGTGAAAAAGCTGGCTGCGCAGGCTCTCCCCCGTGACCTGGGGCCGGGTGATCGTCAGGGGGATGACCACCGTGTCGCCGGGGTTTGCGGCGTCCCAGCGGGCGCGGGCGTCGTTTACGTCAAAGTCGCAGCCCACGACCTCATCAGCCACGGTATAGCTCACCTCGTCGATGTAGTAGGCGTCCCGCGGCTCCTTCCAGAGGGCCGTGTGGATGGCGTCGAAGTCCGGCGGGGTGATCTGGTTTACAAGGCGGTTGTAGTACATCTCGCTCTGGCCGAAGCGCAGGGCGGTGATGACGGTGCTGCGGAAATCATCCCGGTCGAAGTTGAGCTGATTGCGGCCCTTGACGAGCGTGATGGTCCCGGCGTTTAAGTCCACGGTGTAGTCCTCGTTGCCCATGTTGCTCTGGACGCGGGCGATGCAGTCGTCGATCAGGCCGTCGAGGTACTCAACGTCGATGGGCCGGTCGACACGTGTTATGTCAACCGGATGCTGGTAGACCTCATAGGCGGTCTCGAGATTCGTGATCATGTCCGCGTCATGGCCCACGGCGTAGGCGGCGTCCGCGAGGGCTTCCACCGGGGTGGCCACGCCCGAGCGCACGGGATCGACCTGAAACTGCACGCCCCGGAAGGTGGTGACGGTGAGGGGCGTGGTCTCCCGGTCGCCCCAGCCGCGGGAGCGGAGCAGGGACTCGGTCTCCTCGCGGGTCAGGCCGCTGACGTTGAGGTCGCCCACATAGACGTAGCTGACGTTCTGTTCGCTTTTGGATATGTAATAGCCGAGAAACAGCCCGCCCATGGCGATGATCACCGCGAAGGCAAGCACATAGACCAGAAAGGCCGCAAATTTTCTCATAGGTTCCTCCTTCCCGGTCGCCGGGGCACGGGATCCGCCCGGCACCGAGTTCGGGTGCTGTTATCAATCTTGTATATTATATAGAGATTGCGGCACAAAATCAACCACTATCTTTTTGAAAGTGAAAAGTGAAAATTGGAAAGTGAAGATATGGAGAGTTTGGAGTTGGCATAAAAAACTGTCATCCTTCGCGCAGGCAAAGAATGACAGGCTTTGGGAGCTGATTGTGTATGCGCAATTCTTGGCTCCCCCTTTGGGGGAGCCATGGGAGGCGCCGTTACTCCTCCTCGCGCATGGTGTCGAGCAGGCGGTGCAGGAGGGTATAGAGCTCGATGGCGTCCTTCGGGTCAAGCTCGATGCAGGAGGCCATCTGCTGCGGGATGACTGCCGCGCGCGTTTTGAGGGCCTTCCCCTCTTCGGTCAGCGTGAGCAGGAGGTTTCGCTCGTCCTTCTCGTCGCGTTTGCGGGTGATATAGCCCATGGCCTCCAGCTTTTTGAGTACCGGCGTGAGCGTGCCGGAGTCGAGGAACAGCCGCCGCCCGAGCTGACGGGAGCTGATGCACGGCGTCTCCCACAGGACCATCATGGCGATGTACTGGGTGTAGGTCAGGCCGATGTCGTCCAGGAAGGGGCGGTAGCGCTTGACCACCTCGCGCGCGCAGGCATAGAGCGGAAAGCAGAGCTGACTGTCGAGCAGCAGGGCGGTATCGGCTTGTGTGCGGTTTTCTGTTTCCATGGTTGTTATGCCTTTTCTTTTTTTAATTTCAATACGTTTTTGACGGGGCTTTGCCTCGGCAAAAACACCTTAGGTGAGCAAAGCGAACCCTCGTGCCGACCAACCGAGGCGTCCCCCGCAAGCCGAGGGCGATATGCACGAGTCCTCAAATGCGAGCATTGCTCGCATTTGAATTAGATCAATTCTGCGATCTTGTCGCGCACGAGCTTCATGTCGGCGGTGGGCTCAAAGCGGGCCTTGATGTTGCCCTCGCGGTCGATGAGGAACTTGGTGAAGTTCCACTTGATGTTGCCGTTATTCTTGTAGTCCTTGTCCATCTTCTTGGCAACGCCCGCCATCATGAGCGCCATGGGGCTCTTGCCGAAGCCCTCGAAGGTGGTGGCGGTGGTGAGGTACTTGTAGAGGGGGATGGCGTCGTCGCCGTTTACGTCGATCTTGGAAAACTGCGGGAAGGTGATGCCGAAGCGGCCCTGGCAGAAGCTGTGGATCTCCTCATCCTCGCCGGGGGCCTGGTTGCCGAACTGGTTGCAGGGGAAGTCCAGGATCTCGAGGCCCTTGTCGTGGAACTCGTCATAGATTTCCTGCATGGGGCCGTACTGGGGCGTGAAGCCGCAGGCGGTGGCGGTGTTGACGATGAGCAGGACCTTGCCGGCATAGTCCTTGAGTGCGACCTGGCTGCCGTCCTGGGCGGTAACGGTGAAATCATAAACGTTCATGTGTGTGCCTCCTTAATTAATTGTGTTCAATTGATTTAACGTAATCGATTATACGCAATCAATTCCGATTTGTCAAGTGAGTCTATGCATATTTTTTCGCAAAAGCAAAAAGAATAAACGCAGCGGAAACCATCGGCTTTAGTCAGCAGGTACCAGCTCACGGACTGTCATTGCGAGCCAGTGCTCACACTGGCGCGGCAATCCGTACTCCCAGCGGCCAGCTTCGATTTCTGAGTTATTAAGTGCCTCCGGCGGGCGGATTGCCACGCCAACGCTGCGGCGCTGGCTCGCAATGACAGGATTGAAGGTGATGCCGCCTCATCTTGCATTGGGCGGCCCGGCTATGGTATGATAGGCGCGGAAAATATCCGCCGAGGAGGGCCGCGCCATGTGCACGCTCAGCATCGTGATCCCCGTATACAATGTGGAAAGGTATCTGCCGAAATGTCTCGACTCGCTGCTCATCGAGACTTCCGTCCCCTATGAGATCATCCTGGTAAACGACGGCTCCACCGACGCATCGCTCGCCGTTGCGGAGGGTTACCGCGCGCGCTTTCCCGAGCGCGTCAGCGTCATTACCACCGAAAACATGGGCCAGGGCAACGCCCGCAACGTGGGGCTTGAGCGGGCAAAGGGCGAGTTTCTGTACTTTATCGACAGCGACGATTACCTCGCCCCCGGCGGGATGGAGGGGATTTTGTCCTGCCTCAGAGAGGACTTTGACATCTGCATTTTTGACAGCATCGCCGTCAACGCCGACGGGAAAGAGCTCAAGTACATGCCCGGCTTTCGCGGGGAGGACCGGCAGCTCAGCCTGCGCACCCATCCCGAGCTTCTTTTGCAGCAGCCGGACGTGTGGAACAAGATCATCCGCCGCTCGCTGTTTCTCGACTCCGGGGTGCGCTTTCCGGTGCGCGTGTGGTTTGAGGACCTCGCCGCCATCCCGAAGCTCTACCAGTTTACGGACAAAATCCTCTACGTGCCGAAAGCTTATCACCGCTATCTGCAGCGCCGCGACTCCGTCACCAGCACGAGCAAGGCCATGCGAAACCTCGAGATCATCCCGGCGGTGGACGCGCTGTGGGATTTCTACCGCGGCTGCGGGCGCTTTGACGAGCTTAAGGACGAGCTCAAATACCTCGCCTTTCACGACGAATTTCTCACAAGCTCGGTGCGGGCAAACCTCGCCGACTGGCGCAGCCCCGTTCAGGAGGAGCTGATGCGGGATTTCCTGCAAAAGGCCCCGGATTACAGGAGCAATCCGTATATCCGGCGCAGCTCCCGGAAGCACAAGCTGCTCGCGTGGCTGCTGCTGCACCGGATGCGCGGATGTGTGCACATCATCATGAAGCTCAACGACCTGAGAAAGCAGAAGCAATATTGAACGGGAAAAGACGCGCTGCAATATGCAACCCCGTCATTCCGAACCAGTGACCGATGTCACTGGTGTGGGAATCCGTCTCTTTTACGAAGGAGAAAACGGATTGCCACGACCAGTTTGAGAACTGGTCTCGCAATGACGCGCATTTTGCAGCGCGTCCTTTTTCCTATATGCGGTTTTTCACGCGCAGGATGAGCTGCGCCGCCTGCTCCAGGCCGTGGTAGTTTAAGAACATGATGATCCTGCGCTTTTGCGTCTCGGCGCGAAAGCTCGGGCAACGCGTCAGGTGCGGGATCTTCTCATGGGCATAGCGGCGGAAGGCGCGGATCACCTCCGCCTTGTCCGGCGCGTCCTGTCTGGCAAGACGGCTGATGGAGTCGAGCACGACATGGTTGATGACCAGAAAGTCGAAGTCCTCCCGCGCATCCTCGCCGATCTCGCGCTCGATAAGCTCCATGATTTTCAGCATGTCCAGATTCTTGCGGGCGTTATTGTTGTGCATGGTGGATTCCTGCCCGCGGCGGTAGACATACAGGGGCTTGGGGATGAACTCCGTGCGCTTTGAGCGCAGGAGCATCACGGCGGAAAAATAGAAATCCTCGTACCACAGCCCCTCGGGAAAGCGCAGGTCCCCGATCAGGCTGCGGCGAAAGATCTTGTTGCAGCTCGAGCCCGCCGCGCTGAGGGGATGGTCCTGCAGGCAGGCCGGGAGGGTCTGCTCGCGCCCGTCGGCGTAGTGCTCCAGGAAATCGCAGACAACCACGTCCGCCCCGGTTTTCTCCGCCCGGTCCAGCAGCTTTTCGTACATGTCGCGCTCGATCCAGTCGTCGCTGTCCACAAAGCCCACATAGTCCCCCGAGGCCATCGGCAGGGCGGCATTCCTGGCCCTCCCCTGCCCGCCGTTATTTAGATGGAGGGTGTGCACTTTGTCGGGGTATTCGCTTGCATAGCGGTCCGCGATGGCGCCCGAGCGATCGGTCGAACCGTCGTCCACGAGGAAGATTTCGAGGTCTTGAAGCGTCTGGTTCAGAAGCGAATCCACGCATTCTTCCAGGTACTTTTCCACATTGTATACCGGGACAATGATGCTCAGCTTCATAGCCACTCTCCTCTCCAGGTGCACACGCGGCCCACGGGGCACACGCAGGTCTGATAATGGATCAGCCCCAGAATCAGCGACAGGTAGATCGACACGTTCGGCCTTCTGAGTACCGCCCCCGAATACTGGGCGATGCCGATGAGCAGCACGAAGCACAGCAGCACGATGAAGTTATCCGCCGTGAAGGCGCTGCGAAGGTCCTGCAAAAGCCGCCGCGCGATCAGAAAGGCAAAGTACGCGATCAGGCACACGTAGGCCGCAAAGCCCACATAGCCGCAGTAGTAGAAAATGGCGGGCCAGTCGTTTTCAAGGTCCACCCCGCCGTTGAGCCAGGCCGCGGAGATGTCGATGCCGAAGAGCTTTGTCAGCGTGTCGCTGTGGTCCCACATGAGCGAGACATAGGCCCGCTTGAGGGCGCGGGTGTTGAGGAGGATCGTGGTATCGGCGGTGAAGCCGTACTTTGCCATGATCTCGTCGATGTCATAGCGCTCGAACATGTCGGGCGACAGGATCCACAGGCACTTCCAGTAAAAGTCCTCGTAGCGCTTGTGCATCTCGGGGTCGTTTAAGATCTCCTCGCGGCTGACCTGATCGGGAGCGGTAGAGAGCTCCGCCTCAAACTCGCTCTGGGTCTTTTCCATGAAGTCCGTCTGGCTTTGGCGCACGCGGGCCTTCGGCGTCAGCGGATAGCAGACCGCCGCCAAAACGGCGACCGCCACCAGCACCCCCACCGCAAGGCGGCTGTAGGACGCGCCGCGCACCAGCTTCTCCAGCGGCAGGAAGATCGCAAAGCCGAGGAAAATGAGGAAGATCGAGAGATAGCACGTCATGGTGCCGTTGGTGAAGAGCACCAGCGCCGCGAGCACCGGAACTAAAATGTTCACGGCCTTCTTGTCGGATTTGACCGCGCAGAACACCGAGAAGGCCGAGAGCACGACGAGGATGGTGCTGTTTGCGGTGCGGTTGTCGTCGATGACCCAGCCGCTCACGCCGAGGCCCTCGCCGTAGGTCACATTGGAGGTGCCGGTCAGAACGCTTAAGCCCAGGCCCAGGGCCGTGATGCCGGCGGCGAAGAAGAGGCCCCAGTAGACCTGGTTTCGGGTCTGGGCTTCGCGGATGGCGTAGACAAAGCAGAAGGCCAGCACCGGCATCTGGGCGATCTTCGCCATGTAGGAGATCTCATAGCTGATACTCACGATCCCCACCCGGCAGAGATTTAAGACATGCAGAGCGCAGAGAAGCCCCACCGCGCCGAGTAAAAGCGCGAAATTCCGTCTGTCCTTCTTGTCCTTGAGCGTAAACAGCAGCCAGACCGGCAGCAGCACCATCACCAGAAGCCTGATCGCCCCGGCGACGGTCGCGCCGCCGTCGGGCTTTTGCGTCCAGAAGGCCAGCATGTCCAGCAGCGGCTGGGCGGCGATCAGGAGCATCAGCCAGTGATTGCGCAGGAAAAGCGCCGCGCGCGCTCTCGAAATCTTTTGTTTCTTCATCCGATCACCGTAAACCATTTCTCCGCGATCTTCTCGCGCGTAAAGAGAGCGGCGTGTTCGACGGCCTTCTCCCCCATGCGCCTTCTCGTCTCCTCGTCGCCCATGAGCGACACGAGGCTGTCTTCAAATTCCGCCCGCTCCCCCTCCGGGACAAGGCGGCCGGTCTCGCCGTCCTTGACCAGAAAGCCGGGGCCGACACGCACATCGTAGGCAACGATCGGCAGGCCGCAGCTCTGGGCTTCCAGGAGGACGAAGGGGAAGCCCTCGGAGCTGGAGGACATGGCGTAGAGCGAGGCACGCAGCATCTCACTCTGGACGGCTGCGTTGTCCGTCTGGCCGGGCAGGTCGATGTAGCTTTCGGCATTGTGTTCCGCCACATAGCGGCGTATGCGCTCCAGATCTTCGCCGCCGCCGAGGATGCGCAGCCGCCAGTCCGGCGCGCGCTCGTGCAGGGAGACAAACTGCTCCGCCAGCAGGTCAAAGCGCTTGACAGCCGTCACTCTCCCCACGGCGAGCACCGTCTTCTCCCGGTTTTCAAAGGAGACCGAGGCGGGATAGCGCTCTAAAAAGTTCGGCATGTACACAAGCCTTGTGTGGCTGTTGTAGCCCTTCATGACCTGCGCCGCCTCTTCGACAAGCTGGGGCGTCAGCAGGCACAGCACATCGAGGTTCCGGTAGCCGTAGCGGAAGCCCCGGAGGTATTTCTTCTCAAAATTGTGGTCGTGGTGGAGCTGGCCGATTTTCAGGACCTGCTTTGCCCCGTATTTGGAAAGCGGCAGATTGTCCTCGTGCCGCGTGGTAATGAGCACGCCCTCGGTCACGTTGCGGATGATCTTGCGCACCGCTCGTCGCTTGCCGGTCAGGATGCGCAGGGCCCGCCTGCTCTCGCGCCAGAAGACCTTTGCATCCCGCCGCCGGATGGCCGCGTGCCACTCGTCGCGGTTCGGCACGTCGCGTAAAAGATAGCGCACGCTCACCCGCTCGTCCACCGGCATCACCGGCCCGCCCGGCATCTTGTACACGCTGTAAAGGCGCACGTCATAGCGCTCGGCAAAGAGGTTTGCCATGCTGATGATGGCCTTCTCCACGCCCCCGGTGCCGAGGTGCAGGGCGATGATGTTGACCTGCTTTTTCCGCGTTTTGGGATCGACGGGCAGCTCGTCGGCAAGGCGGCCGATGCGGCGGATGATCTCGGCGTTGTATTCGTGCAGGTCGTCCCGCTTTTTCTCCGTCTTCTTTGCAGCGGCGAGGGCCGGGACGATGTCCTCATAGCCCTGCAGCCCCTCGCTGTAGATTTCGAGGTTTTTCGTGCAGTAGAGCGGCAGGCCCAGGGCCCGCGCCTCCATGATGTTCAGCGGCTGCCCCTCGTAGCGGGAGGTGGAGACAAAGGCGTCCATCTTGTCCATGTACACGAAGGGGTTTTTCTTCTGGCCGAGGAAGGTCACGTAATCCGTAAGGCCCAGGCTGTCGCGCTGGTACTCGAGCATGAGGCGCTTGTCCCCGTCGCCGATGATGTAAAGGTGCACGTCCTGCCGCAGCTCCACAAGCCGCTGCATCTGCTCGAGCATGATGTCGTAGCCCTTCTGGTGACAGAGCCTGCCGATGGCCACGAGGTTGAGTTTATCCGGGTCCACGGTAAAGTCCGTCTCCTCGGCGGCGCCCCGGTAGATTTCCCCGGTGTCGATGGTGTTCTGGATGACGGTGAAAGGCTTGTCGTACATGCCGCTGCACTCCTGAAACGGCCCGATCACACCCTTGGACACGCCCACAAACTCATCATAATATTTGAATTTATCCTTGAAATTGTGCCACAGGACCCGGTACTTCCACTCGTTTTCAAGCTTCACGCTCACGTTGTTGTGGATCCACATCACGCGGCGCTTTGCCGGTACGGTCAGGGCCCCGAGGGCGCAGGAGAACTGGTAGGAGTTAAAGTCGATGGCGACATCGTAGGGCTCCTTCACGTCCGAAAAGTCGAGGCTTATGAGCTTTCTTGCCGCGTCGAAGGGCATGAAGGAGAAGATGCGCGGGATGGGGCGGAGGTACTTGATATGAAGCTGAGGCGGGAAGCTCACGTCCCAGAAGCGCTTGGACTCCGAGAGGTACAGATCGACCTCGTAATGCTCATAATCGAAGTTCATCAGCAGGTTCATGATGGATTTCTGAATCCCGCCGACATCCAGATTGTCCTGGAAAAATGCGATCCTTTTCATGTGCCCCTCCTTTCCCGTGTGATGGTTTTATTATTTTACCGCAAAATGATGACTCTGTAAAGTTCTCAAAACGGATATGAGCGCAAAGCCGTAGGGGTCGATCCCCAGATCGACCCGCCGAACAACGATCCTTGTCAGTAAACGGCGGGCCGATGAGGGCAGAAGGTGAATTACAGCAAAAGACCACCGAATACAGAATCGGTGGTCTTTTGCTGTAAGAGAAGCCAGCCTGGGCTGTCGGCCCCTACGACGCACATTTTAATACAGGGGCTGTCAATTACAGGCGCTCCTTGACCTTGGCCGCCTTGCCCACGCGGTCGCGCAGGTAGTACAGCTTTGCTCTGCGGACCTTGCCCTTGCGGACGGTGGTGACAGAGACGATGGAGGGAGAGTGCACGGGGAAGACCTTCTCGCAGCCGACACCGTAGGAGATGCGGCGGACGGTGATGGTCTCGTTGATGCCGCCATGCTTCTTGGCAATGATGGTGCCCTCGAAAGCCTGGGTGCGCTCACGGTTGCCTTCCTTGACACGGACGAGAACACGGACGGTATCGCCCACGTTCATTTCGGGCAGTTCCTTCTTGGTGTACTGCTCGGAGAGAATTTTGACCAGATCCATTGTGTGATCCTTCCTTTATATAGACGTTCTTATCAGAGGGCCTTGGCCTTGACAGCGGACCGCCTTTCTCGTGGCTGTACGGTTTGCCCGCACAAGCGCTGGTAGTGTAACACAGTTTGTGAAACAATGCAAGAGTTTTTTGACGGGGGTTTAGGATTGCGCGCTCCTCCTTGGCTCCCCCTTCGGGGGAGCTGGCACAGCCGATCTCCCGCGAGGCTGTGACTGAGAGGGCTGTCCGTCCTTCCGACCGGGTGCAGACCGGGGGGCCCTCTCAGTCACCAGTGTGCGCACTGGTGACAGCTCCCCCAGAGGGGGAGCCAAGGGGGGGTGGGCGTGTTTACTGCCTCCCCCAAAGGGGGGAGCCAAGAGCTCACCGAAACACTTCCATGTTCTCCAGATAATTCTCGATCCTCACAAACTTCTCAAAGTCCGGGGCGATGTCGGGGCTGAGCTGGCGCAGGGCGTCGGCGAGGAGGGCGGGGTTCAGGGTCGGCTCCTGGGCGGAGATTGTGGCGTGCAGGCGCACTTCCCCCTCCCCCGCTGTGAAGGCGATGTCCCGGACGGCGGGGCGGATATCGCTCTGGCCCACGCCGCGCTTGGTCTTCTTTGTGATGACGATGCTTTCCTGCGCGTAAAAGTCCGTCAGGGCCTTTGCCATCTCCTGCGTGTCCCGCTCGTCATATTCAAAGCTGCCCTCGATCTCGAGGTATTTTAATAGAGCGACCTTGCTCACCTGCTCATAGCAGTCCGTGACCCGGATCCCCTCCGGCATCACGGCGGTCAGCCTTGCGGGCAGCTCCTTGAGGTTGGCATCCGCCTTGAGGCGAAAGTCCATGATCTCACAATGGCTCGCCACGCCCACCGACAGCGGCAGGGCAATGGAGATCTGCGGGTGGGGGTTGAAGCCCTCGGAGTATTTGAGTTCATAGCCCGCGCGGGAAAAAGCCCGCTGCATGGTGTGCATGAGGTCCAGATGGGAGATATACACCGCCCGCCCGGTCTTTTCAAAGCGCAGTCTGAGCTTATCCATCGCACTTGCCCCCTTCCATGAGTCTGAGCGCCCCGCAGGCCGAACACTGGTGGCGGCAGTCCGGCGAAAGCGTGGAGGTATAGCACTTCTCCCGCTCGCGCTTGAGGTGGTCCTTTTTAACGCCGACGTCGATCATGTCCCAGGGCAGGACCTCGTCCACGTCCCGCTCCCGCTCGGCGTAGAAGCTGACCGAGAGGCCGTGCTTCTCCATGGCGTCCATCCAGCGCTGATAACTGAAGTAATCCGTCCAGGCGTCGAGTCTCCCGCCGTTTCGCCAGACCTCTTCCAGCACAGGCCCTAAGCGCCGGTCACCGCGGGAAAGTACGGCTTCGACGACGCTGGTGTCGGCGTCGTGCCAGTTGTAGACCACGTTGCGGGAATTGATGCTCGCGCGCAGGAGATTTACCCGGCGCAGATATTCCTCTTTTGTGATCTGGGGCTCCCACTGGAAGGGGCTGTGGGGCTTGGGGATGAAGCAGGAGGTGGAGACCGTGATCTTCACGCCGCGGTTTTTGTTCTTCGCGTTTTCCCGCCAGCAGTGGAGGATGCGGCCCGCCATATCCGCGATGCCGACGATGTCCTCGTCCGTCTCGGTGGGAAGGCCCAGCATGTAATAGAGCTTGACGGAGTTCCAGCCGCCGGCGAAGGCGATGGCGCAGGTGTGCAGGAGATCGTCCTCGGTGACGTTTTTGTTGATCGCGTCGCGCAGGCGCTGGCTTCCGCCCTCGACCGCGAAGGTCAGGCCGCTTTTGCGCACCTTCTGGAGCTTTTCCATGATCTCCATGGAGAAGTTGTCGGCGCGTAAACTCGGCAGCGACAGGCCGATGCTGCGGCTCTCGCAGTAGTCCAGCAGCCCGTCGCACAGCTGCGGCAGGGGCCGGTAGTCGCTGGTACTCAGGGACAGGAGCGTCACGTCCTCATGGCCCGTGTTTTTCAGGGTCTCGATGCCCTGTTTGACCAGGGTCTCGTATTTCTTGGCGCGGATGGGGCGGTAGATATAGCCCGCCTGGCAGAAGCGGCAGCCGCGCACGCAGCCGCGAAAGAGCTCGAGATTGACCCGGTCGTGCACCACCTCGGTGGAGGGGACGATCGGGTTTGTGGGATAGGGCGCGGAATCGAGGTCGACGATCACGCGCTTCAGGACCTTCTCCGGCGCGCCGTCCTTCGGCGTGATGGAGGCGACCGTGCCGTCTTCGTTGTAGGCGATATCGTAGAGGGAGGGCACGTACACCCCGCCGATCTGCGCGGCCACCTTGAGGAAATCGCGCTTCGACCAGTTTTCAAGCTTCGCCGTGCGCAGAAGCGTGAGAAGCTCGTTGTTCATCTCCTCGCCCTCGCCCACGACAAAGAGGTCGATAAAGTCCGCCATGGGCTCGGCGTTGACGCAGGCGGAGCCGCCCGCAAACACCAGGGGCAGAAGCGCCGTCCGCTCGGCAGCGTGCAGCGGGAGACCCGCCTGGTCGATCATGTCCAGCACCGTGGTATAAGCCATCTCGTAGCCGATGGAGAAGGCGATGGCGTCGAATTTATCGAGGCTGTCCCCGCTTTCCAGCGCGTAGAGGGGCAGGCCCGCCTTCTTCATCTCGTCGTACATGTCCCCCCAGGGGGCGAAGACCCGCTCACACCAGACGAAATCCAGGCTGTTCATGGTGTGATAGAGGATGCTCATGCCGAGGTTTGACATGCCGATCTCGTAGGTATCGGGAAAGCAGAAGGCCAGGCGCAGGTCGACCTGCGTCTTGTCCTTGATGATCTGGTTATATTCCCCGCCCGTATAGCGCGCGGGCTTCTGCACCCGGGGCAGGATGCGCTCGAGTCGTTTGTCCATAGTTGTCTCCTGTCATTGGATTAGGGACATTCTATAGTATTTTTGATTGATTTACAAGTGCTTCCTACTCGTTTTGGAAAAGCAGCAGCCAGATCGCGGCGGCAAGCGGGGCGGTGCTCTTCTTCCACGCGGCGAGGATCACCCCGCCGAGAAGCAGCAGCGTTAAAAGCGCGGCGCTCACCGCGCGGCAAAGCCTCTCCCCGCGCGTCTCCCCGAGGGCCAGGACACAGAGCCGGGAAAACACCCGTCCCCCGTCCAGAGGCATGAGCGGCAGGAGGTTGAAGGCCGTGAGCAAGAGGCTCAGGCAGGCGCTCTGCTTGAGCCACGGAACATTCGTGAGACCGACGAGGGCATAGAGCGCCCCGCCGAGCGGACCGGCAAGCGCGGCGAGGATGTGGCCGAGGGGGGAACACGTGCCGTCGTAGCCGATACAGAGGCCCTGCGCGTCCAGGGTAAGGCCGGTGATGCGCTGGCCGAGCAGGCGAAGGGCGGCGACATGGGAAAGCTCATGCGCCGCCACCGGCAGCGCGATCACCGGGATAAGAGCAAGTCCCCCGCGCGCGTACAGGCACGCCGTCAAAAGCACGGCGGCAAGGCTCAGCCCCAGGTTCCTCCGCTCCATGTCACCCCTCCCCTTCTTTGCAGGATATGGCACAAAGGCGGGAAATATGCCAGGTGCAGGACCTGCGCGTCAGCCTCCTTGGCTCCCCCTCCGGGGGAGCTGGCACGGCGCGTCTCACGCAAGCGCCGTGACTGAGAGGGTGTGCGTCGACGTACAACCCTCTCCGCCCCAGTGTGAGCACTGGGGCACCTCCCCCAAAGGGGGAGGCAAGCGCGCGGCGGAAGATAAAAAAACAGCACCGGATTGCTCCGGTGCTGTGGGGATGCGCGATATGCGATCAAAGGGCGTTTGTCTTGTTCACGAGGGCGGTCAGATCGACGTATTCCTCGGGCTCGGTGGCGATGGTCTCGTCGGTCTTGACCTCGAAGTCGCGGTAGACTGCGAGGCCCGTGCCCGCCGGGATGAGCTTGCCGATGATGACGTTTTCCTTCAGGCCCACAAGGTGGTCCACCTTGCCCTTGATGGCGGCGTCGGTGAGGACCTTGGTGGTCTCCTGGAAGGAGGCGGCGGACATCCAGGAATCGGTTGCGAGCGACGCCTTGGTGATGCCCATGAGAAGCTGGGTGCAGGTGGCGGGGATGAGGCCCTGCTCGCCTCTCGCGGTGCGCTCGGCGATGTCCTTGTTGGCCGCCTTGAAGACGGAGATGTCGACCGTCGCGCCGGAGAGCAGATCGGTGCTGCCCGCCTCCTCGACGCGGACCTTGCGCATCATCTGGCGCACGATGACCTCGATGTGCTTGTCGTTGATGTCAACGCCCTGCTGGCGGTACACCTTCTGGACCTCGCTGGTGATATAGCTGCGCACGCCCTGGCGGCCGAACTCATCGTCGTTGATGCCGCGGATACGCAGGACATCATGCGGGTTCAAGGCGCCGGAGGTGAGCTCCTGGCCCTTGTCGACGTGGTCGCCGTTGTGCACGAGGATACCGGCGGAGTGCGGCACAGTGTAGACCATGGTGGCACCCTCGGCCTCGTTGGTGATGGTGATGGAGTACATGACGCCCTTCTTGGCCTCTTCGATGGAGACGGTGCCGGAGATCTCGGCGAGGGTCGCCATCTTCTTGGGCTTGCGGGCCTCGAACAGCTCTTCGACACGGGGAAGACCCTGGGTGATGTCGTCGCCCGCGACGCCGCCGGTGTGGAAGGTACGCATGGTAAGCTGGGTGCCGGGCTCGCCGATGGACTGGGCCGCGATGACGCCGACAGCCTCGCCCGCGTTGACGGGACGGCCGATGGCAAGGTTGATGCCGTAGCACTTGGCGCACACGCCGCAGCCCGCCTCGCAGGTCAGGACGGAGCGGATATAGGCCTTGTGGATGTTGTGGGCCTCGAGGACCTTGGCATCCTCGGGCATGAGCATGTGATCGGTATTGAAGAGCAGCTCGCCCGTCTCGGGATCGGTGATCGGGAGCGCCGGGAAGCGGCCGTGGATGCTGGTGCCGAAGGACTCGACCTCCTGGCCGCGGTCGTACACGGCGCCGGCCCACACGCCCTCGGTGGTGCCGCAGTCTTCCTCGCGGATGATGACTTCCTGGCACACGTCGACCATACGGCGGGTCAGGTAACCGGAGTCCGCGGTACGAAGGGCGGTATCGGCCATGCCCTTGCGGGCGCCTCTCGTGGAGATGAAGTACTCCAAGACGCTCAGGCCTTCACGGAAGTTGGACTTGATGGGGATTTCGATGGTCTTGCCGGAGGTGTTCGCCATCAGGCCGCGCATACCGGCAAGCTGACGGATCTGGTTCATGGAGCCGCGGGCACCGGAGTTTGCCATCATGTAGATGGGGTTATACTCATCGAGCGCGCTGGACAGGGCATCGGTCACGTCCTTGGTGGTCTTCTCCCATTCGGAGACGACCAGGCGGTAGCGCTCGTCGTCGGTGATGAAGCCGCGCTTGTACTGGCGCTCGATCTTGACGACCTCGTCCTCGGTGGCGTGGATGAGCTCGTACTTGGCACTCGGCACCGTCATGTCCGCAACGGAAATGGTGATGGCGCCCTTGGTGGAGTACTTGTAGCCCATGGCCTTGATGGAGTCCAGCACCTCGGCGGAGATGGTGAAGCCGTACTTCTGGATGCAGCGGTCGATGATGTCGCCGAGCTGCTTCTTGCCGACCTGGAAGCTGATCTCATGGTCGAAGGCGTGCTCGGGATCGGAGCGGTCGACGTAGCCCAGATCCTGGGGGATGGGCTCATTGAAGATGATGCGGCCGACGGTGGTGACGATGATCTTCTTGGTCTCCACGCCGTCCACGGTCTTGGTGACTCTGAGGCGGATGGGGGCGTGCAGGCCCACGATGCCCTCGTTGTAGGCCATGATGGCCTCGGCGGAGTCGCGGTAGAGAAGGGTGGGCTTGTAGGCGATGAGCTTCTTGCCCTCGCGCTGAAGCTCGAGGTTCTTGCGGTAGATCTCATCGCCGGTGACGATGGAGCCGCGCTCGAAGTCGCTGTCGCCCGGATCGTCCACCAGCATGCGCTCGGTGCCCTTTTCGGCGGCGTCGATGCGCATCATGGTCAGGTAGTAGGAGCCGAGGATCATGTCCTGGGTCGGGACCGTGACGGGGTGGCCGTCCTGGGGACGCAGGAGGTTGTTTGCCGAGAGCATGAGGATTCTCGCCTCGGCCTGGGCCTCGGCGGAAAGGGGCACGTGAATGGCCATCTGGTCGCCGTCAAAGTCGGCGTTGTAGGCGGTGCAGACCAGCGGGTGCAGACGCAGGGCGCGGCCCTCGACGAGGATGGGCTCGAACGCCTGGATGCCGAGACGGTGGAGCGTCGGCGCGCGGTTGAGAAGCACAGGGTGCTCCTTGATGACATCTTCGAGCGCGTCCCAGACCTCGGTGCGCTGCTTGTCGACCATCTTCTTGGCGGACTTGATGTTGTTGGCAACGCCGTCTTCAACCAGCTTCTTCATGACGAAGGGGCGGAAGAGCTCGATGGCCATTTCCTTCGGCACGCCGCACTGGTAGATCTTGAGGTCAGGGCCGACGACGATAACGGAACGGCCGGAGTAGTCGACGCGCTTGCCCAGCAGGTTCTGGCGGAAGCGGCCCTGCTTGCCCTTGAGCATGTCGGAGAGGGACTTGAGGGCGCGGGAGTTTGCACCGGTGACGGCGCGGCCCCGGCGACCGTTGTCGATGAGGGCGTCCACGGCCTCCTGCAGCATGCGCTTTTCGTTGCGCACGATGATGTCGGGGGCGTTTAACTGCTGAAGTCTTTTCAGACGGTTGTTGCGGTTGATGACGCGGCGGTACAGGTCGTTTAAGTCGGAGGTCGCGAAGCGGCCGCCGTCGAGCTGGACCATGGGGCGGATCTCGGGCGGGATGACGGGCAGGATGTCAATGATCATCCACTCGGGGCGGTTGCCGCTCTGGCGGAAGGCCTCGACACACTCAAGGCGCTTGACGAGCTTGGCCTTCTTCTGTCCACCCGCGGTCTTGAGCTCCTCGCGCAGCTCCTCAGCAAGCTTGGTGCAGTCGATCTGGCTGAGCAGCTCCTTGATGGCCTCGGCGCCGATACCGGCCTTGAAGTCGTCCTCATACTTCTCGCGCATCTCGCGGTACTCGCGCTCGGTGAGGATCTGGCCCTTCTGCAGCGGCGAGAAGCCGGGGTCGATGACGACGTAGTTTGCAAAGTACAAAACCTTTTCGAGCATGCGCGGGGTCATGTCGAGCATGAGGCCCATGCGGCTCGGGATGCCTTTGAAGTACCAGATGTGGGAGACGGGGGCGGCAAGCTCGATGTGGCCCATGCGCTCGCGTCTGACCTTGCTCTTGGTGACCTCGACGCCGCAGCGGTCGCAGATCTTGCCCTTGTAGCGGATCTTCTTGTACTTGCCGCAGTGGCACTCCCAGTCCTTGGTCGGCCCGAAGATGCGCTCGCAGAACAGGCCGTCGCGCTCGGGCTTGAGGGTGCGGTAGTTGATGGTCTCGGGCTTTTTGACTTCGCCGTAGGACCAGTTGAGTATCATTTCAGGGGAGGCAATGCCGATCTGAATGGCGTCAAAGGGTGTATAGCTCATGTTTCGTCCTCCTCACTATAATCATCGTCAGCGCCGAAGTCCGCGCCGAACTCGTCCTCGGGGACGTTCTCGATGCTGAAGCCGCTGTCGGCAAGCTCCTCATCGTCGGCGGCGTAGAGCTCATCCTTGAGTTCGGGGATGAAGTCGTCCTCATCCTCGTCCTTGAGCTCGATCTCGTTGCCCTGATCGTCCAGGACGCGCACGTCGAGGCACAGGGACTGGAGCTCCTTGACCAGGACCTTGAAGGACTCGGGCACGCCCGGGGTGGGGATGTCGGTGCCCTTGACAATGGCCTCGTAGGTCTTAACGCGGCCGGTCACGTCGTCGGACTTGACCGTCAGGATCTCCTGCAGAGTGTAGGCCGCGCCGTAGGCCTCCATGGCCCAGACCTCCATTTCGCCGAAGCGCTGGCCGCCGAACTGGGCCTTGCCGCCCAGAGGCTGCTGGGTGACCAGGCTGTAGGGGCCGGTGGAACGGGCGTGGATCTTATCGTCGACGAGGTGGTGGAGCTTGAGGAAGTAGACCCAGCCGACGGTGACGTCGTTGTCGAACTTCTCGCCGGTGCGGCCGTCGTACATGACGCTCTTGCCGTCCTCGCGCAGTCCCGCCTGGCGCAGGGTCTCGCGGATCGTCTCCTCGTTTGCGCCGTTGAAGGTAGGCGTTGCCACCTTCCAGCCGAGGGCCTGGGCGGCGTAGCCGAGGTGGACCTCCAGGACCTGACCGATGTTCATACGGGAAGGCACGCCCAAGGGGTTCAGGACGATATCGAGCGGGGTGCCGTCGGGCAGGTAAGGCATATCCTCACGCGGCAGGATGCGGGACACGACGCCCTTGTTGCCGTGACGGCCCGCCATCTTGTCGCCGACGGAGATTTTTCTCTTCTGCGCGATGTAGACGCGCACGACCTGGTTGACGCCGGGGTTCATCTCGTCGCCGTTTTCACGGGTGAAGACCTTGACATCGACGATGATGCCGCTCTCGCCGTGGGGGACCTTGAGCGAGGTGTCGCGCACCTCTCTGGCCTTCTCGCCGAAGATGGCGCGAAGCAGACGCTCCTCGGCGGTCAGGTCGGTCTCGCCCTTGGGGGTGACCTTGCCGACGAGGATGTCGCCGGCGGTGACCTCGGCGCCGACCATGATGATGCCGCGCTCGTCGAGGTACTTCAAAGCGTCGTCGCCGACGCCGGGGATGTCGCGGGTGATCTCCTCGGGCCCGAGCTTGGTGTCGCGGGAGTCGCACTCGTACTCCTCCACGTGGAGAGAGGTGAACACGTCCTCCATGACAAGGCGCTCGTTCAACAGGATAGCGTCCTCGTAGTTGTAGCCCTCCCAGTTCATGTAGCCGACCAGGATGTTCTTGCCGAGGGAGATTTCGCCGTTATTGGTGCTGGGGCCGTCAGCCAGGATGTCGCCCTCCTCCACGCGGTCGCCGGCGGAGACGATGGGGCGCTGGTTGATGCAGGTGCCCTGGTTGGAGCGTGCAAACTTGATGAGCTTGTAGTCCTTGATCTCGCCCGCGTCGTAGCGGACGGTGACGTGGCGGGCATCCACGCGCATGACGGTGCCGGGGCCCTCGGCCAGGACGCAGACGCCGGAGTCGACCGCGCACTTGTGCTCGATGCCAGTGGCGACGATGGGGGCCTGGGTGGTCAGAAGGGGCACGGCCTGACGCTGCATGTTCGCGCCCATCAGGGCACGGTTTGCGTCGTCGTTTTCGAGGAAGGGGATCATGGCGGTCGCGATGGAGATCATCATGCGGGGGCTTACGTCCACGTAGTCCACGTCCTCGCGGTTGACGGAGACGGTATCGTTGCGGTGGCGGCAGGTGACGCGCTTGTTGATGAGCACGCCGTTTTCGTCCACAGGCTCACTCGCCTGGGCGACGACGTACTGGTCCTCCTGATCGGCGGTCATGTAGTCCACCTGATCGGTCACGCGGCAGGTGCCCTTCTCCACCTTGCGGTAGGGGGCGATGAGGAAGCCGTACTCATTGGCTCTCGCATAGGAAGCGAGGTAGTTGATAAGGCCGATGTTCGGGCCCTCAGGGGTCTCGATGGGGCAGAGGCGTCCGTAGTGAGAGTAGTGCACGTCTCGCACGTCGAAGCTTGCGCGCTCTCTGGAAAGGCCGCCGGGGCCGAGGGCGGACATGCGGCGCTTGTGGGTCAGCTCTGCCAGCGGGTTTGTCTGGTCCATGAACTGGCTTAACGGCGAGGAGCCGAAGAACTCCTTGATCGCCGCTGTCACGGGACGGATGTTGATCAGGCTCTGGGGGGTGACGATGTCCAGATCCTGGAGGGTCATGCGCTCACGGATGACGCGCTCCATGCGGGAAAAGCCGATGCGGAACTGGTTCTGCAGAAGCTCGCCGACGCACCGCACGCGGCGGTTGCCGAGATGGTCGATATCGTCAGCCTCGCCGATACCGTGGGCAAGGCAGTTGAGGTAGTTGACGGAGGAGAACATGTCGTCGACCACGATGTGCTTCGGGATCAGAACGTCGATGTACTCCTTGATGGCACTCTTGAGGGCGTCGCCCTGGTACTGCTGCATGAGCTGCTTGAGGACGATGCCGCGCACCTTCTCCTTAATGCCGAGCTCCTTGGGGTCAAAGTCGACGTAGCGTGCAAGATCGACCATGCCGTTGGAGAAGACGCGCACGGTCTTCCCTTCCACGTTCAGCAGAACATCGACGACACCTGCGTCCGCGATCTCACGGGCCTTGTCGCGGGAGATGATCGTGCCGGGCTCGGCCAGAAGCTCGCCGGTGAGGGGGTCGGCGACAGGCGCTGCCAGCTCGAAGCCCGCGATGCGCGGGAAGAGGGAGAGCTTCTTGTTGAACTTGTAGCGGCCGACATCGCTGATCTCGTAGCGGCGGCGGTCAAAGAACAGGCCCTCCAAAAGGGTCTCGGCGGACTCGACCGTGGGGGGATCGCCCGGGCGCAGCTTGCGGTAGATCTCGAGCAGGCACTCATCTCTCGACTGGGTGGTGTCCTTGTCGAGGGTGGCGATGATGCGCTCGTCCTCGCCGAAGATCTCCTTGATGCGCTCGTTGGTGGTGGCGCCGACGGTGGGATCTGCAACGCAGGAAAGCCAGGTGGCGCAGGATTCGGGCTTGAAGGCGCCCGCCTCATTGAGCTCCGCGCGGTACTGGCCCATGGCTTTCAGGAACCAGGTGATGGGGAGCTTGCGGTTTTTGTCGATGCGCACGGAGAACACGTCGTTTGCGTCGGTCTCATACTCCAGCCACGCGCCGTGGTACGGGATGACGGTGGAGCCGTAGGTCGCGATCATGGCCTTGTCGACGGTCTTGTCAAAGTACACGCCGGGAGAGCGCACGATCTGGGAGACGATGACGCGCTCGGCGCCGTTGATGATGAAGGTACCGCCGTCGGTCATGAGCGGGAAGTCGCCCATGAAGATCTCCTGCTCCTTGATCTCCTCGGTCTCCTTGTTGCGCAGGCGCACACGGACCTTGATGGGAGCGGCGTATGTGGCGTCGCGGGCCTTGCACTCCTCCTCGGAATACTTGGGCTTCTCGTTCATCGAGTAGTCGATGAAGCTCAGCTCCAGGTTGCCGGAATAGTCGGTGACGGAGTCCACGTCGCGGAAAACCTCACGCAGGCCCGTCTCGAGGAACCACTTGTAGGAGCTCTTCTGGATCTCCAGGAGGTTCGGCATATCCATAATCTCCTGGGTGCGGGCAAAACTCTTTCGCAGAGTCTTGCCGTACATGACATCTCTTGGCATTGGCGCACTCTCCTTATCGTTTTGAAACGCCCGGCTGTGTTGTCAAAAGCTTTGCAGCCGGTGTTGATTTCACGGGATTGGGATGCTATACTTGACACACGATGAAGGTGGGGGCATATGTCCCCGCCTTTTACGAACATAGCAAGTTATTCTACCATTCCATATATGGGCTTGTCAAGTGGGGATTTTATAAATTTTGCCGCAGGGGCGTGTGCTCCTGCGGTGTTTTTTTCGTTTGGAGATTGGAGTGTCCCGGTTGACAAAAGCGCGCTCACGCCGTATAATAACAGTGAAGAGTAAACCACGCACACGGTTAGCTCCTCAAGATAGCTTTATTATTGCAGTCTAAGCTGCAAAACAGCCGTCACTTGTCCGGAGTGGCGGCTGCTTTTTTTGCGTTTTTGCTCTTTGTCTTCCTGGAAGTTTCATAGACGATAATCGTCACAGTCCACTTCTTTATGTGGAAGGTCAAGCGCATACACACCACCCCCTTTCTTTTTCGGATAGGGGATGGAGCCAACCGCCTGCGTGTTTGTTGTTTACTCTTTTATCACCGTACCCTTTCGGGCGATTCTATTCTACAAAAGAAAAACCTTTTCGTCAACCTTTCCTGAAAATATAATTCATCCGGTAACGGGGTAGACTGAATATTTACTTCAGTTCTTCAAAGAGCGCATTCATATCGGTGTAGCCCTTTACGGACGGGTCCCTTGCGATCCGCTCCGCCTCCAGCATGGCGGCAAGCGTGTCCCGGTTGGGCTGATTGATGGATATTTCAAAGGGAATACGGCCTTCCCGCACGGCCTGACGGGCAAAAATATTGAACGCTGTCGACATGTTCATCCCCAACTCCCCGAACAGGGCGTCAGCCTGGGCCTTGAGGTCGGCATCCATGCGGATGCTGACGTTGGTTGAACCGGCCATGGAATCAGCTCCTTTCTTATATCGTATACAAGTATATGCCGTTTGTACTGCAATATCAATACATTGTATGTAAATTTTTTGCAAATAGTTTCCCGATCATTCCGCGGGCAGGACCATCTCGGCGGCGAAGTGTTCGCCGTCGTTTGTGACCGTGAAGCTGCCGCCCAGGGCGGTCATGATCTTTTCGCAGGTGCGAAGACCGATCTTCGTGCTCTCCTTTTTCGTCTGCGAGGCGGAGACCGCGTTTGTGACACGCAGAGTCAGAACCTTGTCTTTCAGCTCCGACACGATCCTCACCGGCTCTGAGGTGTCGGCGTATTTGCGGATGTTGGACTGGAGATTGTCCAGCACGCGCTTTAGGTACAGGGGATCGACCGTGACGGAGCACTCCCCTTCAAAGTCGCGGCGCTCGACCGTGCATCCCGCATCCCGGAGGTCAAATTCCATCTCGCCCAGAAGCTGCTCGAGCAAAAGCCTCGCGTCCATGCGCTCGGGGTTCATCTCGAGTTTCGCCTTGCCGTAGACCAGGAAGTAGCGGAACAGCTCGTCCGTCAGGTCCTTGAGCTCCAGAGCCTTGACGTAGGCCGAGGAGGCAAGCTGAGCGCGGGTGGCCTCGTCCTCGGCCTCATTGCACAGAAGCCCCAGGTAGCCGATGACCGCCGTCATGGGGGTGCGGATGTCGTGGGAGATGGCGGTGATGAGCTCGGTGTTGGCCTCCCAGGCCTTTTTCTCGTTGCCCATGCGCTCGATGACCGAGCGGCGCATGTCGTCCACGGAGTCGGCAAGGCGGCTGAGCTCATCGTCGCCGGGGGCGGTGATGTTGCGCTCGAGGTCCCCGGCGCTCACGGCGGCGGCCTCCTTGGAGAGGCTGATGATGCGCTTGGTGAGGCGCCCGGTGTACCACATGAAGAGGGCAAGAAAGCTCACGCCCGCCGCCGCGAAGGCCGCGATGCTCACCAAAAGGCGCTGGCGCACCTGGGAGTTATCCCCGATGGCGACCTGATAAAGCCCGTCGGAAAAGCGGATGGGATAGAGCCTGCCGTGCACCTGGGGGTCGTAGCCGCTGTGGGTGTCGGGGTCGAGCCTGCCGCCGGCGTAAAGCTGCTGCTCCCGCCCGGTATTGAAGAGGAAAATGGTGACATACTCGTGCTCCGCCGTCCAGCGGGCCACGGCGGCGGTGTCGCGGCCGCTGATGCCCTGGGCGGAGACATAGCGGCTGAAATCCGCGTAGAGCCGCGCCTTGCGGCGGTTGACGCTCTCCTCGCTCATGTAGCGGTCGCGGATGAGGACGGCGCCGAGCCGGCTGACGGCAAAGAACACCAGCGCCCCCAGGGCTAGGCCCGCAAGCGTCACCCACAGCACCTGCAGGCGCAGCGAGCCGCTTCGTTTCGTGTCAGTCAATTTGATAGCCCTTTCCCCAGACGGTGCGGATGATGCGGGGGTTGGAGGGGTTTTCCTCGATCTTCCGCCGCAGGTTCAGCACATGCACCATCACGGTGTTGCCCGAGCCGCTGAGAAAGCGCTCGCCCCACACAGCCTCGTACATGTCGGCGGCGGTGACGGTCTTGCCGCGGTTTTTGAGAAGATGCTCGAGGATGGAAAACTCCGTGTCGGTGAGCGTGATCTCCTTCTCCCCTCTCTTGACCGTGCGGCCCGTGAGGTCGATCTCCAGTCCCTCGATGGCAAGCGCCGAGGCGGGCTTGCCGCGGTACTGCTTATACCGGCGCAGAAGCGACTGCACCTTCGCCAGAAACTCCCCTTGGGAGAAGGGCTTGGAGAGGAAATCGTCGCCCCCGCTGCCGTAGGCGGAGATGCGGTCGGCCTCGGCGGACTTGGCGGTGAGAAAGAGGATGGGGACGTTGGAGAAGGCGCGGATCTTGTCGCAGGCTTCAAAGCCGTCCATGCCGGGCATCATCACGTCGAGCACCACAAGGTCGGTGTCCGGGTGGGCCTGCATGTACCGGACCGCCTCCGCTCCGTCGGCAGCCTCCGCCACGCCGTAGCTTTCGCGCAGCAAAAGGTACAGCACCTTGCGGATGTCGGGATCATCGTCACAGATCAGGATTTGGGATCGTTCGTCCATGGTTTGTTCTCCTCATACCATACTTGCCTCCACCAGCCGCGCATGCGGCGATATGGGGGAGGTGTCACGAAGTGACGGAAGGGGTTCGTATCGTCCATGAAGAAGCCGGCCGATCAGCGTACAAGACCCCTTCCACCGCTGAAGCGGTCCCCCTCCCCCTTGCCGCCGCATGCGCGGCTGGTGGAGGCAGGGCCGTGTTCAGTATACCACCCTTTTCTCGGCTTTACAAACGCTGTTTAAGAAAGCTTAAGAGATTTTTTTAGAATCTCATGCTATAATGGCGCCTGTAAAACAAGAAACCCATTCAGGAGGATTCCGCAATGATCAAGATGAAGAACATCGTATGCATGCTTTTGGTGCTTTGCATGGGCCTGTCCCTCGCCGCCTGCGGCAGCTCCGGCAGCTCCGGCAGCGCGCCGACCAGCACCCCCGAGGCCACCGCCGCGCCGGAAGATGTGTACGCTTCCGAATATAAAAACCTCTTCGGCAAGAGCAAGGACTATGTGAGCATCCGCTCTTACGCCGACGACGGGATGTATTTCAGCCGCTGGGAAAAGGTCGGCGAGAACATCCCCGAGGGCGTCAAGCCCCAGTATGAGGGCCAGTACGACGTTTACGAGACCTTCCTTTATTATATGGACTCCGACGGCAAGGTCACGAAGCTGGAAAACTACAAGGGCGTGGACGCGCCGGAAAACCCGGGCGACTACAAGGAGTATTTCTCCGGCAGCGACCTCAGCGGCATCCGCTTCACCCCCGACGGCTTTGTCACCCTGGAGACGGCCTACGCCTCCTGGAACGACGGGGACGGCAATTACGCCATGTACTCCGAGGAGTACTTCATGCACCAGAAGTTCACCCAGACCTTCTATATCCGCTCCTTCGACAAGCAGGGCAACAACCTCACCACCGCCGAGGTCAGCGTGCCCGAGGGCGGCTGGCTCGACGCCTACAGCATGCAGCTCGACGGCAAGGGCAACGTCATCGTCAACGACGGCCAGAAGCTGCGCGCCATCGGCCTTGACGGCGAGGATGCCTACGAGATCAGCGTCAACGGCTATGTAAACGGCGTGGTCCGCCTGCCCGACGGGCGCATCGCCGTCAGCACCGACGGGGAAAACGGAACGCTGCTGAGCATCCTTGACAGCGACAGCGGCAAGCTCGTCGACGGTGCGGCCGCCCCGAGCCTCGACCTCTACAGCACCGTCACCGGCAACGGCGACTACGATCTCTACTACACAAGCGGCTCCTGGTTCTACGGCTACAAGCTGGGTGACGCGGAGCCCACGAAGCTCTTCAACTGGATCAGCTGCGATGTCAACGGCAGCCGCGTCCAGGTGCTGGATGTCTCCGACGACGGCGTCATCACCGGCACGATTTCCAACTACGACCTCAAGGACAACACCTACTCCCTCGACCTTGTCACGGTCAAGAAGGTGCCCTACGACTCCGTGCCCCACAAGCAGCCCATCAACATGGCGGTCATGTACCTTGACTACAATGTGCAGGACATGATCATCGACTTCAACCGCAAAAATGCCGAGTACCGCATCGAGGTCACCGACTACTCCGAGTACGCGGATCCGAACGCCGAGGACAAAAACGACGCGGGGCTTACCAAGCTCAACACCGAGATCCTCTCCGGCAACGTCCCCGACATTCTCTGCCTCAACGGCCTCAATTACCGCCAGCTTGCAAGCAAGGGCATCCTCGAGGACCTCTACCCCTACCTCGACAATGACAGTGAGCTCAGCCGCGACGACTTCTTCCCCAACGTCCTCAAGGCGCTGGAGGTCGACGGCAAGCTCTGCTCCACGGTCTCCGGCTTCTACATCAACTCCGCCATCGGCTCTGCCGACGTGGTGGGCGACGAGCCGGGCTGGACCTACGATGAGTTCAACGAGGCGCTTGCCTCCATGCCCGAGGGCTGCACCGCCTTCGACCAGTACGTGACCCGCGACGGCATCCTCTCCACCTGCCTGGCCCTCGACATGGCGGACTTTGTGGACTGGAACAGCGGCAAGGTCAGCTTCGACAACGAGGAGTTTATTAAGCTTTTGCACTTTGCCAACTCCTTCCCCACCGAGTTTGACTGGGAGAACTTCGACTGGTCCAAGGAGGACAGCACCGAGACCCGCCTTTCCCAGGGCAAGCAGATGCTCGTGCAGACCAGCGCCTACCGCATCGACGACATCTTCTACAATAACTACACGCAGTTTTTAGGCGGGCGCATCACCTACATCGGCTACCCCACCGCCCACGGCACCGGCAACATGATCAGCTTCTCCGATTCCGGCTACGCCATGAGCAGCAAGACCCCGTACAAGGACGCCTGCTGGCAGTTCCTGCGCGGTTTCCTGACGAAGGATTACCAGGAAAATAACGTCTTCTCCCTGCCGAGCCGCCTGGATGTCTTCGACCAAGAGGCCGAAGAGGCCGCCACCGTCCAGTACCAGAAGAACCAGGACGGTCAGTTCCTGCTCGACGACAACGGCGAGAAGATCCCCGTCGTGCGCAGCACCATCTGGAACAAGGACACCCAGAAGACCGAGGAGATCTACGCTCTGACCGAGGATCAGGTGCAGCAGATCCGCGAGCTCGTCCTGACCACCACCAAGGTCGCCGACTACGACCAGGCCATCCTCGACATCGTCAAGGAGCAGGCTGCCCCCTTCTTCGCCGGTCAGAAGACCGCCGAGGAGGTCGCCAAGCTCGTGCAGAGCAAGGCCAACATCTACGTCAACGAGCAGAGATAAGCACCGGCTCCCTTGCCTATGGATGTCTATGTTCCGGTCACGCGATTTGGCCCCCTTGCCTAAAGGGCGCGACGCGTTAAGCAAACGTGCCGGGGGCACGTTTGTAGCCAAAGCGGGGAGCAATCTGTGATTGCGACCTGGGCCGAAGGCTGGCACGGCCGATCTCCCGCGAGGCCGTGACTGGGGGATACCGTTCATCGTACCAGGTCGCTGTTCTCATATCCCCCCGCCCCAGTTTGCGAACTGGGGCATCCCCCCTTTAGGCAAGGGGGGCTTTAAAAAGGCACGGACTTTGAGTCCCTTTAGACAGGGGGATAGTTGAAATCCATAGCCCCGGTGAAATTGCCGGGGCTATTTCCTTGCAATTACCCGAAACCTGTGCTATACTTCATTAGATAGATTATGTAGACCTCGCGAAGTGCGGAAAACCGAAAGGCAGCGGCATGAACAAGAGAAAGGAAATGCGAAAAAAGAGACGGGCCGATTTTCTCAAAAGCCTGTGCTTTCTCATGCCGAGCCTTCTGGGCGTGGGCGTGTTCTTCATCCTGCCCTTCGGCGTGGTGGTCTACTACTCGATGATCGACGGCGTAGCCTCGCGCAATTTCGTGTTTCTGGATAACTTCAAGAAGCTCTTTCAGAATTCCGCCTTTCGCATGGCGTCGATCAACACGCTGAAATTTTCCGCGATGGCGGTGCCGCTGGCGGTGGTGCTGTCCATCGTGCTGGCGCTGATGCTGGAGTGCCGCATCCCGATGAAGAGCCAGTTTCGCACCTTCTTTCTGAGTCCCATGATGGTGCCGGTGGCGTCGGTGGTGCTGATCTGGCAGGTGCTGTTTAACTACAACGGCACGGTCAACGAGTTTTTGATGCTCTTCGGGGCCAAGCGCATCGACTGGCTCCAGTCGGAGTACAGCATGATCGTGGTGCTGGTGCTGTTTCTGTGGAAAAACCTCGGCTACTTCATGATTTTGTTCATGGCGGGCCTTGCCAATATCCCGAAGGAGCTTCTGGAAGTGGCGAACGTGGAGGGGGCCTCGGCCTTTTACAAGTTCTTCAACATCAAGCTGCGCTACCTCTCCCCCACCGTTTTGTTCGTGACCATTTTATCGCTTATCAACTCCTTCAAGGTCTTCCGCGAGGTATACCTGCTCACGGGCGACTACCCCTATGAAAGCCTCTACATGCTCCAGCACTTCATGAACAACACCTTCCGCTCGCTCGACTACCAGAAGCTGTCGGCGGCGGCGGTGGTGATGGCGCTGGTGATGGTGGTGCTGATCGCGCTGCTGTTCTGGATCGAGGACGCCTTCGGAAAGGATGTGGAGGGATGAAGAAAAAGCATCCGCCCAGAAGACGAAAGCAGCATGTCTTCGGCCGGGCGGCGATGTTCGTGCTGTGCCTCATCTTCTCGGTGCTGTTCCTGCTGCCGACGGTGCTGACCATCACAAACTCCTTCATGTCCGAGGCGGAGATCAAGTCCAACTACGGCATGGTCTTCTCGACCACCGAGGGCGGCTTTGTCTCGAAGACGGTCAACCTCAAGTTCATCCCGGACAAGGTGACGCTCCAGCAGTACATAACGGGTCTGATAAAGTCGCCCGAGTATTTATTGAAACTCTGGAACAGCATCCTGCTCGTGGTGCCGATCGTGGTTTTCCAGGTGGGCATCGCGTCGGTCGCGGCCTACAGCTTCACCCGCTGGCGCGGAAAGATACGCAGCGGCATCTTTTTCTTCTATGTCATTCTGATGCTCATGCCCTATCAGGTCACGCTCGTTCCCAATTATTTAATCAGTGAGTGGCTTGGCATTTTAAATAAACCCTGGGCGATCATCCTGCCCGGCATCTTCGCGCCGTTTTCGGTGTTCCTGCTGACCAAGTTCATGCGGCGCATCCCCTATTCGCTCATCGAGGCCGCCAAGGTCGACGGCGCGGGCGAATGGGAGATCTTCACCCGCGTGTGCCTGCCCCAGTGCCGCTCGGCGCTGTACTCGATCGCGATTCTGGTCTTCATCGACTACTGGAACATGGTCGAGCAGCCGCTGATCTTATTGCAGGACTCCGACGCCCAGCCTTTAAGCGTCTTCCTCTCGCGGGTCAACACCGGCGAGATCGGCCTTGCCTTCGCCATGGCGACCATCTACATGATCCCCTCCCTGCTGCTGTTCCTGCACGGCGAGGAATATCTGGTCGAGGGCATCGCAAACTCCGGGAGCGTGAAGGGATAAGCCTCTTGCCTCCCCCAGCGCTTCAGCGGTGGAAGGGGTTTTGTACGTTGACCGGCAACTCCCTCAGTCACCAGTGTGCGCACTGGTGACAGCTCCCTCAAGGAGGGAGCCTAACCCCTCCGCCCTTCGGGCGCCTCCCCTTTCAGGGGAGGCAAGTAACGTCCACCCCCTTGGCTCCCCCTTCGGGGGAGCTGGCACCAGTGCCGCAGCACTGGTGACTGAGAGGGTCCCCGTCGACGCACAGGCCCTCTCCGTCGCTTCGCGACACCTCCCCCATGCCGCCGCTTCGCGGCTGGGGGAGGCAAGTACAACATCTACAATCTCCGCTTGACTGAGGTGCTGCATGGAAACCACTGTCAAAAAACGTGAATGGGTCAAGGACGCCGCCATACTCTTTCTGGCGGTGCTGCTTGTGCTGACCTTTTTCTCCAATACCATCATGAACCGGAGCCTGCCCGAGGTCGCCACCGCCGCCGTCCAGAGCGGCAACATCATCGCCAAGGTGCGCGGCACCGGCACCGTCACCGCCACCGGCAAGCACCAGGTCAAGGCCAAGGAGACCCGCACCATCCGTTCCGTCATGGTCAAGGTGGGCCAGGAGGTAAACGTCGGTGACGTGCTCTTCGTCCTCGGCCAGGGCGACGAGACCCTGCTTGAGCAGGCCAAGGAAAAGCTCAGAACCTTGCAGGCGAGCTACCAGCGCGCCGCTCTCAATGTGCCGACCATGAATTACGCCTCCTATAACCGCGCCATCGAAAACGCCCAGAACGCCCTCAACCGCGCCATGGACAAGCGCTACGAGGCGGAAACCAAGCTCTACGACACCACCGCCGACCCCATCACCGCCGCAGCCCTGCAGCGCTATCTCGACGCGGAGGAATATCTCCGTGAGCTTGAATCTTCCTATAGCAATAATCGTGAGCAAGAATATGAGCGCTTAACCAATCAGATTGAAATGAAGCGGTCCTCACTTGAAGAGAGAAAAAATGCTCCCGAATTGGATGAATACAACATTGCTTCTACGGACTACTCTTATTGGCAGAATCAGGTTGATTACTGGTCAAGTGAAGTAGCGCGAGCGCGTGATAATTACTCCATGATTTCGCAGATTGATGAGCCGCTTGAGGGCGAGCAGTATGACAGAGATGCTGCATATAATGACTTGATTTCTGCCCAGAATGAATACGATAATGCGAGTTCAAATGCTTCAACTTCCCAGAGTAGAAAAGAAGAGCTTGCATCACAAGTTTCCGCCATATTACAAGAAATATCAACTCTTGAGTCAGAGATTTCCAGTTTGGAATCTGAACGCGATGCCTTAGAGGATGATGCGTCTCATTATGAGAAAGTAAAGGCTGCCGCCGAGAAGCGAGACACCTATTATAACGAATACTCCGTCCTTGCCGGCAACCTTCAGGATGATTATCAAAATGCCCTGTACGCCGAGGAGGACGCCCGCGTGGCCTTGCAGGCCGCTTATGACGACCTTGCCTACGCCCAGGAGCAGAACGCCCAGAGCATTGCCTCCGTCGGCGTGGACATGAACGAGCTTGCCGAGCAGATCGCCGTGCAGCAGGAGAAGATCAAGTCCCTGGCGGGTGACGAGGAAAACGTCATCACCGCCAATGTCTCCGGCACCATCGACACCATCGACTGCACCGCGGGCGACACCGTGCTCAAGGACGCCCTGCTTTGCACCATGGAGGTCCCCGACATGGGGCACACCCTCTCCTTCTCCGTCACCAACGACCAGGCCCAGCGCCTGCGCATCGGCGACACCGCCACCATCTCCAACTACTACTGGGGCAACAGCGTCACCGCTACCCTCACCACCATCCGCACCGACCCGAAGAACCCCCAGTCCAACAAGATCCTCACCTTCGACCTCGAGGGCGACGTAACCTCCGGCGCGGAAATGACCATCTCCGTCGGTCAGAAGAGCGCAAGCTATGACATCATCGTCCCCAACTCCGCCATCAAGAGCGACGCAAACGGCAGCTTCGTGCTGGCCGTGGCGGTCAAGAGTTCGCCGCTCGGCAACCGCTACACAGCCAGGCGCGTGAGCGTGGAGGTGCTGGCAAGCGACGACAACAACTCCGCCATCGTTGCCGATCTGGCAAACGGCGACTATGTCATCACCACAAGCTCCGCCCCCGTTGCAAGCGGCGATATGGTGCGCATCGCGGACAATCAGACATGAGAAAGCTTTTACGGCACTGGCCGCTCGCCCTCGCCCTGGTGCTGGCCGTCTGCTGCGGCGTGTGCGTGTGGCGGCTCTGGGCGGTATCGAATCTGCTGCCGAGCCAGCAGGCCGCGCAGCGCTGGAAGGGCGACGGGCTGCGGGAGTTTTCACAGCTCTCCTTCTTCATGCCCGGCGACCAGAAGCTTACGCTCGACCAGCTCTACGCCTTTCGCAACGACATGGCGAAAAAGCTCAAGGACGCCTCCTACGACGTGGAGCGCGAGACGGGGCTTTTTAACGACGCCTGGAGCGCCTCCGGCACCGTCAAAGTCGCAAACGGCAGGCGCAGCGGCGAGGTGCAGGTCTTCGCCGTGGGCGGCAGCTTCTTCGACTTCCATCCTCTGCCCTTGCTCAGCGGCAATTACATTAAGCCCAACGACGTGATGGACGACCGGGTGCTCCTGGACAAAGAGACCGCGTGGCTCCTCTTCGGCGGGGTGGACCTTTCCGGCATGAGCTTTTCGATAAACGGCGTCCCCTTCGTCGCGGCGGGCGTGTACGAGCATGAGAAGGACGGCTTCTCGAAGACCGCCTACGGCGAGGGCATGCGCATCTACATGAGCTATCCGGCCTATGTGAGGCTTTTCCCCGAGGCAGCGGGGGTAAGCTGCTATGAGCTGGTGCTTGCCGAGCCCGTCAAGGGCTTTGCCCGCACCGCCGCCGAGGAGAAGTTCCCCATCAAGCGGGCGGAGCTGCAGGACAATACCTACCGCTTCGAGCCCGGCAGGCTCTTCAAGCTTATTCAGGCGGGCATGAAGCGCTCCATGCATCTCGGCACGGCGGTCTACCCCTACTGGGAAAACGCCGCCCGCGCAGCCGAAGACCGTGCGGCGACCTGGCTTTTGGCGGCGCTCATCACCGGCACGCTCCCGGCGGCGCTGCTGATATACCATGTGATCCGCTCCCTGGTCCACGGCAAGAAAAAGCTGGAGGACGACGTGCTGCCCGAGGCGAAGACAAAAACCCGCGAGTTCTTCCGCGAACAGTCAAGAAGACGCTGGGAGAAAAAGCACCCCGGAGAATACTGAAGATACAAAGGCACCCCGTGCGAAATGCACGGGGTGCTTGTTGGTTGGTCGACGATGTTTTGTAATGCGCCTGTTCGTTGGTGCGCCGCAGCTTTGGCTCCCTCTTTGAGGGAGCTGGCACGGCCGATCTCCCGCGAGGCCGTGACTGAGGGAGTCCCCGGTCAATTGCCTGGGCACAAACCGCAGGGACCCCTTCCACCGCTAAAGCGGTCCCCCTCCCCCATACCGCCGCTTCGCGGCTGGGGGAGGCAAGGCTTGGCTCCTTTAGGCAAGGGGGCTATAAAGTGCGCTCACTCTTCCCTCTCGCAGACGATGTTCAGCAAAATCTCCACGACCTTGTCCATGTCCTCGACCGTGATGTGCTCGGAAGGTCCGTGGAAGGCCGCGCCGCCGGTGCCGAGGTTCGGGCACGGCAGACCGCTGAACGAAAGCCGCGCCCCGTCCGTGCCGCCGCGCACCGGGCTCGTCCTGGGCTTTAAGCCCGCCTTGCGGATGGCCCGCTCGGCCCGGCGGACGATCTGCATGTGGTCGGCCAGGATCTCCGCCATGTTGCGGTATTGCTCGTTGCAGGTGAGGGTGACGGTGCCCTCGCCGTATTCGGCGTTGAGTGCGCCCTCGATTTCCCGCAGCCTGTCGCAGCGGGCGAGGAAGCGCTTGGCGTCATGGTCACGCACGATGTATTTAAGCTCCGCCTCGCTCACGTCGCCGCGCATCTCCGTCAGGTGGTAAAAGCCCTCGTAGCCCTCGGTGCGGGCGGGGATCTCGTCGGCGGGCAGCATGGCGTTTATCCGCATGGCCACAAGGCTCGCGTTCACCATCACATCTTTGGCCGAGCCCGGGTGCACGCTCACGCCCTTGATACGAAAGCTCGCGGAGGCAGCGTTGAAGGTCTCATAGTTGATCTCCTCCACCGCGTCCCCGTCCACCGTGTAGGCAAAGGCCGCGCCGAAGCGCTTGAAGTCGATGAGCCGCGCGCCGTGGCCGATCTCCTCGTCCGGGGTAAAGCACACCGCCAGGGCGCAGTGGGGCCGGTCAGAGTGGATGAGGGTTTCGCACACGGTCATGATCTCGGCAACGCCCGCCTTGTCGTCCGCGCCCAGGAGCGTGGTACCGTCGGTGGTGATGAGGGTCTTGCCCACGCAGTTTTTGAGCTCCGGGAAGTCCCGCGGGCTCAGCACCCGCCCGGACGTGCCGAGGGCAATGTCGCCGCCGTCGTAGTCAAAATGCGTCTGGGGCTTGACGCCGGTGCCGGAAAAGTCCGGGGCCGTGTCGATGTGGGCGATCAGGCCGATGACGGGCTCTGATTCCCAGCCGGGGCTTGCCGGCAGGAAGGCGTAGGTGTAGGCGTGGGGGTCGGTGTAGACCCGCTTCATGCCCAGGTCCTGCAGCTCACAGTGCAAAAGCCACGAAAAGGCGTGCTGCTTTTCGGTGCTGGGGGTGACGGCGGCGTTGTCCCCGTTGCTCTGGGTGTCGATCGCCGCATAGCGCAATAAACGTTTGTATGCTCTCATTCCAATAGCCTCGCATTCTTCTTTGGCTCCCCTGCAAGGGGAGCTGGCAGCGCCATCCATGGCGATGACTGAGGGGTCTTGGCTCCCTCCCTGAGGGAGCTGTCGCGCAGCGACTGAGGGAGTCGTGCGTCATCTTACAAACCCCTTCCACCGCTGAAGCGGTCCCCCTCCCCCAATCGCCGCAAGCGGCTGGGGGAGGCAAGTTCTATTTATACAACTCCGCCGTGACGAACACTCTCCCTTTGCGGGAGCTGCCGCCGATCTCGGTGACTTTCCCCTTGCCCGTGCCGCGTAAGGTGAGCACGTCGCCCTCTTTGACCGGGGCATCGGGCTTTAAGCACTCTGCGTAGTTGAGCTGGATAAGCCCCGCTGCGATCTGGCGTGTGACCTCGGTGCGGGAGAGGTGGAACAGCCCCGCCGCCACCGCGTCAAGCCGCGGGCTCATGACCGTGAAGCGGCGCTCCTCGGTCTTTTTCTCCCGGACCGGGATCTCGTCCAGCGATATCTCGACCGCCTTGACGCCGCAGCGCCCTACCTTGTCGATGGAAAGCAGGTGGCGTAAGACGCTCGGTTGACATAATACGATTGCCTCATGGCCCTCGACCAGGATATCGCCGACCCACTCGCGCCCGACCCCCATGCCGAGGATCGCGCCCATGTAGTCCCGGTGCCCCGGTTCCCCAAAGGCGGCGGTGAGAAGTATGGCGCGGATGTGCTCAGAGATGTCCAGCGCGTCCGCCTCCATCCAGTCGGGCAGGAAGAAGGCGATACAGCGCTCGGCGTCCGGGTGGCCGCCGTGAAAGACCATGTTCGCCTCCCGGAGGGCTTGGTCGTGCTCGAGGGCATAGCGCTCGGCGGGGGTGAGAAAGCCCGTGTTCGTGGGCGTGCCCCGGCCCTCACAGCGGCGCGCCAGGTCCTCGGCCCGTTTAAGGATCTCTTCTTTGTCCATCCTGTAACCTCGTCTGGTGGGCGTTGAAGTTTGTGCGCTTCAAGACCTCTTCGATCTGACTGAGCACCCATTCCGCCTCGCCCTTGAACTCCCCAGACGAACAGCGCAGGACGCCCGAGCGCAGAGCCGACAGGCGGATGAGGTTGTCGCTGGTCACGACGCGCACCGCGTAGTTCTTGCCGATTTCGTCCACAATGCGCTCGATGTAGGCGTCGGCGGTCTCGCCGTCCTTCGTAAAGGCGACGGAGATGTTGTGGTACTCCGTGCGGGAGCCGGGGTTGCCCGGCGTGCGAAAGCCGTCGAACACCAGCACGAGCTTTGCTCCCGTAAAGCCCGCGTAGCCCGAGAGGATGTCCATGAGCCGCTCGCGTGCGAGATCCAGGCGGTCGCGCGCCAGGGCCTTGAGCTCGTCCCAGGCGAAGATGAGGTTATAGCCGTCGACGATGATGTGCTCCTTGCGGCTGGAAATCTGCGAGACCTCCGTCACGGCGGCGTTTATCTGCCGGGCGCGGTACTCGGGGCGGCGGATGGGGCCGAACTCCCGCTCCATGATGGCCTCGAGCTCCCGGTCGTCGATGCTGAGACTGCGGTAACGCTGTATGGGTTTGGGGGCTTCGTCGGCTTGCTTCGGCTTCAAAACGCTCTCGAGGTGCATGTACTCCGGCACCTGACGCCAGTTGACGTTCATGCCCGCCCCATGGGCGCAGAAGACGGAGTCGGCGGGGTTTTCCTCGTCCCGCTCGGGTTCATACCCGATTTCCTCCACGATGCGCTTCTGGTCGGCGCAGGGGCGGTAGCCGCAGGGCGTGAGGCTCAGGCGGCCCCGGCCGTGGGACCAGGAGACCAGCTCCTCCATATAATTATTGAGCTTCACCGCCGGGGCCGCGCCCTCCAGGCGCAGGTATTCGCCCTGCTCCTCGGGGGAGGAAAAGTCCCCGTTCATGGCGCGGATGTCGGTGATGGCCCTGCCGATCTGCTCCGCCGGGACCTCCAGCACAAAGCTGTACCACGGCTCGAGCAGCACGGAGTCCGCCTGCATGAGGCCCTGGCGCACGGCGCGGTAGGTGGCCTGGCGAAAGTCGCCGCCCTCGGTGTGCTTTAAGTGGGCGCGGCCCGCTGCCAGCGTGATGCGCATGTCGGTGACGGGCGAGCCGGTGAGCACGCCCCTGTGCTGCTTTTCGGCAAGGTGCGTCAAAATCAGGCGCTGCCAGTTGCGGTCCAGCACGTCCTCGGGCACGATGCTGTCATAGCTCAGGCCGCTGCCGGGCGGCAGGGGCTCAAGCAATACATGCACCTCGGCATAGTGGCGCAGGGGCTCAAAGTGGCCCACGCCCTCCACGGTATTTTTGATGGTTTCCCTGTATAGAATACGTCCGGTGTCAAGCTCGATTTCGGTATCAAAGCGGTCGCGGACGATGCTTTTGAAGATCTCGGCCTGGATCTTTCCCATGAGCTGGACGCTGATCTCCTTGGACTGCGCGTTCCAGACCACGTGCAGCTGCGGGTCCTCCTGGTCAAGCTGCATGAGCTTCGGCAGCAGGAGCATGGGGTCGGTGCCCTTGGGAAGCAGCACCCGGTAGCTCATGACCGGCTCCAAAACCGGCCCCTCCGCGTCGGCGGCGGCGCCCAGCCCCTGTCCGGGTCTTGTGGCGCTTAAGCCTAAGGCCGCGCAGACCCAGCCCGCGCGTACCTCCTCGGCGGTGTCAAACTTCTGGCCCGAGTAGACGCGAAGCCCGCTGATCTTTTCCTCGACGGGATTTCCCTCGGCGTCGTTGTATCTTAATAGGGTACGCACCTTTAAGCTCCCGCCCGTGACCTTGAGCCAGGTCAGGCGGTTTCCCTGGGCGTCTCGGGAGATCTTATAGACCCGCGCGGCAAAGTCCGGCCCGTAATCGGGACAGGGGGCGTATTTTTCCAGCGCGTCCAGAAACTCGCCCACGCCCTCAGTCTTGAGGCCCGAACCGAAGAAGCACGGGAAGAGCCGCCGGGAGGCAACAAGTGCGCGCAGGGTGCCGTCCCCGACGCTGCCGTTTTCCAGATATTCCTCCATGGCTCCCTCGTCGCACATGGCGATGGCGTCGTCGCGCTCGGGGCCGCCGAAGTCGACGCAGCGCTCGGAAAGGCGCGCGGTCAGCTCCTGCATCAGGGCATCGTGTCCCGGGCCGGGCAGATCCATCTTGGTGATAAACAGGAAGGTCGGGACATGGTAGCGCTCGAGAAGCTTCCAGAGCGTCTCCGTGTGGGCCTGTACGCCGTCGGTGCCGGAGATGACCAGCACCGCGCAGTCGAGAACGCGAAGCGTGCGCTCTGCCTCGGCGGAGAAGTCCACGTGGCCCGGGGTGTCCAGCAGGGTCAGGCTCCCCTCCCCCAGCGGCAGGACCGCCTGCTTGGAGAAGATGGTGATGCCGCGCTGCCGCTCCAGAGCATGGGTATCGAGGAAGCTGTCGCGGTGATCGACCCTTCCCAGCTTTTTCAGTTTTCCCGTGAGGTACAGCATCGCCTCAGACAGCGTGGTCTTCCCCGCGTCCACGTGGGCCAGGATGCCCAGTACCACATTCTTGTCATTGTCCATGTGCGCATTTTACCAGATTTTCCCGAAAGAATCAATGCAAAAGTTGAGCATATAAATGGTGTTATGTAACCTTTTGCACATTGCATGCAAAAAGAAATACAATTTTCTGAAACTTTGTCTATTATTTTTGTCAGAGTCATGTTATAATTAGAGAGTATATTGCAATCTCATTGACTTTGAATTTTCTACTATATAAAACAAGGGGTACACACGAGATGAAGAAAATACTGGTTTTGGAGGACGAGTCCAATATTCGCAGCTTTGTGGTCATCAATCTGCGCCGCAGCGGCTTTGAGCCCATCGAGGCCGGCACCGGCGAGGAGGCGCTGGAGAAATGGAAGGTCAATCCCGACATCTGCCTTGCGCTGCTGGACGTGATGCTGCCGGACATCGACGGCTTTGAGGTCTGCCGCCGCATCCGCGCCTCGGGCTCGAAGATGGGCATTATCATGCTCACCGCGAAGAACCAGGAGATCGACAAGGTCACCGGCCTCATGACCGGGGCCGACGACTATGTCACCAAGCCCTTCTCCCCCGCTGAGCTCACCGCCCGCGTCGACGCGCTCATCCGCCGTCTGGGCGTGGACGACGAGGAGAAGTCCTCCACCGAGATCGTGAGCGGGCCCTTCCTGCTCAACACCCGCAACCGCACCCTGGAAAAGGACGGACAGCGGCTGAAGCTCACGCAGATCGAATACATGCTCATCAAGCTCTTCATGGAAAATCCCGGCAAGGCCATGAGCCGCGAGGATATCCTCTCCGCCGTCTGGGGCAGCGACTTCACGGGCGAATTAAAGACCGTGGACGTGAACATCCGCCGCCTTCGCATCAAGATTGAAAACGACCCCACCGAGCCGGAATATTTGACCACCGTCTGGGGCTACGGCTACAAGTGGGGGTACTGATGTGTCTTGGCTCCCCTGAAAGGGGAGCTGGACGCGCCGATCTCCCGCGAGGCGCAGACTGAGGGGTTTAACCCCTCCGGCCTTCGGCCACCCTTGCCCACCTTGCCGCATTGCCATTCCCGGGCCTGCTAAGCGACGGCCCGCCAATGGCGCGGCTGCGGAGATTCCGTGCCGCCTTCTCCTGCCACTGGCAGCGGCGGCCCGCAATCCCCTGAAAGGGAAGGCAAGGAACCCGCGTCACCTTGGCTCCCTCTCTGAGGGAGCTGGCACCAGTGCGCACACTGGTGACTGAGGGAGTCTCCGTCGACCTGCAAAACCCCTTCCACCGCTGAAGCGGTCCCCCTCCCCCAAACGCCGCGTGCGCGGCTGGTGGAGGCAAGTATCAACTTTAGGAAGTACAATTCATGTTTGGCAACTTACGAACACAGCTGCTGCTGTCGAGCATCGCGGCGCTGGCCCTGCTGCTGATGGGCACCTGGGCCTCCACGCACGGGCTCATGAACTGGGCCACCGCCATCTATATCGCCCTGTGCGTGTATGTGCTGGCGGTCAATGTCTGGTTCTGGTGCTGCGTGGCGGGGCCGCTCGAGAAGCTGCGGGAATTTGCAAAGCGCATCGCCACCGGCAGCTTTGGGCTCAAGACCGAGGACTTTGAGCCCGACGAGATCGGCTACCTCGCCGAGGAGATCAACAGCATCTCCGAGAAGACGGCGCTTGCCGAGAAGACCAGGACGGAGTTTATCTCCCAGGTCTCCCACGAGCTGCGCACCCCTCTGACCGCTATCACCGGCTGGGCCGAGACCATCGCCTACGACCCCGCGGTGCAGGGCGACTCCCTCAGGGGCATCCAGATCATCTCCAAGGAGGCCGAGCGCCTCACCAACATGGTCAAGGAGCTGCTGGAATTTACCCGCATCCAGGACGGGCGCTTCAATCTGCAGATCGAGCTCATCGACATTGCCGCCGAGCTCGAGGACGCGCTGTTTACTTACGGGGAGCTCATGAAGCAGGGCGGCATGAAGGTCAACTACCGCGGCCCGAAATCCGAGATCCCGCTCATCCCCGGCGACTCCGAGAGGTTAAAGCAGGTGTTTCTGAACCTGCTGGACAACGCCATGAAGCACGGCGGCGAGGGCGGACGCATCGATGTAGACCTCAAACAGATTGACGGCGCGGTGCGCATCCGCGTGCGCGACTATGGCCACGGCATCCCCGAGGCGGAGCTTCCCCACGTCAAGGAGAAGTTTTACAAGGGCAGCTCCAAAAACCGCGGCACCGGCATCGGGCTTGCGGTGTGCGACGAGATCGTCACCCGCCACGGCGGCACCCTGGACATCGCCAACGCCCCCGGCAAGGAGGGCGGCTGCCAGGTGACCATAACGCTCCCCATCGGGGCGAAACTGAACGCGAATGGGAAGTAAAGTGGCATGGGAACAGCTTGCCGTTTGTCATTGCGAACCAGTGACCGATGTCACTGGTGTGGCAATCCGCCCGCCGGAGGCACTTAAAACACGCAGAAATCCGAACTGGCCGCTGGGAATACGGATTGCCACGACCAGTTTGAGAACTGGTCTCGCAATGACAGGCGGGGAGCTTGTCCTTGCTGACTAAAGCCGATACGCATAATTGTTGATTTAACCCCCGCATTATCGCAACATACAGAGGAGAATGCAATTTTGAAAAATCCCACATCCTGCAATTTCAAGACATCCATCGGCGGTCAGGCCCTCATTGAAGGCATCCTGATGCGCGGACCGAAGAAGCAGGCCATCGTCTGCCGCACAGCCGACGGGCTTGTGGAAAAGATCGAAGACCTCAAGTTCATCAAGGACCGCTACCCGATCCTCGGCTGGCCGCTGATTCGCGGCTGCGCCATCTTCCTCAGCTCCATGATAAACGGCATGCAGGCCCTCACCTACTCGGCAAGCCTCGTCCCGCTCGAGGAGCAGGGCGAGCCCGACAAGCTCGACCAGTGGATCAACAACCACTTCTCCGAGGAAAAGGCCAAGAACATCATCATCGGCGTGGCGGTGGTGCTCGGCATCGCGCTGAGCCTCTTCCTGTTCATCTTCCTGCCCGCGCTGATCGTGAGCCTCATCAAGCCCCTGACCGAGAGCCTCTTTGTGCGCAACATCGCCGAGGGCATCACCCGCGTCATCATCCTGCTCACCTACATGAAGCTCGTCACCCTCACCCCCGATGTCAAGCGCCTGTTTTCCTACCACGGCGCCGAGCACAAGACCATCTTCTGCTACGAGCACGGCAAGGAGCTGACGGTCGAGAACGTCCGGCCCGAGTCCCGCTTCCACCCCCGCTGCGGTACCAGCTTCCTGCTGGTCGTGGTGGTGGTGAGCATCCTGGTAAACTCGGTTGTACGCGTGCAGAACACCTTCGCCCGCATGGGCTTTCACCTGCTGCTTTTGCCCGTCGTGGTGGGCATCAGCTATGAGATCAACCGCTGGTGCGGCCTGCACGACAACTGGCTGTCCGCCGCGCTGTCCGCGCCGGGCAAGTGGCTGCAGCGCATCACCACCAACGAGCCGGACGACAGCATGATCGAGTGCGCCATCCGCGCCATCCAGCTTGTCATTCCGGACGAACAGGGCAGCGACGCCTGGGGGAGCTGAACGCTTTTGAAAACCTACAACGAACTGTACATCAATACCCGCAACACCCTAAAGCGCGCCGAGATCGAAGCCTATGCGCTGGAAGCGCGGGTCCTGGTGGCTTCCGCCGCCGGGAAGACCGTGCAGCAGCTTCTGCGCGACCTGAACCTCTACACCACCGACAAGGTGGAGGCGCTGGTGCAGGAGTATACCGACAGGCGGCTCAAGGGTGAACCCGTGGCCTATATCACCGGGGACTGGGAGTTTTACGGCCTGCCCATGAAGGTGACGAAGGACGTGCTCATCCCGCGCACCGACACGGAGCTGCTGGTCGACCTCGCCAAAGAGGCGCTGACCGGCTGGAAGATGGACGCGCGGGTACTGGACCTCTGCTGCGGGAGCGGCTGCATCACCTGCGCCGTCGGACACGAGCTGCCCGCGACGAAGCTCGTCGCCGTGGATCTGAGCGCGAGCGCCCTTGAGGTCTGCCGCCGGAACGTGAACTTAAACCGCCTGACCACGCGCGTCATCTGCATGCAGGCCGACGCCCTCGCCTCTCCCCCGCTGGGGATCGGAAGCTTCGACCTCATCGTGTCCAACCCCCCCTATATCGCCACCGATGAAATCCGGACGCTCGACCGCTCGGTGAAGGATTACGAGCCGATCTGGGCACTCGACGGCGGCAAGGACGGTCTGCGCTTTTACAAGGGCATCATCAAGCACTGGAAAACCCTCCTGCGGCCGGACGGCCTGCTGATCTTTGAGGTCGGCGAGGGTCAGGCCGACACGGTCGCCGACATGATGATGGCCGCGGGCTTTGCCGCCAGCACCGTGCATAAGGACACAAGAGGCGTGCTGCGGGCGGTAGTCGGACGGATGTAGAATTTGGCTCCCTCCCTGAGGGAGCTGGCACGGCGCGTGTATGTCCGCGCCGTGACTGAGGGAGTCGTCGGTTGACGGGCAAACCCCTTCCACCGCTGAAGCGGTCCCCCTCCCCCAAACGCCGCAAGCGGCTGGGGGAGGCAAGTATTATAAACATCGCCGCTCTTGCGGCAGATTGGAGAATAACAATGGCTGAAAAGAAAAAGGTTCCCGCGGTTGTCGCGCCGGCGAACGCCGACAAGAAAAAGGCGCTGGAAACCGCCATCGCCAAAATCGAGAAGGATTACGGCAAGGGCACCATCATGCGCCTGGGCGACGATATCAACGTAAACGTGGAGGCGCTGTCCACCGGCTCCCTGGCCCTGGACCTGGCCCTCGGCATCGGCGGCATCCCCAGAGGCAGGATCATCGAGATCTACGGCCCCGAGGCAAGCGGCAAGACCACCCTGGCCCTGCATGCCGTCGCCTCCGCCCAGAAGGCGGGCGGCGAGGCCGCTTACATCGACGTGGAGCATGCCCTTGAGCCCGCCTACGCGAGAGCCCTCGGCGTGGACATCGACAGTCTTCTCATCTCCCAGCCGGATACCGGCGAGCAGGCCCTTGACATTGCCGAGTCTCTGGTGCGCTCCGGCGCCGTGGACGTGGTGGTGGTCGACTCCGTCGCGGCCCTCATCCCCCGCGTGGAGCTCGAGGGCGAGGTGGGCGACACCGTGGTCGGCGCGCTGGCCCGTCTCATGAGCCAGGCCATGCGCCGCCTTGCGGGCGCGATCTCCAAGAATAACTGCACCGTCATCTTCATCAACCAGCTTCGCCAGAAGATCGGCGTCATGTACGGTAACCCCGAGACCACCCCCGGCGGCCTCGCCCTCAAGTACTACGCGAGCGTGCGTATCGACGTGCGGCGTATCGAGACTCTCAAGGTCAACGGCGAGATGGTCGGCAACCGCACCCGCGCCAAGGTCGTCAAGAACAAGGTCGCGCCCCCCTTCCGCGAGGCGGAGTTCGACATCATGTACGGCGAGGGCATCTCCAAGATCGGCGAGATCGTCGACCTTGCCGTGAAGCTTGAGATCATCGACAAGGCAGGCGCGTGGTTCACCGTGGACGGCAACCGCATCCAGGGCCGCGACGGCGTCAAGCAGTACCTCGCCGATAACCCCGAGGTCTGTGACAAGATCGAGCAGGAGATCCGCGACAACGCCCACAAGCTCATGAGCCCCCAGGCCATGAAGGCCGCCATGGCCTCCGGCCGCGCCGCCCCCGCCCCCGCTCTCGACGTGAGTGCGGCGGACTTTGAGGAGGACTAAGCCCTGCCCATGCGCATCACATCCCTGAAACAGACCACCGCCGAGCATGTGACGGTGGTGCTGGAGGACGAGAGCGAGGTCAAGACGACCCTCGGCACCGTGACCGAGCTGCGGCTTTTCGCCGGGCGAGAGCTGAATGACCGCGACATGGACATCCTGCGCCGGGAATCGAAGAAGGCCCTCAGCCGGGAAAAGGCGCTGGAGCTTGTGTCCCAGCGGCAGATGTCGGCAAGCGAGCTGAATAAAAAGCTGCGCGACAAGGGCGCGGACGAGGAGACTGCCGATTACTGCGTGCAGTGGATCCTCGAGCGCGGGCTTCTCGACGAGGAGCGCTACGCCGCCGCCGTCGTGCGCCATTACGCGGCCAAGGGCTACGGCGAGGGGCGCGTGCGCCAGGAGCTTATGCGCCGGGGCGTGCCGCGAGACTTATGGGACGACGCGCTGTCAACGATGCCGGAGGACACGTCCAGGCTCGACCGCCTGGTCGCCTCAAAGCTGCGCGATCCCGGGGACCGGGACGCGGTGCGAAAGCTCTCCGCCTCTCTCTACCGCCGCGGCTACAGCGGCGAGGAGATCCGTGAGGCCCTGGAGCGGGCAAGAGCGTCTTTTGACTATGAGGAATAAGCTATGGAAGCTAAGAATAAAAGCTTTGCAATGATTTCCCTGGGCTGTGCCAAGAACCTGGTCAACAGCGAGCAGATGTTGTATCTGATGAGCGAGGCGGGCTTCACGCTGGTGGCGGACCCGGACGGGGCCGACCTTGTGATCGTGAACACCTGCGGCTTCATCGACGCCGCGAAATCCGAGGCCATCGACAACATCCTCGAGATGGCGGAACTTAAAAAGGCGGGCAGACTCGGCGGCATCATCGTGACGGGGTGTCTGTCCGAGCGCTACAAGGACACGATTCTTTCCGAGCTGCCGGAGATCGACGCGGTGCTCGGCATCAGCAACTTTAAGGACATCGTCTTTGCGGCAAACGCCGTCATGGAGCGGCGCGCGTGCAATCTCTTTTCCGACCAGAGCGCGCCGGTGGACGAGATCCCCCGCGTCGTGACCACCGGGCCGGGCTGGGCGTATCTCCGGATTGCCGAGGGCTGCAACAACTTCTGCGCCTTCTGCGCCATCCCCTTTATCCGGGGCCGCTACCGCTCACGGAGCATGGAGAACATCCTGGAGGAGGCGCGGGACTTAGCCGCGCATGGGGTGAAGGAGCTCATCGTCATCGCCCAGGACATCACCCGCTACGGCACCGACCTCTACGGGAAGCGCTGTCTCGCGGAGCTGTGCCGGAAGCTCTCTCAAATCGAGGGCATCGAGTGGCTGCGGCTTCACTATCTGTATGTGGATCAGTTCGATGACGAGCTCATCGACGAGATCGCGAACAATCCCAAAATCGTCAAGTATCTGGACATCCCCATCCAGCACATCAACGATCCGATTCTCAAGCGCATGAACCGCCGCGGCACGGGCGCGGACATCCGCAGGCTCTTCAAAACGCTGCGCGAGCGCATCCCCGGTCTGGTGCTGCGCACGAGTCTGATCGCGGGGCTCCCCGGCGAGGGAGAGGCCGAATTTGATGAGCTGTGCGAATTTCTCAAGGAGGCCCGTATCGAGCGCGTCGGCGTCTTCCCCTTCTCCCCCGAGGAAGGGACCCCCGCCGCGCAGATGGAGCATGTGGACCTTGAGGAAGCGCAGCGCAGGGCCGATCTGATCCTCGAGCTGCAGGCCCCGATCATGGAGGACTTCTGTCAAAGCTTTGTGGGCAAAACCATCGACGTGCTGTGCGAGGGCTTCGACGAGGAGAGTCAGAGCTATTTTGGCCGCTCTTACGCCGATTCCCCCGACATCGACGGTCAGGTCTTCTTTGACGGGCCGGGCCGTGAGGGCGAAATGCAGCGCGTTGTGATCGACGACACCGACGACGGCCTGCTCTTTGGGCATACGGAGGAGGAGTGAGCATGAACACTACCGCAAACAAGATCACCATTGCGCGCATCGCGCTGATCCCGGTATTCCTGGTGCTTTGCTACACCGGTCACCGCATCGCCGCCACGGTCGTCTTTATCCTCGCAAGCCTCTCGGATCTGCTGGACGGCTACATCGCCCGGCACTACAACCAGATCTCCAACTTCGGCAAGTTCATGGACCCGCTGGCGGACAAGATGCTGGTACTGTCGGCCATGTGCTTTCTGGTGGAGAAGGGCCAGATGCCAGGCTGGGTCGTGGCCGTGGTGCTGTTCCGGGAGTTTGCGGTGTCCGGCCTGCGCCTGGTCGCCGCCGAGCGCCAGCATGTCATCGCCGCCGCCTGGTCCGGCAAGGTCAAGACCACCTGCACGATGGTGGGTCTGTGCTTCGTGCTGGTGTTCACGCAGTATCCGTGGCTCAACATGCTCGTCTCCGCCGTGATTTTGATTACCACCATCTATTCCGGCGCCGAGTATTTTATGAAGAACAAAGACGTATTTAAGGACGCAGATTGACGCTGTACGCTATTTCTTCGTCGTATTTATTGTTTCACCGTAGGGGCCGACGCCCTCGGCGGCCCGCACGGTACAGTCTCAAATTGTGTGGAAATCCCTAGTGGTCATTTATATACAGTTTGTTTTTGCTGTTGATAAGTGCGTTTATTGTGATTTCACCGTCGGGCCGCCGAGGGCGTCGGCCCCTACAATGTCACCAATTCCGGACACAAAAACGCCGCTTCTCTTTAGTCTCTTGCATTATTCGGCTTTTCTATCCTGTTCATAAAAGGAGTTAATATCAATGATCCTGTACAATTCCGCCTCGCATAAACGGGAAGAGTTCGTTCCCAACGATCCCAGCCTTGTCAAGATGTACACCTGCGGCCCGACGGTCTACCACTTCGCGCACATCGGCAACCTCCGCTCCTACATCATGGAGGACATTCTGGAGAAGTACCTGCGCTACACGGGCTATAATGTCAAGCGCGTCATGAACATCACCGACGTCGGCCACCTCACCTCCGACGCCGACGAGGGCGAGGACAAGATGCTCAAGGGTGCAAAGCGCGAGCACAAGTCCGTCATGGAGATCGCCCAGTATTACACCGACGCCTTCTTCGACGACTGCAAAAAGCTCAACATCAAGACCCCCGATGTGGTCGAGCCCGCCACGCACTGCATCGACGATTACATCAAGATCATCACGAAGCTCATGGACACAGGCTACGCCTACTTTGCCGGCGGCAACGTGTACTTTGATACCTCGAAGCTCGAGCGCTACTACGTCTTCAACGACTTCAAGGAAGAAGACCTGAACGTCGGCGTGCGCGAGGGCGTGGAGGAAGATACCAACAAGCGCAACAAAAACGACTTTGTGCTGTGGTTCACCAAGTCCAAGTTCGAGGACCAGGCCCTCAAGTGGGATTCCCCCTGGGGCGTGGGCTACCCCGGCTGGCACATCGAGTGCTCCGGCATCTCCATGAAGCACCTGGGTGAGAACATCGACATCCACTGCGGCGGCATTGACAACGCCTTCCCCCACCACACCAACGAAATCGCCCAGTCCGAGGCCTATCTTGGCCACCCCTGGGTGAAATACTGGATGCATGTCCTCCACCTGAACACCACTTCGGGCAAAATGAGCAAGTCCAGCGGCGAGTTTCTGACCGTGTCGCTTTTAGAGCAGAAGGGCTATGATCCCCTCGCCTACCGCTTCTTCTGCCTGCAGAGCCATTACCGCAAGAGCCTGGTGTTCACCTGGGAAAACCTCGACAACGCCCAGGGCGCGTACAATAAGCTCATCGCCCGCATCGCCGCCCTCAAGCCCGAGGACGGGGAAGTTGACGAGGCAGCCTTCCAGGAGCTTGACCAGAAGTTCCGCGCCGCGATGGACAACGACCTCAACTCCTCCCTCGCGGTCACGGCGCTCTACGACGTGCTCAAGGCGAAGACGAATGACGCAACCAAGCTCAAGGCCATTGGCGCCTTTGACACCGTGCTCGGCTTGAGTCTGCTTGAGAAGGCCAGTGTGAAGCGCGAGGAGCTCAAGCGCCAGCAGGTCGCGGCGGGACAGTTCACCGTCGTGTCCGAGTCCGGCGAAAATGACCCCGAGGTCGAGGCCAGGATCATGGCCCGCCAGGACGCGAAGAAGGCCAAGAACTTCGCCGAGGCCGACCGCATCCGCGACGAGCTCAAGGCCGCCGGCATTGAGGTCACGGACATCCCCCACGGCGCCAAGTGGAAGAGAATTTAAGACCGTAAGACGCAGACAGCGCCGCACATTTCGTGCGGCGCTGTTGTTGTTTTTATCCCTGTATCGACGTGAGCGGGATCTGTTTGAGATCCCAGGTGCCGTCCGGATGGATGGTGATAAGCTCCGCGCCGCGCTGGGCGGTGTCGTTTTCGATGCCCGGCATGGCGAGGTAGTCGATGCTCATGCCGTAGGTCAGGCGGATGCCCTTGTATTCCAGCGACATGTTGTTGTAGTGGTCATGTCCGCAGAAGACGCCCTTGGTGCTGCCGAGCTCGAGGATGCGGTCAAAGAGCTTGCTGGGATAATCGGAACAGCAGACCTTGTCGATCATCTGCTCCCCGTTTTCGCCGAAGAAGTATGTGACCTCGTCGCTGCCCGCCTCATAGAGCTCGTAGGCGGTGCGGTACTGCTGGAGGGGGATGTGGAAGAAGATCATGGAGGGCACCGTTCTCCCCGCCTCGGCGTTCAGGCGCTCCACCTGGGAGGCGTACCAGTCCACCTGGTCGTCGTGTATATAGTCATAGACATTGATGCCCTCGCCGGTGTAGGCGTTGGAGTCGAGCAGGAAGAGGCCGGTGTTGAGCGTGCCGTCGGCGTTTCTGAGCTCGATGAGCTGGTTGTTGCGCCCGGTGATCTCCGGCTGCGTGTAGGGGTACAGCAGCAGGCCCGAGGTCTTGAAGGACAGCGACTTGTACACATCGTTGAGGGATTCCCGGTCCATGGAGGCGATGCTTTCGGTGTCGTGGTTGCCGTAGGTGAAAGCCCAGGGCACGCCGACATTGCGCATGAAGGCCGCAAACTGGTTGACCGGGGCGGAGTTATTGAGCGACATGGACATGATGCCGAGCGGGAAGCAGAGGTCGCCCGTCACGATGACGAGGTCCGGCTTTGCGTAATTGATCTCGTCATAACAGGCCTGCAGAGCCTTGATGTCCTTGTGGTAGGAATAGAGAGAGTTGCCGAGGTGGATGTCCGTCAGGTGGAGGATCTTGAAATCCCCGTCCCGGGCCGTGATGGTATAGATGCCGCTTTCGTCGTCATATTCGATGGGGCAGGGATTGCGGGTGACGACGGGGACGGAATTGATGTAGGGCTGGGTGTACCAGGTCTCCCGGCGCAGGATGACAAAGAGCAGGACAAGCACCGCCGCCGCGGTCCAGAGGGCGACGGCAAGACGGTTGAATACCATGTTCCGCCGCGCGATGTTTTTTCTGAGCGTAACATCGTAGGCGAATACCAGCAGCAAAAAGGCGATGCCCGCGGCGATCATGGCGTTGGCCGGGTACTGGAGCTTATCCCGGAAGATGACCGTGAAAGCGAGGACAGCGGCCCAGTACAGCAGGGAAATCAGCGCCATGCCCCAGAGGTGACGCTTCGTGAGGTTTTCGTCACGGCTCCCGACCCAGCGGTTCAGAAGGCGCAGGCCCAGGCTGTTTTTAATCAGCAGGTACAGCGGCAGCTGGATGAGCAGGATGTTCGACGCCATGTTCTCCCCCAGCTCCGCCGCCTTGGAGTTGCCGAAGAAATAGAAGCTCAGCTCCGCCCCGATGAAGACCGCGAAGGCCGCGATAAACAGCGCGATGGCGTGGAGCAGACGCTTGAGATACTGGTCGTGCAGGGCGCAGAGGAACAGCCTGTCCTCTTGGCTCACGTCCGGCTTTTCGGGCAGGTCCTTTTTAAGCCGGCGGAAAACCAGCATCGCGGCGACAAAGAGCGCCAGCCCAAAGCACACATTCCAGGGCAGCTCCCTGTTGCGGTGCACGGCGTTGAACACGGTCCAGATAAGCTCGCTCACCGCGCCGGTGGCAAGCAGGGCGATGGCGTAGATCTTGAGCTGGGATGAGCGGATGATTTTCTTGACGGGTTTTTGTTCCATGGCGGTTTCTCTCTCTTCGATTTATGATTAGGTCCCGGTGCAACAGCGCCGGTGGGGCTGAGGCATCAACGCACAAACCCCTTCCACCGCTGAAGCGGTCCCCCTCCCCCATATCGCCGCATGCGCGGCTGGTGGAGGCAAGTTTTATCCCACCCCGTAGGGGTAGGTGGAGCTGCGGTCCAGGGGGTAGTATTTGTAATTGCTGTTGACCGGGCGCTCGCCGCGGCCCAGGGCCCAGTCGATCATGCCGTATTCGATGGCATCGGTGATGATGCCGTAGTGCCCGCCGCCCGCGCATTCGACGACGGTCACGTCGTTGCCGTGGGCGACCATGAGCTCGATGGCCCGCTTGTTCATGCCCACGCCGCCGAACTCAAACAGGTAAAAGCGCGTGCCCGCCTTCGCCGTGCTGTCGCACTGCTCGGGAGTCATGACGTGGCTCTCCACCTCCCAGTGCATGCCGGCATCGAAGGTCATCACCATCTTGGCGGCAAGGCCGTGGTTTTCATAGAGGATCGCCGCTCCCTGGCAGGCGGTGTAGGCCCCCATGCTGGCCCCGCAGAGCACCAGATCGTGCAGGAAGACGTTGTTCTCGATCGCCGCCTGCTCCAGCGCCCGGTAAGAATCCTCCACCTTGTCCGCCACATGGCCGTAGCCGTTTGCGTAGCACAGGAGCATGATGGCGTTGGGCGGGTCGGGGGCGTAGACGTACTCGGTGAGGTAGTTGTTGGCAAGCGCCTCGTCATAGCCGCCGGGGTAGAAGATCAGACAGGATGTCTCCGGTCCCGCGTCCTTGGGGACATAGATGAGGCCGAGGCGGTGGTAATACAGGATGCCCTTGCCGAGATCATAGCCCGCGTACTCGGAGTAGTTCACCGGCTCGTCGGTCCCCTCCGCCATGGCGACGATGCGGTCGAGACAGCGCTGCTTGAGCTTCATGCTGTCGCGGTAGTCCCCCAGCTCGTTCCAGCGCTGCACGGCCTCGTCCAGGCGGCAGGCGTAGGTCGCCTCCAGCGCCCGGTCATAGAGCTTATCCCGGCAGGTTTTCAGCAGCGTCTCCGCTTCCGGGTAATCCGTCAGCGTGCCAAGCAGGGAGATGGCCTCGGAGAGCCGGTCAGCGTCCGCGTAGGCCTCCGCCCGGCGATAGTCGCACTCCAGCGCGCGCGTTTTCGCGTCCTTGAAGTCACCGAGGGCGAGGAAGGCGTCCTTTGCGTCCAGGTACTCCCCCGCTTCGAGCTGTGCCTCGGCGGCGGCGTAGGCGTTTTCCTTCTCCTGAAGTTCAAGCTGCTCTAAGCATTCGGCCGCCTCCGTCTCCATGCCGAGGGAGAAATACAGCTCCCGCGCCTCACGGTAGTTCCCCGCGGCCCGATACGCTGCCGCCCGGCTTACGGCCTCATCATGCTGCTTTTCCTTCCACACGCGCCATCCCACCATGCCGAGCAGCGCCATAAGCAGCAGCACCAGCACGACGGCCAGAACGCGTTTTGTCCCTCTCCTCACCCGCAAGCCCTCCGAATGATTTACATAATATGTTATACATATTGCTGTTAACGAAATTTAATTTACATATTTCTGTTTACGTATATTAGTTTACATAATTAATAACCGCATGCTCATTCAACTTTATTATTTTATCAAAGCGACAGGCTTTGCGCAAGTATTTTTCGCCGGATGCGCAAACCCCGCTCCCGACGATTGTCGGAAACGGGGTTTGCTTTTCTGTCCATGATGCGCCTCACGCTGGCAGGGAGGGCGGCCGTTACCAGACCAGCTCTCTGCCGAAATGGCGGGCATATTCCTCTTTGGTCATGATCTGGGTGCTGATGCCGTAGGCTGCCGCAAACTCAATGGCCTTCTCCTTGCTCGGCACCGGGGAAATGACCGTGCCATTCTGGCGCACGAGCCAGAATTTCTTTCCGTCGCCGTCGTCGACGATCACGCCGCCGGATACCTCTTCCATGGTCAAATCGTCAAGCTTCTTCATTTCTTTGGACATTTTTACCGATCTCCTTTCTTTATTGCACATACCTGGTTTCTTTAGCTTACGGGTCTATCCTATCACAGGCTTTGTCACAATACAGTCACACACGCCCGGCTCAGTCTCTGCGGAAGAGGTCGCGGGTGTAGACCTTGTCCTCGCAGTCTTTCAGCTGCTCGTCGAAGCGGTTGGCAAGGATCACGTCGGACCCGGCCTTGAACTTTTCGATGTCGTTGACCACCAGGGAGCCGAAGAAGGTCTGGCCGTCCTCCAGCGTGGGCTCGTAGATGATGACGGTCGCGCCCTTGGCCTTGATGCGCTTCATGACGCCCTGGATGGAGGACTGGCGGAAGTTGTCGCTGTTGGACTTCATGGTGAGGCGGTAGACGCCGACGGTGATGGGCCGCTCCTTCTCGGCGTTCCAGATGCTGTTTGCGGTGTAGTAGCCCGCCTTTTCCAGCACGCGGTCGGCGATGAAGTCCTTGCGGGTGCTGTTGGAATCCACAATGGCACGGATGAGGTTTTGCGGCACATCCTCATAGTTTGCCAGAAGCTGCTTGGTGTCCTTGGGCAGGCAGTAGCCGCCGTAGCCGAAGGAGGGGTTATTGTAGTGGCTGCCGATGCGGGGATCAAGGCACACGCCGTCGATGATCTCGCGGGTATTGAGACCCTTCATCTCGGCGTAGGTGTCCAGCTCGTTGAAGTAGCTCACGCGCAGGGCGAGGTAGGTATTGGCGAAGAGCTTGACAGCCTCGGCCTCGGTAAAGCCCATGAAGCGCACGTCGATGTTCTCCTTTTCCGCGCCCTCCACCAGAAGCTCCGCAAAGCGCTCGGCCACGGGGCGGCAAGCCTCGTCGCAGCCGACGATGATGCGGCTCGGGTAAAGGTTATCGTAGAGGGCCCTGGATTCGCGCAGGAATTCCGGGCTGAAGAGGATGCGGTCGGTGCGGTACTTTTCGCGCACGGAAGCCGTGTAGCCGACAGGGATAGTGCTCTTGATGACCATGGGGGCGTCGGGATTGTGGGCCATGGTCTGCTCGATGGCGTCCTCCACGCTGGAGGTGTCAAAGTAGTTTTTCTGGCTGTCGTAGTTTGTGGGAGTGGCGATCACGACCAGCTCCGCCGAGGCGTAGGCCGCGGCCTTGTCGGTGGTGGTGTGCAGATTCAGTACCCGCTTGCCCGCCTTTGCCTCCGCCAGGAAGCGCTCGATCTCGTCGTCCTGGATGGGACTTTGCCAATTGTTGAGCTTCTCGGCCTTGGCCTCGGTGGTGGTGATGGCGGTGACCTCATGGTGCTGCGAAAGCAGAACGGCAAGGCTCAGGCCCACATAGCCCACGCCCGCAACGGTGATTTTCATAGTGTTATCCTTTCTCCGGCGCTTGGCCGGTCAGCACTTGTAATAGTCCCTGTACCACTCGGCAAAGGCGCGCAGGCCCTCGCGGATGGTGATGCGGGGGGTGAAGCCGTAGTCCCGCTCGAGGGCTGCGGAGTCGGCATAGGTCACGGGCACGTCGCCCGGCTGCATGCCCACAAGCTCGCGGTGGGCCTCAAAGTCATAATCCGCGGGCAGAACCCCGGCGCGCACAAGCTCCTCCTGCAGGGTGGCGACAAAGTCCAGCAGGTTTTCCGGCTGTCCGCCGCCGATGTTGTAGACCGCATAGGGCGGCAGCGGCAGGCCGTCTTCGCCGGTCTGCTTTTCGGGCGCGCCCTTCATGACGCGCACGATGCCCTCCACAATGTCGTCGATGTAGGTAAAGTCGCGCATCATATTGCCGAAGTTGAAGATGCGGATGGTCTGCCCGGCAGCAAGGCGTTTCGTTGCGCTGTAGTAGAACATGTCCGGGCGGCCTGCGGGGCCGTAGACCGTGAAAAAGCGCAGGCCCGTGGAGGGGATGTTGTAGAGCTTGGAGTAGGCGTGGGCCAGCAGCTCGTTTGATTTCTTCGTGGCGGCGTAGAGGGAGACGGGGTTATCCACCTTGTCGTCGGTGGAAAACGGCACCTTCTTGTTCCCGCCGTAGACCGAGGAGCTGGAGGCGTAGACCAGGTGCTCGACCGGATAACGGCGGCAGGCCTCGAGAAGGTTATAGAAGCCCACGATGTTCGAGTCTATGTACACGTCCGGGTGGTCGATGGAATAGCGCACACCCGCCTGGGCGGCGAGGTTCACCACCACGTCAAAGCGGTATTGCTCAAAGAGGCCGTTCACAAGGGTCTTGTCGGCTATGGAGCCGCGGACAAACTCATAGCGCACTTTCGATGCGGCGGCGGCCTGCTCGATCTGTTTAAGGCGCCACTCCTTGAGGCTGACCTCGTAGTAGTCGTTCATGTTGTCAAGGGACACCACCGTGCCGCTTTTGAGTTCTTTCAGCAGGCGGATGACAAGATAGGTCCCGATAAAGCCGGGCGCGCCGGTGACGAGGATGGTTTTGCCGTTGAGCTCAACGGGTGTTTTCATAGGATTTGCTCCTTATATGGGAAGGGATTCAAAGTATTTTAACAGGTAAATGCCCCGCGGTCAATGGGGTTTTGCGGTAGTGGGGTGGAGTTTGCGCATTTGGCCCAACAGGCCAGCTCCCTTGCCTTCCCCTTGAGGGGCTTGGCTCCCCCTTTGGGGGAGCTGGCACGGCGCGTCTCACGCAAGCGCCGTGACTGAGAGGGTCATCGGTCGACGCTCAGGCCCTCTCCGTCACTTCGTGACACCTCCCCCATTTCGCCGCTTCGCGGCTGGGGGAGGCAAGAATGCGCGTTCCTTGCAGGGGAAGGTAAGGTCGCGTCTTCAGATCGTGAAGATCGAGACATAGTGCGGCGGGAGGACGTGGGTTTTGAAGAACATGTCCATGCTGGAAACGTAATCCTCCAGGCCGTCGTTGACATTGAAGAAGCGGTAGGCCTCGCCCTTGCGGATGTAGGAGATGAAGTGCGGCACATCCTCCTCCGTGTAGCGGAGGATGCCCGCCTCGCTCCCCCTCGCCGCTTCAAAGGCCGCTTCCCTGCCGATGTGCTCGGTCATGGCGGGGACGTACTTTCTTAAGTAGCCCCGCATGACGGGCATGGTGGTGGGCCCCGGGATGCGCAGAGAGTGCATGTAGTCCATCTCGTTCATCACCGCCTGGAAGCTCACACTGTGGCCCAGGAAGTGCCGGATGTTGTAGGCCGCGATCCAGCCGCAGCCGTTGATGCTGGCCTGCATGGTGCGGTATTCGTATTCGTCGAAGTAGTCCTGGTCGATGATGTAGCCGTCGTCGGAAAAGCCGTTCATTGTCTCACCTTATCATGGAATACGCCGCCGGGGGTCTCCCGACGGCGCGTGTCTGTTTTGCGGTAAAAATCAGCCGAGGCTCGCGTAGTAGTCGGAGTAGTCCGCGCCCTGGGAGGCGGGCTGATACTCGCCGTAGAGCTTGGACATGACGCGCATGTACTCCTGCGAGTCCGTCTCATAGGGGGTCGGGCAGTAGTTGTTGTAGTTCTGGGCCTTGGTGTTGGCGCCTTCGATGTTGCTGCTGACGCAGCACGGGATCACGTCGAAGCCCACCGGGGTAAGGCTGCCGTCGTCGGCGCGGGCAAGGCGGATCTGGAAGATGGCGGTGTCCGGGTCGGAGGGCATGGTGTTGCCGCCGAAGACCCAGTTGCCGCAGCTGTAGAGGATGACGCCCTCGCGGTACTTTTCAATGGGCTGCAGGCAGTGGGAGTGGCTGCCGTAGATCATGTCGGCCCCCGCGTCGATGCAGGCGTGGGCAAGCTCAATCTGGGCCTGGTTGGGCGAGTAGTAGAGCTCCTGGCCCCAGTGGAAGGCACAGATGACATAGTCAGCGCCCTCGCCTTTCATCTGCCGCACGGCGCTGACCGCCTTGTCGCGGTTGGGCGCAAGGTCCGTGCCCGAGCAGTAGATGCCGATTTTCAGGCCGTGGGGCGTGGTGATGATCTGGGCCTCGCCCTCCTTGCCGTAGGGGACGCCGTGGGCCTCAAGGGCGGCGTAGGTGCTGTCCGCGCCAGCCTGGTAGCAGTCCATCATGTGGTTGTTGGCGGTGGTGACAAAGTCCACGCCGCCCTCGTTGAAGATCTCCGCGTACTCGGTCGGCGCCCTGAACGGGAAGACCACCTGGGTGTAGTCGTAGGTCAAGTTGGGGTTATCCGTCAGCGTGCACTCGCAGTTTGCAAGGGTGAGCTCGTCGTCCTTGAAAAACTGGACGGTGTTGGAGAAGGGATAGGCATAGTTCCCGTTCAGCACCCCGGCAAAGCCCGCGGGGTGAGCCTGGTAGTTCTGGTTTGACCAGAGGGTGCAGTCGCCCACGAAGGAGATGACGTACTCCTGCGGCGGTTCGGGCGTCGGCTCCGGCGTCGGCGCAGCGGTATTGACCGGCGCGGGCGTGTAGGGGCTCGGCGTGTAGGTGATGAGATTGGGGTTTTGCTGGGCCGGGGTGTAGGTCTGCACCGACTCTCCCGCGGTCTTTACCCGCGACACGGTGGTCATGGGCGTCTCGATGCGCAGCTTCTCCAACAGCAGCAGCTCCGCGATCAAAAGCACCAGGCAGGCGATCTTCAGGAAATTTTTCATGTCTCTATCCTTATCTATGTAAAACTCTTTTTCTTAAAACAGTCGCTTCACAAGCGGGAGCCTGCGCAGCACATACGTCAGCGCAAAGCACGAAAGCGCGAGGGCCAGGTAAAACACCAGCAGGGACGATACCGGCGCCGCGGGCGTCGGGGCAAGGCCAACGCGCTCGAGCACGTTGATCATCAGCGGGTGCAGAAGGTACACGCCGAGGGTGCAGGCGGAAAGCTCCGTCACGAGCTTCACGCGCCGAAATGCTCTCCCCTTCAAGGTGAGGAAGAAGCAGTAAGCCGCCGTGGCCTGCAGGAAGGTGGGCAGGGAAAAGAAGTGGAAGAGCCACCCGTCCGCCGTGTTCTTATAGAGCGAATACCAGCGGTTCAGAATACTCGCCGCGAGGGTCACCGCGAGGAAGGCAAGCGGCGCAATCCAAAGCGTCCGACGGGAATACTCCCGTTTCGACAAATACCAGCCCCAGACAGCATACCCCAGATACGGCAGGTAGTCAAGGCTGAAATTCTGTGTAAAGCGATAAAGAACGGGCGCGGGGTCGGGAGTGAGGTTGCAGTTGACGAGGAAAACGCCGAGGAAGAGGAAGAGGCAAACGACGTATCGCCCGTCCAGCTTTCCCCCCTGGAGCGCCGCGTGCACCACCGGCAGGAAGAGACACACCATCACCATTGCGGGCAGAAACCACAGATGATAGTGCCCGGCGACGACGGCATACAGGAAGTCATACGGCCCCTCAAACGCGCCCGAGGCCGCGCGGGCCAGGGCGTAGAAGAGCGACCAGAGATAGTACATGCCCGTAAAGCGCAGCACCCGGTGAATAAAATTCTGCCTGAGATCCAGCTTCTCCCGCGTAAGGAGAAGAGTCCCCGTGAGCATGAAAAACAGCGGCAGACCGGCCCTGCTCAGGGTGCTTAGAAAGGTCACGGCGAAGAAGGCCGCGCCGGGAAGCGGCAGCGCGTGATAAATGTCCGCCGCCGCGTGGATCATCAGGATCAAAAGGCAGGCAAAAACGCGGCAGAGGTCAAGCTCCGTTCTTCGCATGTTCCGCCTCCTTAATCAGCGCGAGCTTCTGCGCGCGCGTAAGCCTCTTGATGTGCCACTCGCGGCTTCTGGCCTCGTGTTCGGTCTCGAAGCGCTCGGTATAGGCAAGCGCAACCGGCAGGCGGGCGCGGGTGTACTTGCCGCCCTTCCCCGCCGCGTGGGTTTTGAGACGTTTGTCGAGGTCGTTTGTCCAGCCGGTGTAGAGCGAGCCGTCGGCGCAGCGGAGCATGTAGACCACGTTCATCGCTGCACCTGCTTGATATTCTTTTCAAATTTGCTGCGCGCGCCCATGACCTCATGCCCGCAGCCGAGGCACTTGAGCTTGAAGTCCGCGCCCGTGCGCAGCACCTGCCACTGCTTCGAGCCGCAGGGGTGTTCCTTTTTCATGGTGAGGATGTCGCCGACTTGTATATCCATTATTTCTTGATTTCCTCCCAGTACCTCTTCGCAGCCTGTTCGGTCTTGTTGTCGCCGTATTCGTAGTATTTCACGTCCCGGAGGGCGTCGGGCAGGTACTGCTGTTTTACCCAGTGGTTCGGGAAGTCGTGGGGGTAGAGATAGCCCTGCTCCCGCTCGAAGCCCGTGCCGTCGGCGTGGACGTTCTGGAGCTCCCGCGGGATATTCCCGGTCCTTCCGGCGCGCACATCCGCCCAGGCCTTTTCGATGGCCATGACGCCCGTGTTGGACTTGGGGGCGGTGGCAAGCAGGATGCAGGCCTCCGCCAGCGGCAGCTTCGCCTCGGGAAGCCCCAGCTGCAAGGCCGAGTCCACGCAGGCCTTCACGATCGGCACCGCCATGGGCCAGGCAAGGCCCACGTCTTCGCTCGCCGAGCACAAAATCCGGCGGCTCGCGCCGATGAGATCCCCCACCTCCAGAAGCCGCGCGAGATAATGCAGCGCAGCGTCCGGGTCTGAGCCGCGCAGGGACTTCATCAGGGCCGAGAGGATGTCAAAGTGCTCGTCCCCCTCCCGGTCATAGCGCATGGCGCTGCGCTGGGTGATGGCCTTGGCGTCGGAAAGGGTGATGACGCCGTTTTCCGAGGCGGAGAAGAGAAGCTCCACGGCGTTGATGGCTTTTCGCACGTCGCCCCCGCAGGCGGCGGCAATGTGGTCGAGCACACCTTCCTCGAGTGTGAGGGGCTCATCGCGCCGCGCGTTCATGATGTTCACGGCCCGCCCGGCGGCGAGCTTCACATCCTCCGGCCCGATGGCCTTGAACTCGAAGACGGTCGAGCGGCTGAGGATGGCGTTGAAGACGGTGAAATAGGGGTTTTCGGTGGTGGAGGCGATGAGCGTGATGCGCCCGTCCTCAATAAACTCCAGAAGGGACTGCTGCTGTTTTTTATTGAAATACTGGATCTCGTCGAGGTACAAAAGCACGCCGCCGGGGGTGAGGAAGGTGTCGAGCTCGTCGATGATCTTCTTGATGTCGGCGATGCCCGCGGTAGTGGCGTTGAGCTTTCTCAGGGAGCGGTTGGTGCGCTGGGCGATGATGCGGGCGACGGTCGTCTTGCCCGTGCCCGAGGGGCCGTAGAAGATCATGTTCGGGATCTGCCCGCTCTCCACAATGCGGCGCAGAAGCCCGCCCTTGCCGAGGATGTGCCGCTGGCCCACCACATCGTCAAGCGAGTCCGGTCGGATCTCGTCCGCAAGCGGCTGGTACATGGCGCGCCCCCCTTTCGTAAACCATAATATAAGAATTATATCACCCTGCGCCGCGTTTGTAAAAGAAATTCTTTGATAAAGTGAAAAGTGGAAAGTGGAAAGTGAAGTTATGGTGTCTGCTTCGCAGACAATCATAAAATCAGCGAACTTTTTTCTTTTGTTCGTCTTATACTTTGGCAAAACATGGAAGATGTTCAAGCTTCGTGTGGACATTTTCGGCTCTGTGCTGTATAATGCCAATACTTGCGTAAAGGAGTACATATATGCGTAAAGGGAAAATCAAAGCGATTTTGTTTATTGTCGTGTTTCTGCTGGTGATGGCCACCGCCATCACGCTGCTGCTGGATATGGAACGGGAGAAGAAAGAGGTCGAGAGCCTGGGCTATGACCCCTACCGCGCAACGCCCGCGCCGACGGTTGCGCCCACGGTGACGCCCATGCCCGTCTCCACCATCATGCCGACCCCCGTGCCGCCGACGCCCGCGCCCACCCCGACACCGACGCCGGTGCCCACCCCCACGCCGAAGCCTACAGCTACGCCCGTCCCGGTGGGGCAGGTCATCGGCACCGGCTCCTTCGTCTCCAATACCGGCGTTCCCATGAACATCCGGGCCGACTGGGAGGCGCTGCTGCTGGATGAGCAGCACGTAGGCGTGCGCGTCAAGGTCTATCTGGAGTCCTATTCGATCCAGATCCAGGAGTCCCGCGGCGCTGTGAACGTCTCCGTCGGCGACAATTACCAGACCGCCGACACCCCCTCTCTTGACATTGACGACAACGCCAGCATCCATTCAAGCCTCATCGCCACGACCGAGCATGTGCTGAACCTCGCCTCCGGGCAGCAGAAGAGCTTCCCGGTGCAGGTGCAGTATCTCTTCCGCGGCACTTACTTCCGCCAGGAGATCGACACCGTGGAATGCGGCGGCGCGATCGACCTGATGCGGTAAAGCGAGGTAGACAGATATGCGGACACCTGAACAGGTACGGGAGATCGTGCGGCTGCTGCTGGAGGAATACCCCGAGGCAAGCTGTACGCTTGACTGGGGCAAGGACTATGAGCTGCTGTTTTCCGTGCGCCTTGCCGCCCAGTGTACCGACGAGCGCGTAAACCAGATCACCCCGGCCCTCTTTGAGCGCTTCCCCACCCTTGAGGCCTTTGCGGAGGCGGATGTGGAAGAAGTGGAGAAATACGTACACTCCTGCGGCTTTTTCCGGGCCAAGGCGAGGGACATTGTCAAATGCGCCCAGGTGCTGCTGGAAAAGTACAACGGGGAGTTGCCGCGCACCATGGAGGAGCTGACCGCCCTTCCCGGCGTGGGACGCAAGACGGCAAACCTCATCCTCGGCGATGTGTTCCGCGTGCCCGGCTCCACGGTGGTGGACACCCACTGCATCCGCCTCTCCAATCGCATGGGGCTGGTGGACGATCTCAAGGACCCGGTGAAGATCGAAATGGAGCTCAGAAAGATCCTGCCGCCGGAGCGCTCGTCCGACTTCTGTCACTGTCTGGTCCTGCACGGCAGGGCGGTCTGTGACGCGAGAAAGCCGGAGTGCGAAAAATGCTGCGTCAGACATTTGTGCCAGCACTTTTCGGGCTGACCCTCTCAGTCACCAGTGTGCGCACTGGTGACAGCTCCCCCATAGGGGGAGCCAAGCCTTGCCTCTCCCTTTGGGAGAGGTGCCCCAGTGCGCACACTGGGGCGGAGAGGGTATCCATATTGAAAGGAAGAGTCGAAATGAAAGCTATCGTCAGTGTATTTGCCCGCGACAGCAAGGGCATCATCGCCTATGTGACCGCGCTGCTTGCGGAAAAGGATATCAACGTCCTGGACATCAGCCAGACGCTTTTGCAGGAATATTTCGCCATGATCATGCTGGTCGATCTCACCGACTGCGGCATGAGCTTTGTGGAGCTGAGCCGCTACCTCGCCGACAAGGGGCAGGAGCGCGGCCTCGACATCCACATCCAGCGTCAGGACATCTTCGACGCCATGCACAAGGTCTGAGGTGCCGCCATGAGCTATCTTCTCAACAGCAGCGAAATTCTGCAGACCATCCAGATGATCAACCAGCAGCATCTGGACGTGCGCACCATAACCATGGGCATCAGTCTCTTAGACTGCGCGGATACGGACATGGACGCCTGCTGCCGCAAGATCTATGACAAAATCTGCCGCTGCGCCGGGAACCTCGTGAAGACCGGCTGCGACATTGAGGACGAGTTTGGCATCCCCATTGTCAACAAGCGCATCTCCGTGACGCCGATCTCGCTCGTCGCGGCGGCCTGCGCGGGGAGCGACTACGCCCCCATCGCCCGCACCCTCGACAGGGCTGCGAAGGAGACCGGCGTCAACTTCATCGGCGGCTTCTCGGCTCTGTGCCACAAGGGCTTTACCGAGAGCGACCTTCGGCTCATCCGCTCGCTGCCCGAGGCCCTGAGCGAAACCGAGCTTGTGTGCGCGAGCGTCAACGTCGGCTCCACCCGGGCCGGCATCAACATGGACGCCGTGGCCCTCATGGGCAGGATCATCAAGGAGACCTCCGAGCGCGGCTTCATGGGCTGCGCCAAGCTCGTGGTGTTTGCAAACGCCGTGGAGGATAACCCCTTCATGGCGGGCGCCTTCCACGGCGTGGGCGAGCCGGAGACCGTCATCAACGTGGGCGTTTCCGGCCCCGGCGTCGTTGCCCACGCGCTGAAAGAATGCAAGGGCGAGAGCTTTGACGTGGTGGCCGAAACCATCAAGCGCACCGCCTTCAAAATCACGCGCATGGGCGAGCTGGTGGCGCAGGAGGCGTCCCGCCGCCTGGGCGTGCCCTTCGGCGTGGTGGACCTGTCTCTGGCCCCCACCCCCGCCATCGGCGACAGCGTGGCGGAGATCCTTGAGATCATGGGCCTGGAGCGCTGCGGCGGACACGGCACGACGGCAGCGCTGGCGCTGTTAAACGACGCGGTCAAGAAGGGCGGCGTGATGGCGTCGTCCCATGTGGGCGGGCTCTCCGGCGCCTTCATCCCCGTTTCCGAGGATGCGGGCATGATCGCCTCCGCCAAGGAGGGGACACTCTGCATCGACAAGCTCGAGGCCATGACCTGCGTCTGCTCCGTCGGCCTTGACATGATCGCCGTCCCCGGCGACACGGACGCCGACACCATCTCCGCCGTCATCGCCGACGAGGCCGCCATCGGCATGGTCAACAACAAGACCACCGCCGTGCGCATCATCCCCGTCAAGGGCAAGACCGTGGGCGACAGCGTGGACTTCGGCGGGCTTCTCGGCTCGGCGCCCATCATGCCGCTGCACCGCGGCAGCGCGAGCGAGTTCATCGCCCGCGGCGGGCGCATCCCGGCACCGCTGCACAGTCTGAGGAACTAAGCATGCCTGATTCCTATGTTTTTCTTGACAAGGATGCATGCACTCGTTATAATGAAAATATAAAAGGCGTTGCCTAAATGCGGCTCCGCCCGTCAGGTTTTCTACATAATATTAGAAACCGTCACTGGCCAGAGTGGCGGTTTCTGCTTTTTACCGTGACCGTAACCGTATATCCACGGATATGGAAGGTCAATGTAATCGGCATTTGCAACACCTCCTTTCGGAGATGTGACGGAACAAAAAGCCCAATCAAAGCTTGTGCTTTGATTGGGGAGGAAGAAGGAAGGAGCGGATAGGGAGCGTTTGCGGCTCTTTCGCAAACCGCAGACGCGGACTGGAGCGAGTTTCTTCTGACGAGGCAACGCCCCAGTAGCAGTTTACATAATGATTTGAGGTTTGTCAACCATTTTTCGACTCATATGAACATAAAACGACTTTACAACGAAAACCGCCTGCCCTTCTTTGCGTCGCTGGGCTTGGGGCTTCTGGCCTACGGCTTCTGCATGACGAACAAGATCCCCGTGGGCGATGATCTGAACCCCCTGGGCCTCTTCGGCAAGGGGATCACCACGCCCTCCGGGCGCTACGGGCTGGAGCTTCTGCGCTTTGTGATGCCTGATGTGTCCATGCCCTGGATCTACGGGCTGATGAGCATTGTGCTGCTCGCGGCGGCGGTGTGCGTCACGGTGCGGCTGTTTGAGATCAAAAGCCCGGTTCTGCAAATTCTGCTTGCCGGGGCCTTCGCCACCTTCCCCGCCCAGGCGGGCACCATGCTCTATACCTTCACCGCCGCGCCCTACGCCGTCTCTCTGCTGCTGACCGTGACGGGCGTGTGGTATTTTATCACGGGCAGACGGGGACGCTGGATCGTTTCTCCCCTGCTGATCGGCTTTTCGTGCAGCATCTATCAGGGCTACTTCTCCATCGCCGCGAGCTTTTGCGTGATCTATATGATCGTGCAGCTCTGCCGCACAAAGAAAACTGCGCTCGCGGTTTTCCGCGAGGGCGTGATGATGCTCGCGATGCTGCTGCTTTCGCTTGCGCTCTACGGTCTTGCGCTGCTGGCGGCTTTGAAACTTTTGAATCTCCCGCTTTTGCAGGAGGCCGTCAACGATTCCCTGAGCTTCCCGCGCCGCTTTCTGGTGGTGTACAAGTCCTGGCTCATGACCTTCTTCGACGGGCGCTTCGGCTATGTGCCGAACAAGGTCTCGCGGGTGATGCACCTGGCCTTGCTGCTTATCGTCGGCGTCACGATGCTCGCGCAGCTTTGGAAAAAGGGCGACCTGCCCTCCCTGGGGCTTGCGGGGCTGTGCCTGTTTCTCTGGCCGTTGAGCTGCTACTGCCTGTATCTGCTGGCGGACAGCGGCTTTATCCACTCCCTGTCGCTGTACAGCTTTGCGTCGCTGTATGTCCTGTGCGCGGCGCAGCTGGACGGGTGGAAGCCTGCTCCGGCCCCGGCGCTCAGGCGTGTGACAGCGCTCTCGCTCACGCTGATCCTCTGCGGGAACATTTATTACGCAAACGCCCTGTATCTGCGCTATTATCTGCGCTTTGAGGAACTCAAGAGCTTTTACACGACGCTCCTTACGCGCGTCATGGAGACCCCCGGCTTTGCCGAGGGCGACCGCCTTGCCCTCGTGGGCGACGCCCCCGCGCTCCGCTATGACATTGACCGGCACTTCACCGACGCGCCCTTGCAGCTTCCGAGTCTGGAGCTGGGGAGCGTGGCCTACGCCGAGGACATCATCAGTCAGTATCTGGGCTGTGACATCCCCTTCGCCTCGGAGGAAGAGGCGGCGGCGCTGGAGACGGACGGCATGCCCGTATATCCCTATGACGGCTCGGTGCAGCGCATCGGGGACGTGATCGCGGTCAAATTTTCCAACAAGGAGGCCGACGCATGAGAAAAGCGAGTCTTGACGTGTGCCGGGTGCTGGCCTGCATGATGGTGGTGCTGGGGCACACGGGAATGCTGTTCTGGGACTTTGATCCCGCTGCCCCCGCCTGGGCCGCTTATAATCTGCTGTGCGTGTTCCTGCGCTCGTCGGTGCTGCTGTTTTTCATGGTCAGCGGCACGCTGTTCCTCGGGCGCGAGAAGCTGGATTTCCATAAGCACCTGAAAAGGGCCGGGCATATGCTGGTGCTGTATTATGTCTGGTCACTGATCTTAAACAGCATCGACGCCCTGTTCCTCCACTACCATACCCCGGGCGAGGCCTTTCTGCCGCTGGTGCTGCGGGGCTACTTCCATCTGTGGTTCCTGCCCACGATGGCGATGTGCTACTGCGCCCTGCCGCTTCTGCACGGGATGCTCCACGGCAATCACGATAACGTACGAAAAGGCGCAATTTTGCTTGCCGCCATCGTCTGCGTGCAGGCGACCTTGAACGCTCTGCCCGATAAGCCCGAATGGCTTGCGGCCCTCATTGCACCCTACGATTTTCGTTATTACCGCTACTTTGTGATGATGCCGCTGGGCTATGTGCTGTACAAGGAGACGCTCTCCGAAAAGCAGCTCACGGCCCTGGGCTGCGCGGCTCTTGCGGCGGCGCTGCTGATCGCGTTTTTGAACCGGCGCTATGCCATCTCCATCGGCGCGGCCTCGGACGCGCTGTATGAAGATCTGTCCATCTCCTCCGCGCTCACGGCGGCCTTTCTCTTCTGTCTCTGCAAGCGCATCGAGACCCTGCCGCCGAAGCTCTGGGGCTTTGTCAAGACCTTCTCGGCCTGCTCCTTCGGGATGTATCTCATGCACCCGATCTTCCTCGACGCCGTGCGCAGCCGACACTTTGACCTCACGCGGTACAGCGCCGTGTGGCTCTACCCGCTCTGCTATGTCTGCTTCCTGCTCATCCCGCTCGGGATAAGCTGGGTCATGCTGAAAGTGCCGGGACTGAGAAAACTGGTCACATGAAATTACCGGATTAGATACACAAAAACGTAGGGGTCGATCCCCTGATCGACCCGCCGAATAAAGCGCTTGGTTGCTGATCGGCGGGCCGATGAGGGCATCGGCCCCTACAGTTTTTATCCCTGTTTTTTATATTCCGTGCCCGAGCACTTCCCCGAGCTTGACCGGGGTCTCGAGGCCGTTTTCGGTGTTTTCAAATAATTCTCTGTCCAGCTCCGCGCGGCCCTTCTGCAAGAGCAGGACCACCGTGCTGCCGCCGTAGAGGAAACGTCCCTTTTCCTCGCCGCGCCGGAAACTTACGCCCGCGCCCTTGTAGTTTTCCACACGCCCGACCAGCATCGCGCCGACTTCGATCTGGGCAAGGCGGCCGAAATTTTTCGTGTCCATGATCGTATACTCCCGACAGTTGCGGGTGAAGACCGGCAGGGCCGCGAGGGCAATGGGCCGCACGGTGTGAAGCTCCCCGGGCAGAAAACGCTTGCTCACGATCACACCGTCGTCCAGGTAGGCGTAGCGGTGATAGTGCTGCACGCACAGGCGGAAGACCAGGCACACGCCGTCCTGAAAATCCGCGGCGGCGGGATCATCCCCGAGCAGATTCGCGATGGTGTAGCGGCTCTGCTTGATGGGCAGCACAAGACCGTCCATGATGGGATAGGCGCTCAGAAGCCCGTCGCAGGGGGCCATGAAGCTTTTCGCCTCCTCCGAGACGGGGCGCAGGTTTTTGCGGATCGGGCGGCAGAAAAAGGCGTTGAAGCAGTCATACTTCACCGGCAGATAGTCCGCCATGTCGATGCCGACGGCGCGGGCAAAGGGTTTAATCAGCGGACGCGACAGCGGCGAGTCCATGAACCTGCCCGCAAGCATTGATACCGGGCGGGAGGCCGCGATTTTCAGCAAGGCCCGCCCCGCCTTTTTCTCATATAAAAAACGCAGCGCCGCCCCGGCGGGGAGCGGCGCGATGCCCTGACGCTTCATTTCACGATCACCTTCCAGAACAGCAAAAGGAAAAATTCCAGCGCGCCGATGCCGACCATGATGAGGATGCCGCGAAGGCCCGGCTTTGCCACCCGGATCGGCGTGATGAACAGCGCCCCCGTCAGGATGCTGGCCCCGAGGTACACAACGGTGATGTCCGCCTTCGTCAGATATTGCAGCAGCAGCACAAAGGGGAAAATCAGCGCCGCCGAGGTCACGGGAAGGCCCAGGTACTCCTTGCGGGCGGTCTTCTCTTTGCTCTGCCGCTCCTCCTCGGTCACGTTGTAGTAGGCCAGGCGGATCATCGCCGCCAGCACATACAGCACCAGGAAGGCGTGCAGCACGAATTTCCAGGAGGCGGTCTCCCAGCGCACGGGCAGGCCCTCCAGCATGTTCGTCAGATACGGGGACACGCGGATGAGCGCCGCGCCGATGCAGGCGGGCAGTACGCCGAAGGCCACCAGATCGGACAGGGAGTCGATCTGAATGCCGAAGTCCATCTCCATCTTGGTCCTGCCCTTTTTGGTGCGGGCGACCTTGCCGTCAAAGGCGTCGCACAGCCCGCAGAACAGCAGGAAGAGGCAGCCGTAATACGGATGCCCGCCGCCGGAGAGCGACACAACGATGCCCGTTGTTGCCGACAGCAGCGAGAAATAGGTCAGGATCACGGTATAGTCATAGAATCCGATCATGGGTGTGTTTCCTTCCTGAGATTTCAAAGCACAGCGTGTCTTGTATTGTCAACCTTTCGACAAAGTATCTTAACATAAGACACGCTTTTTTTCAATCCCAAAATATGCCGCAAGCACGGTCGTTTCACACACTCCGGCCAGGGGGGAGTTCAGAGGGGGAACACCCTCTGATTTTTCGCCTCGCAAGGCGAAAAACAAATAGAATCGTTTTTGATGGGGCTTTGCCTCGGCAAAAACACCCTGAGCCGAGTTGTACGAGGCCTCGCGCCGACCAAAGCGGGCCTTCGCCCGCTGCGATAAGCGCGAGTGACCTTCCTCGTTTTGACAAAATGCCATCCGGGCATTTTGTTAAAACGATCTTAGTCGCCGATGCCGCTGCGCATGATCTTGCCGAAGTTCCAGAGCCGCGCCGCGCTGCGGGCCGCTTCCGCGCGGTCCTCGGGCTTTTTATATTCGATCTGCGCCGTCTGCGCGCCGCAGTCCAGGCACATGGCGTACCAGCACCAGCCCTGCTCTTCCTCCAGAAGTCCGGCCCCGCCGCAGTAGGGGCAGTCGTGCAAAATCAGTTCCTCGTGCAGGTTCATGGTCATATCCTCCTGTTATTTTTCCAATTATGAGTATCGACTTTAATTTTCACTTTCCACTTTACACTTTACACTTTACCATTCATCGTCCCGGGTGACGAAGCCGCGCTCGTCCGGCTCGACCGGGATCAGGCGGCTGTTGATGTCTTCGATGCGAATCCACGGCGCGCGCTCGAGGGTTTGGAGCACGCGGTCAAGCTGGGCCTCGGTTCCCTGCAGCTCCATGGACACGGTGCCGGCATAGTCGTTTCGCACCCAGCCGGTACAGCCCGCGGCATTGGCCGCCTGCCTTGCCCGCCAGCGAAAGCCCACACCCTGGACAAGGCCGGTGAAAATCAGATGGCGGCGTATCCGCTTTTCCTCCATGGTTCAGACCTCCCCGGGATATTCCTTTTGATTTTACTGAATCAGCCGCCGAAAAGCAAGTGCTTTTCACAAAAAAGCAATATGGGTATCGGCTTAACTCAGCAAGAACCAGCTTCCGGTCTGTCATTGCGAACCAGTGACCGATGTCACTGGTGTGGCAATCTCTGAGTTGATAAGGGCCTCCGGCGGGCGGATTGCCACGCCAGTGTGCGCACTGGCTCGCAATGACGGGATTAGCTGATTAAAGCCGATACGCATAAAAAGCAATATATCTCGTATCCCAAAAAACACAAGGGGTCGATCTCCTGATCGGCCCCTACGGATTCTATGTTGTTTTATGGGAATCGGCTTATTTCAGCAAACCGTCAGAGTGCCTGTTTCGTAGGGGTCGATCCACCCATGAAGGGCGCAATGCCCAGATCGACCCGAAACGTGGGTACATTGTACAAGTTTTAAGGTTTCGGGCCGATGAGGGTGTTTGCCCTTTAGGGTACATCAGCCCCTACGGTACAGGTTTTACACTGTAAGCGTTGATCCTGCCTATATAGCTGGTTAAAGCCGATACCCATATCTTGTTTTTGTCGTCAGTTTCTGATCCCGTCCTGAACGATGCCCGCCACCTCGGGGATCCACTCGTGGATGAACAGGTCCGCGTCCACATTGTGCTGCTCGGCGATGTACTCCTCAAGGGTCGTGCCGATGCGGTCAAAGTCCGCGCCTGTCAGCACGCCGACACCGGCGCACACGGCGCCGACGGCAATGCAGATGACCACGATAACCAGGATGATATTCCAGCCCTTTTTCACGCCGACACCTCCTTATAGCACAGCTTGCGGCCAAGCGCCAGGACCCGGCGGATGAAGCCCGGGATCGCGCTGATCAGCAGCCAGATGAAGGTCCAGGCCAGCAGCAGGCCGATGGCCGTGGACGCCAGCGACAGACCGAACACCACCAGGATATCCGCGAACACCGTAAAGCCGAAGGCCGCGATCAGACCGCTGATGCCGACGCAGCCGAACACCGCAGCCATGCTCAGCGTGAGCAGCGCAGCCGACAGGATCAGTCCCAGGACCAGAAGTCCCAGCGGGATCGCCAGTATGATGAAGAGGATCAGCAGCGGCACATTTACTTCGCGCTCGGCAGGGCCGGTCAGGTCCGGCAGGTCCTTCACGGCAGGCTTTTTACGCTGCTGCGGGGTACGGACCGGATGCTCCTCCTGCGGCTGTGTACGGGGCGGATGCTCCTGCTGCGGCTGTGTGCGCGCCGGATGCTCCTCCGGCTCCAGGAACAGGGTGCTGACATCCACATGATGCGGCTTTTCCTGTACATGTACGCTTGCGGGCTCTTCCTTCTTTACAGGCTGCTCCGGCAGCGGCCGGGTAGCGTCCTCATCCGGGATCGACGGGACCTGCGTCGGGGTGCTCGCCGTCTGCTCAGCGGCAGCAAAATCGTCCTTGAGCGTAAAGTCCTTGAGGAAGGCGTCCACGTCAGAGAGCTTGTCCGCCTCCGGGGCGGGGGCTTCCTCCACGGCCGGGGTCACCGGCTCGACGACCGGCGCCGGGACGACGGGCGGCGGCGTAAGGAGCGCGCTCTCGCCTTCCCTGTCCTCATCGGGGTAGAAGGCGGACTCATGGGCATGGGGTCTGTCAGGCTCCGCGCTCTCGGTGTGGTCCTCGGGCAGGATGCCGAGGTTGAGGCTTTCAAACACATTCTCCGTGGCAGCCGGATCGTTGAAGAGGGAGACCTGCCCCTCCTCGGGCTTTTGCTCGGCGGGAATGAGCGCGAGCGCATCGCGGCGCAGATCCTCGATCACCAGCTGATAGGCGGGCTCCTGCCCGTCGTCGGTCTGGTACTTGCGGTCCCTCGAATCATAGGCGCGGGCGAGGTTCACCGCCTGGCGCGTCGGGGATACCAGCAGCTGCAGGACAGCCGTTTCGTTGCCTACCTCATCAAATATTTCATTGTACAGCTCGAGCGCACGGGCCCTGTCGTCCTCCTGCATGAAGGTCAGCAGTTTCCCGAGCTCTGCCAGAAATCTCTGTTTGTTAATGGGGGTCACCTCCAAACGGTGTTCATTGTGATTATACCTTTTTCCGTTCGTTTGGTCAAGATAAATATTACAAAAAAAAGACAAAAATTTTCGACCGGCTTCGGCAAATGCTTTTTTTGAAAAGCTTGACAAGCACTCCTTACCGCTATAAAATACGAAGACGCGGCGCATTGAGCCGACATTACGGCGGGGCAAGGGCCCTGGCGATTGAGAGGTAGTTTTATGGCGAAAGACAAGAAAGTCGAGCAGATCACCGATATGGAGGTCGATTTTGCCCAGTGGTATACCGATATCTGCCGCAAGGCGGAGCTGGTGGAGTATGCCTCCGTCAAGGGCTTTACGATCCTGCGCCCCTATGGCTACGCCATCTGGGAGAATATGCAGCAGATCATGGACGCAGAGTTTAAAAAGACCGGGCATGTCAATGTGGCCATGCCGGTGCTGATCCCGGAGAGCCTGCTGAAAAAAGAGGGCGAGCTTGTCAACGGCTTTGCGCCCGAGGTCGCCTGGGTCACCATGGGCGGCAGCGAGCAGCTCGAGGAGCGCCTTGCCTTCCGTCCCACCTCCGAGACCATGTTCTGCGACCACTGGTCCCGCGTGCTGCACTCCTACCGGGAGCTGCCCATGCTGTATAACCAGTGGTGCTCCGTCATCCGCTGGGAGAAGACCACCCGTCCCTTCCTGCGCTCGCGCGAGTTCTGGTGGCAGGAGGGCCACACCATCCACGAGACCGCCGAGGAGGCGCAGGCGGAGACCGAGCAGCAGCTCAACTGCTACGCCGATTTCTTTGAAAAGGTCCTCGCCATCCCCGTGGTGCGCGGCAGAAAGACCGACAAGGAGAAGTTTGCAGGCGCTGAGGCCACCTATACCGTGGAGTGCATGATGAAGGACCGCAAGGCCCTCCAGGGCGCGACCTCCCACTACTTCGGCGACAAGTTCTCCCGCGCTTACAATGTGACCTTTACCGGGCGCGACAACAAGCTGCAGTACCCGTTCCAGACCTCCTGGGGCTCCACGACGCGCATGATCGGCGCGGTCATCATGGCCCACGGCGACAACAACGGTCTGGTCCTGCCCCCGATGGTGGCCCCCATCCAGGTGGTGGTCGTGCCGGTGGCGCAGCACAAGCCCGGCGTTCTGGAGAAGGCAAACGAGCTGTTTGAGGCCCTCAAGGCATCCGGCATCCGCGTCAAGCTCGACGACAGCGACAACAGCCTCGGCTGGAAGTGCGCCCAGTACGAGATGAAGGGCGTACCGCTTCGTGTGGAGCTGGGGCCCAAGGATATCGAAAACGGCGTGTGCGTGGCGGTGCGCCGCGACAACGGCGAGAAGACCCAGGTCAAGCTCGAAGAGCTGACCGCGAAGGTGCCGGAGCTTCTGAGCGCCGTGCAGCAGGGACTTTACGACAAGGCCAAAAAGAACCTGGACGAGCACATCTACGCGGCCCACTCCGTGGAGGAGGCCAAGGAGCTGCAGGAGAAAAACGGCGGTTTCATCAAGACCATGTGGTGCGGCGATGTAGAATGCGAGCTTAAGATGAAGGAGCAGGCGGGCATGTCCTCCCGCTGCATCCCCTTCAAGCAGGAGAAGCTGGACGAGGTCTGCGCCTGCTGTGGCAAGCCGGCCAAGCACATGATCTTCTGGGGCGTCGCATACTGAATTCCATTGCGAACAATGTTCGCAATGGAGATACTCGCGCTTATCGCGCGCGGCTTACGGGAGACAAGCCGCGCTTGGTCGGCGCGAGGCCTCACATAGTTCGGCTTAAGGTGTTTTTGAGGCGGCAAAGCTGCCTCAAAAACTATTTTAAAAACACAAGAGAGAGCGGCGAAAGCTGCGCATTCTTTATGCCTCCCCTTTGAAGGAAGGCAAGGCGCGCGTCTATGGCCCCCTTGCCTAAAGGGGGCTGGCATGGCGCGTCTCACGCAAGCGCCATGACTGGGGGATACCGTTCTTGCCGCTTAACACTATGAACCGAATCCCCCCGCCCCAGTTTGCGAACTGGGGCACCCCCCTTTAGGCAAGGGGGGCGTTCCCTCTCAGCGGGGACCCTCTCTGCCCCCAGAAGAGGACGCAAGAATGATTTAGGTTTTAAACCGAAAAGAGCCCGTCCCTTTTGGGGACAGGCTCGTTTCGGTAATTATTGGAATTACACAGCGCGGGTGACCTTGCCGCTGCGCAGGCAGCGGGTGCACACGTAGACGTGCTTGGGAGAGCCGTCGACGATGGCCTTGACGCGCTTCACGTTGGGCTTCCAGGTACGGTTGGAACGTCTGTGAGAGTGGCTGACCTTGATACCGAAGGTAACGCCCTTGTCGCAGAATTCGCACTTCGCCATGGATGAAGCACCTCCTTGCATGTGTTGGCTGTCAGGCAGACAGCTCATTTATAATAGCAGATGGGCCGGGTAAATGCAAGGAAAATTTTACAGATTGCGAGAAAAAGTTTTTTCATGCGGTCAACGCCCGGATGCGTGGAAAAGAGCTTGCCAAATCTGCGGAAAGTGGGTAAAATGGAAGGTACGATCATAACAGACATTTCTCAGAAAGGGTAAGCGTGAACGACTATGCGCAGCAAGTATTCCGTCAAGCTCAAAAAGCTCGTGGAGGAGCACGGCGGGCTCGAGCCGCTGAACCTCTCCTCCGATTATGAAGAGGCCCTGATCTCCAACTCCGACGTCAACCGCCCCGCCATGCAGCTGACCGGCTTTTACGACTACTTCGACCCCACCCGCATCCAGATCATGGGCCGGGTCGAGAGCACCTACCTCGACACCCTCTCCCCCGAGGATCGGCTCAAGACTTTCGAGCGCTTCATGGAGCACGAGATTGCGGCGCTGGTGATCTGCCACGGTGTGTCCGCTTTTTCCGAGTGTATCGAGATGGCGCGCAAATATGACCGCAACGTCTTCATCACCGACGAGGACACCTCGGCCTTCCAGGCGGACCTGATCCACTCGCTGCAGAAATACCTCGCCCCGCGCGTGACCGTGCACGGCGTGCTGGTGGAGATCTACGGCGAGGGTATCCTGCTCATGGGCGACAGCGGCATCGGCAAGAGCGAGACGGCCCTGGAGCTCATCAAGCGCGGCCACCGCCTGATTGCAGACGACGCGGTGGAGATCCGCCGCGTCAGCCGCCATTCCCTCATCGGCAGCGCACCCGAGCTCATAAGATATTATATGGAGCTTCGAGGCATAGGCGTGGTCAACGTCAAGCACCTGTTCGGCATGGGCGCCGTGAAGCCCCAGAGCAACGTGGATCTCGTCATCATGATGGAGCCCTGGGACAACACCAAGGCCTATGACCGTCTGGGGCTCAGCAGCGAGACGGCGAGCTTTGTGGGCGTGGAGATCCCGCAGGTCACGATCCCCGTGCGGCCCGGGCGCAACCTCGCCGTCATCATGGAGCTTGCCGCCATGAACAACCGCCAGAAGAAGATGGGCTACAACGCCGCCGAGGCGCTGGCGATGGAGCACGACATGGCGATTGACGCCGGATTACTTTAAGTCGATTGAAAACTTCTGTCATTGCGAGCCAGTGCGCACACTGGCGTGGCAATCCGCCCGCCGGAGGCATCTTGGATTTAGCACATTGTCATTTGATTACCGAGGATACGGATTGCTACACCAGCGCGACGCGCGAGGAACGCGTGACGCGATCCTTGCTTGACGTGACATCGGTCACTGGTTCGCAATGACATGCGGGAAGCCGATACTTATTTTCCGTACTCAATACCATATTTAGGAGATTTTTATGGAACAGCTGGAACTTGCCATTCAGGAGATCAAACAGGAGATGCCGGGGCTGGAGCTGAAGGAAAACGAGCCCATGAGCGGCCACTGCTCCTTCCGCATCGGCGGGCCCGTGCGGGCGCTGGCCGCGCCGCAGGACGTGACGGGGCTCACAAGGCTCTGCTATCTGCTCAAGAAGCACGAGCTTGCCCCCTACATCCTCGGCAACGGCACCAACATTCTCTTCCCCGACGAGGGCTTAAAGGACCTCTTCATCATCTCCACTGAGAAGCTCACAAAAATGTTCCTGCTGCCGGACGGCGCGATCTACGCCGAGGCGGGGGTCTCGCTTTCCAAGCTGGCAAGCTTCGCGCAGCAAAACGGCCTGACGGGGCTGGAGTTTGCCTCCGGCATCCCGGGCAGCGTGGGCGGCGGCCTGATGATGAACGCCGGGGCCTACGGCGGGGAGCTCAAGGACGCGGTGGAGAGCGTGGTGATCCACTTTCTGCCCGAGCAGGCGCTGTATGAACTCACAAACGAGCAGTGCGCCTTCGGCTACCGCTCGAGCTTTTTCCAGAAGATGCCGGGCTGCGTGATTTTAAGCGGGGTGTTCCGTCTTGAAAAGGGCGAGCCCGAGAAGATCGCGGAGAAGATGCGGGAATTAAACGCAAAGCGCCGCGAGAAGCAGCCGCTGGACCTCCCCTCCGCGGGCAGCGCCTTCAAGCGCCCCGAGGGCGGCTTCGCCGCCGCGCTCATCGACGAGGCCGGCTTAAAGGGCTATGCCGTCGGCGGGGCGCAGGTTTCGGAAAAGCACGCGGGCTTTGTGGTCAACACCGGCGACGCCACGTCCCACGACGTGTACGATCTCATGATGCACATACGCCGCACGGTCTGGGAGCACAGCAAGGTCGCGCTCGAGCCGGAGATGATCATTCTTCCCCCGGACTACAGGCTCGAGGATCACGGCCCCCAGGTGCCGCTGCACCGGGTATGGGGTGGAACTGAAGAAGCCTGATTCTTGGCTCCCCCTCTGGGGGAGCTGTCACGGCGCGTCTCCCGCAAGCGCCGTGACTGAGAGGGCGTTCTTCGACGCACAGGCCCTCTCCGCCCCAGTTTGCGAACTGGGGCACCTCCCCCAGAGGGGGAGGCAAGTAAGCGCTGCACTTTCAAAGAGACAGAGGTAACTTATGGATTTCTTGATTATAACCGGTCTTTCCGGTGCGGGGAAGAGCCGCGCGGCGGACGTTCTGGAGGACCTGGACTACTACTGCGTGGATAATCTCCCGGTGGCGCTGATGCCGAAGTTTGCAGAGCTGTGTATCGCGACCGGCGGCCGCTATGAAAAGGTCGCGCTGGTGACCGACGTGCGCGCCAAGAACGGCTTTGACGAGCTGCTGAAAACGCTCGACCAGCTCAAGGACATGAACTGCGCCTGCCGCATCCTGTACATGGACGCGGATGTGCCCACCATCGTCAAGCGCTACAAGGAGACGCGCAGGCCCCACCCGCTGGCCAAGCGCGGCGGCAGCATTGAGGAGGCCGTCTACCGGGAGATCGACCTGCTGGCCCCCATCCGGGAACGGGCGGACTTTATCGTCAACAGCTCCACCCTCACGCTCGGGCAGCTGCAGAGCAGGCTCTTTGAGCTCATCGCCCCCGCGGGCGCCAAGCGTCAGCTCGAGGTCACGGTGGAGGCCTTCGGCTTTAAGCACGGCATCCCGCTCGACGCCGACCTTGTGTTCGATGTGCGCTTTCTCCCGAACCCCTACTACCTTGAGGACCTGCGCCCGCTCACCGGCCTTGACAGGCCGGTGGCCCAGTATGTCTTCGACAGCAACGATGCCCGCAGCTTCATGGCGAAGGTGGAAGATCTGCTGGACTTCCTGCTGCCGCTGTATGTGGAGGAGGGCAAGCTGAGCCTGCTGGTCGCTGTGGGCTGCACCGGCGGGCGGCACCGCAGCGTCGCTATTGCCGCGGCCCTGACCGAGTATCTCAGAGCCAAGGGCATCAGCGCCGAAAACGTCAACCGCGACATCAAGAAGTAGGTACGCCCATGTCATTTTCATCCGATGCCAAGCGCGAGCTCTGCCGGGACCGGCTGGAGCGCCGCGACGCCGCCGTGGCCGAATGCTACGGCGTGCTGCTGTACTGCCACAGCTTTGACGCACGGGAAGTGCGCATCATCACCGCAAGCCCCGACTTTGCCCAGCGCCTGCCGAAGCTTTTCAAACGCGCCTTTTCCGTCAGCTTCGACCAGCTCCCGCCCGAAGGGGCAGGCGGCAAGCAGAGCTTTGCCGTCACCGACCCCAAAAAGCTCGCGCTCATTTTTGACGCCTTCGGCGCGGAGATTGGCGGCACCCTCTCCCACCATGTCAACTTCGGCGTGCTGGAGGACGAGAGCTGCCGTGCGGCCTTCATACGGGGCGCCTTCCTCGCGGGCGGCAGCGTCACCGATCCCGAGAAGCGCTACCACCTGGAGCTTGCCACCGCCCACCAGAGCGTGAGCCGCGAGGTCTATACCCTGCTTTTGGACATGGGCTTTTCGCCGCGCGAGACGAAGCGGGCCGGCAACGCGCTTTTATACTTCAAGCAGGCCGACGCCATCGCCGACTTCTTCACCGCCATCGGCGCGCCGAGCACCGCCATGGGCGTCATGACCGCCAAAGTGGAAAAGGAGATGCGCAACACCGTCACCCGGCAGATCAACTGCGACAGCGCAAACGCCGACAAAACCGTCGCCGCCGCCCAGGAGCAGCTTGCCGCCATCCGCCGCATTGTGAAGGATTACGGCAGTCTGGACGTGCTGCCGGAGGCGCTCAAGGACGCGGCACTGCTGCGCATCACAAACCCCGAGGCAAGTCTGGCAGACCTTGCGGAGCTGAGCTTCCCCAAGGTCAGCAAAAGCTGTCTGAGCCACAGATTGAAAAAGCTCATGAACTATACGCCGGAGGAATAAAGCCATGGCCTTTGTGCATTTACATGTTCACAGCGAGTACAGCCTCCTTGACGGCGCGTGCCGGACGGAGAGGCTCCCTTCGCGCGCAAAGGAGCTGGGGCAGACCGCCGTCGCGCTCACCGACCACGGGGTCATGTACGGGGCCGTCGCGTTCTACAAGGCCTGCGAGGCGGCGGGCGTCAAGCCCATCATCGGCTGCGAGGTCTATGTCGCCCCCCACAGCCGCACCGACCGCGTGCACGGCGTGGACAATGAGTACTCCCACCTGATCCTCCTGTGCCGCAACGAGGCAGGCTACCGGAACCTCTGCTATATGGTCTCCGCCGCGTTTACCGAGGGCTTCTACGTCAAGCCCCGCATCGACTGGGCGCTGCTGCACGAGCACGCGGAGGGCCTGGTCTGCCTGTCCGGGTGCCTCGCCGGGGCCATCCCCCAGATGCTCATTCATGACGACTACGAGGGCGCGAAGGCCAAGGCGCTGGAGCTGCGGGACCTCTTCGGGAAGGAATACTTCTTCCTCGAGATCCAGAACCACGGCATCGCCGACGAGACCCGCGCCGCCCAGGGACTGATTCGTCTTTCCCGTGAGACCGGCATTCCCCTCGCCGTGACAAATGACGCGCACTATATCGACAAGTCCGACGCCTATTATCAGGATGTGCTCATGTGCATCCAGACCGGCAAGACCGTGGACGAGCCCAACCGCATGCGCTTTGAGACCCAGGAGTTTTACTTAAAGTCCGAAGACGAGATGCGCGCCCTGTTCCCGGAGCTGCCCGAGGCCGCCGACAACACCCAGAAAATTGCGGACATGTGCGACTTTCACTTTGAGTTCGGCAACTACAAGCTGCCGCGCTTCAAGCTCCCCCAGGGCGAGACGGACAGCTGGGAATATCTGCAGAAGCTCTGCGAGAAGGGCTTCAAGGAGCGCTTTGCCGACCGGCCCGAGATCCACAAGCAGCTTGAGTATGAGCTGGACATGATCCACCGCATGGGCTTTGTGGATTACTTCCTCATCGTCTCGGACTTCATCGGCTATGCCAAGCGCAACGGCATCCCCGTCGGACCCGGGCGCGGCAGCGCGGCGGGCAGCGTGGTGTCCTACTGCCTGCACATTACGGACGTGGACCCCATCAAATACAGCCTTTTCTTTGAACGCTTCTTAAACCCCGAGCGCGTGAGCATGCCGGATATCGACGTGGACTTCTGCGTCAACCGCCGGGGCGAGGTTATAGATTATGTAAACCGCCTGTACGGTCACGACCACGTGGCCCAGATCGTAACCTTCGGCACCATGGCTGCCCGTGCCGCGATCCGCGACGTGGGGCGCGTGCTGAACATGAGCTACGCCGAGACCGACGCGGTTGCCAAACAGGTGCCCATGGCGCTCAACATGACGCTGGACGAAGCGCTCAAATTATCCAAGCCCCTGCGGGACATGTACGAGGGGGACGAGAAGGTCAAGCGCCTCATCGACGTGGCGAAGGCCCTCGAGGGCATGCCGCGCCACGCCTCGACTCATGCGGCCGGCGTTGTCATTACGGACAGGCCGGTGTATGAATATGTGCCGCTGGCGATGAACGACGAGTCGGTGGTCTGCCAGTACCAGATGACGACACTTGAGGAGCTGGGGCTTCTCAAGATGGACTTTCTCGGGCTTCGGAACCTCACGGTGCTCGACGACGCGGAGCGCCTTGTGCGCGAGAAGGAACCGGATTTTCGCGTGGCGGACGCGCCGGTGGACGACAAGGAGACCTTTGACATGCTGGCGGCGGGCCACACCTCGGGCGTGTTCCAGCTTGAAAGCGTGGGCATGACGGGCGTCTGCACCGGGATCAAGGCCAAGAGCATCGAGGATATCACCGCCATCATCGCCCTCTACCGCCCGGGCCCCATGGACTCCATCCCGAAGTTCATCGAGTGGTCCCAGCATCCGGAGAAGATCAAATACAAGCACGAGAGCCTGCGCCCCATCCTCGCCGTCACCTACGGCTGCATCGTGTATCAGGAGCAGGTCATCGAGATTTTCCGCTCCCTCGCGGGCTTTTCGCTGGGGCAGGCCGACAGCATCCGCCGGGCCATGTCCAAGAAGAAGCACAAGGTCATCGACGCCGAGCGCATCGCCTTTGTCCACGGCGACGAAAGCCGCGGCATCGACGGGGCTATAAAGCGCGGCATCCCGGAGGATGTGGCAAACTCCATCTATGACGAGATCCTGGACTTTGCAAGCTACGCCTTCAACAAAGCACACGCGGTTTCCTATGCGATCATCGTATACCGCACGGCCTACATGAAGCGGCACTACCCTCAGCAGTACATGGCGGCGCTTCTGACCTCCATCCTCGGCAACAGCGGCAAGGTCGCGGAATATATCGCCGAGTGCCGGGAAATGGGCATCAAGCTCCTGCCTCCGGATGTGAACGCCTCCGGCGCAAACTTCACGGTGGCCGGGCAGAACATCCGCTACGGCCTTGTCGCCATTAAGGGCATCGGCTGGGGTGCCATCGACCAGCTGGTCGCAGAGCGCACGGAGAACGGGCCGTTCACCGGTTTTGAGGACTTCTGCCGCCGCATGAACGGCAAGGAATTAAACCGTCGGGCGGTCGAAAACCTCATCAAGGCCGGGGCCTTCGACTCTATGGGCTACAAGCGCCGGGCGCTGATGCAGGTGTCGGGCGCGGTGCTCGACTCCATCGCTCAGTCGGCAAGGGACAACATCTCCGGGCAGCTCGACCTCTTCGGCGACTTTAACGACGAGGGGCAGAAGGCCCCGGCGGTCATCCCCATCCCGGATGTGGAGGAGTACTCCCCCATGGAGAAGATGCAGATGGAGAAGGAGACCACGGGCCTTTATCTGAGCGGCCACCCCATGGACGGGTACCGGGATGTGGTGCGGCGCATCGGCGCGGTGCCCATCGGGGCCGTGACGGGCGACTTTGCCTCCGAGGACGGGCCGCGCCGCTTCCAGGACAACCAGATGATCACCGTGGCGGGCGTGGTGGAATCGGCCCGCACGCGCACGACGAAGAACAACACCCTTATGAGCTATATCATGCTCGAGGACGACACCGGCTCCATGGAGCTGATGGCCTTCCAGCGCGCGCTGGACACCGGCGGGGCGTACGTCAAGGATAACGCCGCCTTGCTCGTCAAGGGGCGCATTTCGGTGCGCGACGAAAAGGAGCCGCAGCTCATGGTGGAGACCATCCGTCCCCTCTCCGACGCGAATCTCCCGACGGAGAAGAGCGCCCCGCCGAAGGATCAAAAGCTCTGGGTCAAGCTCAAAAGCGCGTCCGACCCCGAGCTTGAGCGGATCAAGCTCATTTTGACCATGTTCCCCGGCACGCAGCAGATGATCATTTACTGCGCCGAGGAGAAAAAACGCATCGGCGCAAGCTGCCTCATCCACGAGGGGCTGGTGCTGGAGCTGGAGGAACGGCTCGGGAAAGAGAATGTGGTGGTGAAGTGATGGCAAAAAAGCATGACATCAATCTGGACTTTGTGCGGGCCGTGGCGGCGCTGTTCATCGTGTTCTCCCACTTTTTTGACAACACCGGGCTTTATGAGTTCGACACCGCCTTCCCCATCAAGCTCGCCTCCATCGGTCTGAGGATGATCGTGGGCACCTGCGTCGCGATGTTTATTATGTTAACCGGGTATCTCTGTTCCGAGAAAAAGCTCTCGGCCCGGTATTATCTGGGCTTTGTGCGCATTTATATCACCTATCTCGTGTGCAGCGCCTTCGCCTGGCTTGCCCGTATCTTCCTCCTGCATGAGCCTCTGGGCCTGCACCGGATGGTCAGCGAGCTCATCAGCTTTGAGAGCATCGAATACGCCTGGTATCTGCTCATGTACCTGGGGCTTTTCCTGATGATCCCGTTTCTGAATCTCGCGTTCAACGGTCTGGAATCGAACAAACAGCGGCTGGTGCTGATCGGGACGTTTCTGTATCTGTCCATCCTGCCGAGTCTGCTGCACCGCCCGGTGCATCTCATGACCGTGTGGTGGAAAAATCTCTCTCCCATTGCCTATTATTTTACCGGGGCGTATCTGCATAAAACACGCCCGCAGGTGTCGGCAAAAAAGGCCGCCGGACTGCTGCTCGTGCTGGTGGCGGCGTTCGTGGGGATAGACGTATGGCTGCTCGGCCCGGGCGGCGAGTGGACCATCGAGGTAACAAAGCACGACCACTACCAGGGCTATGTCACGGCTCTGCTGTGCTTTGTGATTTTGCAGAACGCCGGGGCCGACCGCTTCCCCGCAAAGGTGCAGGCGGCGGTCAAATACTTTGCCTCCCTGTCGCTGTCCATCTATCTGCTGTCCTGGATCACCGATGCGCTGATCTACCCCCGCTTCAAGGCGGCGGTGCCGGATCTGAACGTGCAGTTCTGGTATATGCTGCCGCTGGGGCTTTTGAGCTTTCTCGGCGCGGCGGGGCTTGCCCAGCTTGCGGATTGGATCATCAGGCCGCTTGACAAAGCCGTGCGCGGGATGCTGGAAAAGTTTATACCGGCTTTACGCACATAATGAGAAAACCACCTGCCGGAGCAGGTGGTTTTTGTTATATGAATCTGTTTCAGATCAGGTACTGCTTGAGCTCCTCGGGGCATTTCTCGCGGTCGGAGCTCATGGAGATCACGAACTCGATCTTCTCGCGCTCGGCGTAATCGGCAAGCCAGAGGATGAAGGCGACCACGTTTGCCTCGTCGCGGTCGTTGACGAGCTTATAGAAGTTATCAATAAAGAAGTGGGTAATGTCATAGTTGCCGGCGTGGATGCCGGAGATGAAGCCCTTGAAAAATTCGTAGGTGCCGATGTCGTAGCTGCCGGCGTCGATGAGGCGGGCCTGATAGGGAATGTCGTAGGTGAGCTTGCGGTCCTTCTCGATGACGATCACGTCGCCCTCGCCCTCGCTGACAGCCTTGCAGACAAGGCCGACCAGTTCCTTCGTTTTTCCGGAGCCCTTGAGCCCCATGATAATTTTAAGCATAATGACATACACTCCTTTTTCAGTAAATATGGAATGGGATACTGTTGGTATAAGCTTACCATCTTTCCCGCTCGGACGCAAGGGGGGAGTTGTTAAAGTGAGGTAAATTTTGTTTTATGGGTATCGGCTTAATTCAGCAAGAACCAGCTCCCGGTCTGTCATTGCGAACCAGTGACCGATGGTTTGATTTCTGAGTTGATAAGGGCCTCCGGCGGGCGGATTGCCACGCCAGTGTGCGCACTGGCTCGCAATGACGGGATTAGCTGATTAAAGCCGATACCCATGTTTTGTTTTATGAGATCTAAAGGCGGTGCAGCCACCTTGCCTCCCCCTTTGGGGGAGGTGGCATTCGCCGTCTCACGCAAGGCGAATGACGGAGAGGGTCCTCCGACTTGCTGCCGCGTCCGGCAGCCCTCTCAGTCACCAGTGTGAGCACTGGTGACAGCTCCCCCAGAGGGGGAGCCAAGGGGATAGCGCATTTTCTGCCTTTCCGCGAAGATGGGGAGCCAAGTCAAAAGCGCTGTGTAACAGTGCAAATTCCCGGTTCCTTTCCGCCTCCCGTTCTTGACTGTATGCGGCTTATATGATAAACTTTTCATCAGCATAATCGGCTTATGGGAAGCGCTGAGTAAACCGAAGTACACAGATTGGCGAGCAGATTTTTCGCCAGATGAAGGTGAAAAACCGCAGGCATACTTTGTGTATGTCAAGGTTTTGAAACGAAATATGGCGGGAAATATGCCGTCAAGATGTGTGCGGCGGCTTATTCAGCGTTTCCCCAATAAACAGAAAAGAGGTGTACCTGCTTGAAGGATCTGAAACATCTGATCTACTTCGAGAACCTGCTGCAGGACGCGCAGAACGAGCTTGTGACCAAAGCCATCGAGGACGGAAAGCTTGCCCTGGGGTATAACTGCTACTACATCCCCGAGACGCTTTTGAACCTCCCCGGCTGCTTCTCGTCCAGACTGCGCGCGCCGCGCTGCACATCCACGGACGTGGCGGGCTACTACATGACCAACCGCACATGTCCCTACGCCCGCTCCATCCTCGAGCGCGCCATTGAGGGCGGCTACAATTACCTGAACGCTCTCTTCGGAGCGGAGTCCTGCGCCACCATGGAGCGCATGGAGGAGCATTTTGAGCTCCTGCACCCGGTAAAGAACGAGCGCTTCTTCTCCACCATCATGGACCCGCCCATGAAGGGCGATAAAAACAACCTTGAATACTACAAGGTCCAGCTGCGCAAGAACATCCTCCTGCCCCTCCAGGAGCACTACGGCGTGGACATCTCCGACGAGGCCATCCGCAAGGCCATCGACGACCACAACGCCGTCAGCGCCATCATTGAGGCCATCGGCGACCACCGTCGGGCCGACAATCCCAACATCACGGGCTATGAGTTTCACGTCATCCAGCTGGTAAGCCAGGTCTGCCCGCACGAGCTGATCCTCCCCTACCTGCGGGAAACCCTGTGGGAGCTTGAAAAACGCGAGCCGGAACCGAAATTCCCCTTCCGCGCCAGAGTGGCCCTCGTCGGCTCCGAGGTCGACGATCCCGAGTTTACCAAGCTTATCGAGTCCTGCGGCGCGATGGTGGTTGCAGACCGCTACTGCTTCGGCTCCTTCCCGAGCCGCGAGCAGATCACCGTCCGCGACGGCGAGACCGCCTTCGACGCCGTGTGCCGCCACTATCTGCACTGGAACCAGTGCGCCCGGTTCATGGACGGCATGAAGATCGACCAGCGCCACCACGAGGTCGAGCGCCTCGTGAAGGAGTTCAAGGCCGACGGCGTCATCTACGAGAACATGAAGTTCTGCGAGTTCTGGAGCTATGAAAAGGTGCTGGCAAACCACATCTTCACAAACGAGCTGCACATCCCCTGCTGCACCATCGAGAAGGAATACGCCCTCGGCGCGGTGGGCCAGCTGCGCACCCGCTTCCAGGCTTTTATCGAGTCGCTGGAAATCAAGCAGATTCACGGAGGAAAATAACAATGAAGTTTACCGATAAGCTCATAGACGCCGTCGACAAAAAGCTTGAGCGCTTCGACCCCCTGTGGCAGGCAGAGCACGGCGTCGGCGGCCAGCGCAGCCGCTACTACGACAAGACCGGCGTCGCCAAATGGCGCGAGTGGCGCGGTGTGCGCGACACCTTCTACGATTACTCCGCGTGGCTCAAGAACCTCGCCGCCATGGCGGGCATGGTCGCCTCCGCTCCCCTCCCCATCCTCAAGGGCTTCTGGGAATACCGCTGGATGGGCTCCTACCTCGGCACCTTCATGTTCATCGACAGACTCTTTGAGGGCTACCGCGGGACGGAGCTTCGCATCGCGCACATGAATATGTACGGCATCGTCCAGAACCTCACCAAGAAGATCGCCTTCATCCTCGCAAACGACAAGCGTCTCGGCGGCGGGCCGGACAGCGACAAGTGCATCCCCTTCGACGAGACCATCCCGCCCCTCTTCCTCAAGGGCTTCAAGGGCCTGACCCCCGTGCCGATGCAGACCCTGCCGGAGTTCATCATCTGCGACATCGACCAGCACATTGAGCCCTACTACATCGACGTGGCCGAGTCCTTCGGGCTTGCCGCCGACGTGTGCTCAAGGTGCGCGGCCGAGGCGGGCGTTGCCCTCGACGACGCCTTCCCCATCCTCGGCAAGGTCATGCTCTCGACCAACATGCCCTGCAACGCCTCCGAGGCGACCTCCATGTTCCAGCGCCGCCGCATCGGCCTGCCCGACTTCCCCGTCACCATGGCCATGCAGCACGCCGAGAAGGAGGCCATCCCCTATTCCCGTCAGGAGCTTCTCAACGCCATCGCCTTCGTCGAGGAGCACTACGGTGTCAAGTACGACTGGGACACCTTCTACAAGTACGCCGAGATCATGAACGAGCAGAACGCCATCGAGCTTGAGAAGTGGGAGATCTTCAAGACTCCCTACTCCGCCCTCTCCGGCATCGCAGAGACGCTCTACAAGCTCTATGAGTGGCAGTCCGCCAACGGTGCCGACCCCTACTTCAACAAGATCGACCGCAAGGTCATCGAGATCATGCGTCAGGCTTACGAGGAGAAGTATCAGCCCTTCGGCGGCAAGACCCGCCACCGCGCCTTCCTGTGGGGGCCGTCCGCGGTCTACTACACCGACTTCCCCACCTGGACGCAGAACTGCTGGGGCATCACCATCGTTTTGAACATGGACTCCACCATGGGCTACAACCAGATCGACACCTCCGACCGCGAAAAGGCCCTTGACGATCTGACCGCCCTGGAGCAGCGCGCCACCATGCGCCACCACGCCGTCGGCGGCTGGGACAACGTCAACGCCGTCTGGGACTGGGCCAAGAAGTTCAACTGCGACATGGTGCTCATGAACGACAACATCGCCTGCAAGGGCATGCTGGGCGTACACGCCATGATGGAGGAGCAGGCCCGCGACCTCGGCTTCCACTTCATCTTCATCGAGCATGACCTGGAGGACAGCCGCACGGTCTCCCGTCAGGACATGCGCAACTGCGTGAACAACTACATGTCCGTCGTGCTCAATGAAAAGCCCCTCGATCCCACCATCGTCGAATTTGACGACTCCCAGGCGTACTGATCCACTGTATATATTTCCCAACAGTTCGGTGTTTTCCCCGAAGAAAATTCGATCTGTTTTTGAAGCAGCTTTGCCGCTTCAAAAACACCCTGAGCCGAACTATGTGAGGCCTCGCGCCGACCAAATACGGCGTGTTACAGTCCGCCGTATGCGATAAGCGCGAGTACCTCAATTGCGAATCGTATTCGCAATTGACTAACAAAGAAAGGAGAACGCAGAAATGAAAAATGTACTTGCGTTCCTGCTGAAGCTGCTCGGCAAGATCGCGCTCGTCGCGCTGATCCTCTTTGCCGCGACTTTCGCCCTCTACATCACCAACGGCGAAAACAAGCTGATCTACTACGTCATCCGTCCCTTCCTCAACAAGCACTACGACGCCCAGGTCAGAGACAAGAGAATCGTATGAACGCACGGCGGCGGGTTTTTCCGCCGCCGTGTCTTAACTTTACAAAGTGAAATGTCATTCTGAGCGCAGCGAAGAATCTTCTGCTTCCTCTTGCTCGTGGGGAAAGATCCTTCGCTTACGCTCAGGATGACAGGCTAAAGGGGTGTGCCCTCTCTGCCTTTAAATCCCAAAACTTGCCCTTGTTTTTCTCCCTTCCCCATGATATAATTTTTTCGCGGGGTTTTCCGCACATACAACATTCGTCCAAAATTTATTTTATGGAGGAAAGAACATGAAAAAAATCATCGCAATGGCTCTCGTTCTGTGCATGATCTTCGCTCTGACCGTCACCGCTCACGCTGACGACAAGATCAAGATCGGTATGGTCACCGACGTCGGCGGCGTCAACGACCAGTCCTTTAACCAGTTTGCATGGGCCGGTCTCCAGGCTTTGGCCAAGGAAGACCCCAGCTTTGAGGTCAACTACCTCGAAAGCAAGACCGACGCTGACTACCAGACCAACATCAACACCTTCATTGACGAAGAGTATGACCTCATCATCACCGTCGGCTACATGCTCGCTGACGCCACCCGCGAGGCAGCCACGGACAACCCCGACGTGAAGTTTGCCATCATCGACGATGCCACCAACGCCGATCTCGAGAACGTCGCCTGCCTGACCTTCGCGCAGGAGCAGTGCTCCTACCTCGTCGGCCTGATCGCCGGCTACATGACCCAGAGCAAGACCGTCGGCTACATCCAGGGCATGGTTTCCGATACCATGAATCTCTTCGGTGTCGGCTACATCACCGGTGTTCTCGAGGCCTGCCCCGATGCCACCGTTCTTCAGTACAATGCCAACTCCTTCACTGACATTGCCGGCGGCAACACCGCTGCCAAGGACATGATCACCAAGGGCGCCGACGTTATCTACCACGCTGCGGGCGGCACCGGCACCGGCGCCATGAATGCCTGCGCCGAGGCTCAGATCTGGGGTATCGGCGTTGACGCCGACCAGGCTGCCGTTCTCAACAACGACTGGATCGTTTCCTCCGCTCTGAAGGACACCGGCGCCGGCTGCGTTGCCATCGCCAAGGACCTCAAGGCCGGCGAGTTCAAGGGCGGCGAGCACCATTACACCCTCGCTGACGGCGCTGTCGGCTTCGCCACTACCGGCGACCACATCCCCGCTGACGTGCTCGAGAAGGTCGAGGCTGCCAAGCAGGCCATCATCGACGGCACTCTGACTGTTCCCACCTCCACCGCTGACTGCCCCACCTTTACCCTGGGCTGATAAGCAGAGCAATTGAATCCCCATCCCGTCGCCGAAAGGCGGCGGGATTTTTTATATGGTTCGCCTTTTTTTGCCTCCCCCTCTGGGGGAGGTGGCATCCGCCGTCGCACGCAAGGCGAATGACGGAGAGGGTCCTCTGACTTCGTACCGCATCCAACAGCCCTCTCAGTCACGGCGCGGGCGGACACGCGCCGTGCCAGCTCCCCCAGAGGGGGAGCCAAGTTCCATTGTCTCGATTTGTCGGGCGTCTGTACACTCTACAAATTTATCAGTTTGGAACAAGAAATGGTAGAAAAGCACAAGGTCTTGTGTTATAATACAGTATCTGATTTCATGCGCATCCGGTCCGCGCCGCGCTGCCGGTTCCCCTGTCCCGGTTTTGCGGCGTTTCACCGGCGGAAAGAAGAGAGATACTATACTTATAGGGGGCGGTCACTTTGGCAAAACAGTATGTGGACATGAACACGCCCGTCATCGAAATGCGCAACATCGTCAAGCGCTTCGGCGATTTTGTCGCCAATGACGGCATCAACCTCACCGTCCACAAAGGCGAGATCCACGCGATCCTGGGCGAAAACGGCGCGGGCAAGTCGACGCTGATGAACCAGCTCTACGGCCTGCTCAAGCCCACCTCGGGAGACATCCTGGTCAACGGCAAGAGAATCGTCATGAACAATCCCCGTGACGCCATCGACGCCGGTATCGGCATGGTGCACCAGCACTTCATGCTCGTCCAGCCCTTCACCGTCACGGAGAACATCGTCCTCGGCACGGAGCCGACCAAGGGCATCAGCCTCGACATGGCCACCGCGCGCAAGAACGTGGTGGAGATCTCCGAGCGCTACGGCCTGTCCATCGACCCCGACGCGAAGATCGAGGATATCTCCGTCGGCATGCAGCAGCGTGTGGAGATTCTGAAAGCCCTCTACCGCGGCGCGGATATCCTGATCCTGGACGAGCCCACCTCCTCCCTCACCCCGCAGGAGATCACCGAGCTCATCGCCATCATGCACAACCTTGTCAAGGACGGCAAGAGCATTATCATCATCACCCACAAGCTCAAGGAGATCAAGGAGTCCGCCGACTTCTGCACCATCATCCGCATGGGCAAGTACATCGACACCGTGGATGTGGAGAAGGTGGACGAAAACGACCTTGCCTCCATGATGGTCGGCCGCAAGGTCACCTTTAAGGTGGACAAGCCCGAGCAGGAGCCCGGCGACGTGGTGCTGGACGTGAAGGATCTGCACTGCCTCGACTACCGCGGCATCGAGATCGTCAAGGGTCTCAATCTCCAGGTGCGGCGCGGCGAGATCGTCGGCATCGCCGGCATCGACGGCAACGGCCAGACCGAGCTTGTCGAGGTCATCACGGGCCTGCGCAAGGGAACGAAGGGCCAGGTGCTGGTAAACGGCACGGACGTTTTCAACAAGCCGCCCGCCTTCGGCTTTCAGCACGGTGTGTCCTCTATCCCCGCCGACCGTCAGAAGCATGGTCTGGTGCTGGATTTCTCCATCGAGGATAACCTCATTCTCCAGAACTATGAAAAAGATCCCTTCGCTAGAAAGAGTGTTTTGCAGCGCGATCCCATCTTTACCCATGCGAGCAAGTCCATCGAGAAGTATGACATCCGCCCCTCCGGCAGCGAGAAGCGTCCGGCGGGCACCCTCTCCGGCGGCAATCAGCAGAAGGTCATCATCGCCCGCGAGGTGCAGAACGACAAGGACCTGCTCATCGCCGTCAACCCCACCCGCGGTCTGGACGTGGGCGCGATCGAATATGTGCACAAGTACATCGTCGACCAGCGCAACAAGGGCAAGGCCGTGCTGCTGGTGAGCTTTGAACTTGACGAGATCATGAGTCTTTCGGACATTATCGACGTCATCTTCGACGGTCAGATCGTCGCCTCCATCCCCGGCAAGGACGCCAACGAGAACGATCTGGGCCTGATGATGGCAGGAGGAGGGAAAAAGGCATGACAAAGAACAAAGGCTTCCTCGACATCATTTCGGAAAACCGCTTCATCCATATCCTGCTGTCCATCCTGCTGGGCTTTCTGGTGGGCGCGGTGTTCCTTGTGATTATGAATCTTTCCGTGAGCGCAGCCTACGGAAGACTCATTAACAGCGTAACCAGTCTCAAGGGCTTTTCCTACGTAGTTGTCTATTCAGTTCCCTATATCGTCGTTGGTCTGTCCGTTGCCTTCTCCTTCAAGACCGGTGTGTTCAACATCGGCGCGGAGGGCCAGTTTGTGGTCGGCTCCATGGCCGCCGCCTGTACCGGTATTCTCGCCGGCAATCTGCCCAAGCCCATTCTGATTCCCCTGTGCTTTCTCGCCGCGATGGCGGCAGGTGCTCTCTGGGGCATCATCGTAGGCGTTCTCAAGACCAAGTGGGGCATCAACGAAGTGCTGTCCATGATCATGTTCAACTGGATCGCCTTCTACCTCTCCAACTTCATCGCCGGTATTCCCGCTATCAAAAACGACGGTTCTGCCGAAGCAACCAAGAACATTGCCGACAACGCAAGCCTTCTTTTCTCCAAGGATTTTATCAAGAGTGCCGGGCTCGCCCCGACGGCAAACTGGGGCTTTATCATTGCGATTGTCGCGACGCTGCTCGTCTGGTTCATCATTGAAAAGACCACCCTGGGATTTGAACTCAAGGCGGTCGGCTCCAACAAATTTGCGGCCGAGTACGCCGGCATTAACGTCAACCGCTCCATTCTTACGGCGCTGGCCATCTCCGGCGCTCTTGCCGGACTTGCGGGCGCGCTTCAAGTCATGGGCATGGGCAAGCGCATCTCTATCTTTACGAGTCAGGAGGGCTTCGGCTTTGCGGGCATCGTCGTGGCCCTGATCGGCTGCTCCAATCCCTTCGGCGTGCTGGTGGCCGGTCTCTTCTACGGCGCGCTGATGTACGGCGGCAGCAAGCTGAATCTGGAAGGTGTTCCCACCCAGCTCATCAACGTCATCGTCGGCACCGTTGTTTTCTTCATCGCTATCTCCGTAATCTTTGAAAACCTCAATCGTCTGAAGTCCCGCGCGAATCGCAACGCGGAGGCGGCAGCCATCAAGAAAGCAGAAGAGAAGAAGGAGGCCAAGTCATGACGAACTTTATCAACACCCTGGGTATCATTCTCTTTGCCACGCTGGCCTACTCCACGCCGCTGCTGTACGGTGCGCTCGGCTCCTGCTTTTCGGAGGTTTCGGGCGTGGTCAACATCGGCATCGAGGGCATGATGACCGCCGGCGCCTTTACCGGCACCGTCATCGCTTACTTTACAGGGAACCCCTGGATCGGTTTTCTCTGCGGCGGCCTTGCGGGCGCGTTCTTCGGCATGCTGCATGCCATCGCCACTGTAAACCTCGGCGCGGACCAGACCATTGCCGGCACCGCCATCAACATGCTCGGCCCCGGCATCGTGATCATGCTCGCCAAGGTCATGTTCAATTCAACCGATACCATTCCCCTGTCTGCCACCCAGAAAATGCCCAAGCTGTTTTCCGGTCTGTTTGACACCACTACGACTTTCGGGCGTTTCATGGACAATGTCTTCGCCACATACGCTTCCACCTATCTGGTGTTTATCGCGGTTTTGATCGTGTGGTTTGTATTCTACAAGACCCGCTTCGGCCTGCGGCTTCGCGCCTGCGGCGAGCATCCCCAGGCCTGCGAGACCCTGGGCATCAACGTCATTGCCATGCGCTTTGCCTGCGTGTGCATCTCCGGCTTCCTCGCGGGTCTCGGCGGCGCCTGTGTCACCATGACGCTCTCCACCCAGTTTAAGCCCATCTCCATCGTCGGCCAGGGCTTCATCGCCATCGCGGCGGTCATCTTCGGCAAGTTCCGCCCCCAGGGCGCGCTGCTGGGCTGCCTGCTGTTCGGCTTCTGCTCCGGCCTCAAGGTGGTGCTGGGCGGCTCGTCCGGCGTGAACATGCACCTCATCTCCATGATCCCTTATGTGGTCACGGTCATCGTGCTGGTGCTGTTCGTGGGCAAGTCCCGCGTCCCCGCCGCCAACGGCAAGCCCTATATCAAGGCGAAGTAATCCTCATCCTGTCATCCTGAGCGCCAGCGAAGGATCTTCCATAAAGATTCTTCGTCGCTTTGCTCCTCAGAATGACATGTGAAAGAGGCTGTGAAATAGTTTCTTCACAGCCTCTTTCCCGTCAAATCATTATTATTCAGGAGTAAACTATGAATCAGTATCTTGACATTTCCCCCGAAGTAAAGGAAGCACTTGCCGCGGGCAAGCCCGTCGTCGCGCTCGAGAGCACCATCATCTCCCATGGCATGCCCTATCCCAAGAACGTGGAGACCGCGCTGCTGGTCGAGCAGACCATACGCGATAACGGCGCGACTCCCGCCACCATCGCCGTCATCGGCGGCAGGCTCAAGGCGGGCCTTACGCATGAGGAGATCGAATATCTCGGCAAGACCGGGCGCGCTGTTGCCAAGGCCAGCCGCCGCGATCTGCCCGCGCTGGTCGCACGCAAGGCCGACGGCGCCACCACCGTCACCACCACCATGATCATCGCCCACATGGCGGGCATCAAGATCTTCGCCACCGGCGGTATCGGCGGCGTGCACCGCGGCGCGGAAACGACCATGGACATCTCCGCCGACCTTGAGGAGCTTGCCCAGACTCCCGTCATGGTGGTCTGCGCGGGCGCCAAGTCCATCCTCGATCTCGGCCTTACGCTCGAATACCTCGAGACCAAGGGTGTGCCCGTGATCGGCTACGGCACCGACGAGCTGCCCGCCTTCTATACCCGCAAGTCCGGCTTCGGCGTGGACTACCGGGTCGACTCCCCCGAGGAGCTGGCCGCCATGTTCCGCGCCCAGCGTGGTCTCGGCTACAAGGGCGGCATGCTGGTCACCAATCCCATCCCCGAGGAGTACGCCATGGACAAAGCCACCATCGACGCCGCCATCGAGCAGGCGCTGAGTGAGGCCAAGGCCCAGGGCATCCACGGCAAGGAGACTACCCCCTTCCTGCTTGCCAAGGTCGTGGAGCTCACCGGCGGCGACAGCCTCGAGTCCAACATCAAGCTAGTGCTCAACAACGCCAAGGTAGCAGCGCAGACGGCAAAGCTGCTGGGAGAGTAAGCTTATAGACCTTGGCTCCCCCTCTGGGGGAGCTGTCAGCGCCGTGAGCGGCGATGACTGAGAGGGCTTTCGGACATGGTACAATGATGGAGACCCTCTCCGCCCCAGTGTGCGCACTGGGGCACCTCCCCCAGAGGGGGAGGCAAGAAAAATATTCTGGAGCTTGCTATGGAAAATAATGTCCTTGTCTCGATCTGCTGTCTGGCCTACAACCATGAAAAATACCTCCGCGATACGTTGGAGGGCTTTCTCATGCAGAAGGTCAACTTCCCCATCGAGATCCTCATCAACGACGACGCCTCCACCGATCACACGGCGGAGATCATGCGCGAATACGAAGCGAAGTACCCCGGCCTGATCCGCGCCTTTTACCAGCCGGTGAACCTCTATTCCCAGGGCAAGGACCTGTGCCTGGAGGTACTGTATCCCGCGGCGCGCGGCAAGTACATCGCCCTGTGCGAGGGGGACGACTACTGGACGCATCCGAACAAGCTCCAGCGCCAGGTGGACTTTTTAGAGGCGCACCCGGAATACTCCGCCTGCGTGCACGACACCATGCTGCACTATTGCGGCAGCGATGGGAAGAAGGACAGGCCGCTCTTAAACCACCCGGAGGACTGCGACGTGCGCTTTGAGGATTTGTGCAACGGCATGTCCTATTCCTTCCACACAAGCTCCGTCGTGGCGAAAAAGTCCATCATCGCAAACCCGCAGGACTTCTTCTTCGTCGGCCTGCGCTACGGCTTCGGCGACCACCCGGACGGGCTGTGGCTGTACGTCAACGGCCCCATCCGCTGCCTCAAGGAGTGCATGTCGGTCTACCGCATCCACTCGGGCAGCGCCTCCTGGAGCGCCGCGGTGGACGGGGAATACGACAAGCTCCGGGAGTTCATCATCGGAAAACTCGAGCTCCTGCGCGCCTTCCGCCCTTACGCCCCGAAGGATAAGCTCGACGTGGTGGACAAGGCGATCCTTGAAAAGGAATTTGAGCTCATGTACATCGAGGGCCGGGACGCAGACCAGCGCAAGCCGCCCTATGATGAAATTCTGGCTTCAAAGCCCCTGGCCTACCGCGTCAAGAACGAGCTCAAGACTCTCTTCCCCGCCATACAGCGGCGCTACCGCGAAAAGCGCGGCTACACCACCGCAAGGTTCGGCGAGCTGCCCATGCAGCCGCTTTCCCTTGAAAATCTGCGGAAGCTGACGTATGATGACTATCCCGGCATCACCGTCTCGGACGAATGCCTGGTGTCGGTCTTCTGCACCGCCTACAACCACGAGGACTTTCTGCGCGACGCGCTGGACGGCTTTGTCAACCAGCGCACCCGCTTTGGCTTCGAGGTGCTGGTAAACGACGATGTCTCCACCGACTCCACCCGCGACATCATCCGCGAGTACGCCGAAAAATACCCGGACATCATCCGCCCCTTCTACCAGGAAAAGAACCTCTATTCCCAGAAGATCGACGTCTACCGGACGGTCTTCTTCCCCAACGCCCGCGGCAAGTACGTCGCCTACTGCGAGGGGGACGACTACTGGACCGACCCCACGAAGCTCCAGCGCCAGGTGGACTGGCTGGAGGCGCACCCGGAGTGCTCCGCGTGCGTGCACAACACGGTCCTGAAATACTGCGGCGACGGGCATATCGAGCCGCTGCTGGACCGCTACGAGGGCAGCGTGGACTTTTCCAACATCGTCCCCGGTATGCCCGGGGCCTATCACACGAGCTCGCTGGTAGCAAGGAAGGACATCCTGGACCAGGCCACGGACTTTTACGAGGTCGCCTGCAAGTACGATTTCGGCGACTATCCCGAGGCGCTGTGGCTGCGCCTCAACGGTACGATCCACTTTCTCGACCGCTTCATGTCGGTCTACCGCATCAACTCCAACGCCAGCGCCTGGAGCACCGGCGTGGACGGGCAGTACGACAAGCTGCGCCTTTTCATCACCGGCAGGATCGAGATGCTGCGCGCCTTCCGGCCCCACGCGCCGCAGGAGGTGCGGGAGCTTGTCGACCGCACGATCCGCGACTATGAGTTTGAGCTCATGTATATTGAGGGCCGGGACCGCGAACAGCGCAAGGCCCCTTACGACAAGCTGCTCCGGGCCAAGCCCTTTGACTATCAGTTCAAGAATTTCGTCAAATGCACGCTGCCCGGCATCCAGCGCCTGCACCGCAAAAAGCGCGGGTATGATCAATAATCTTATATGCGTATCGGCTTTATTCAACTATCTCCCGTCATTGCGAGCCAGTGCGCACACTGGCGTGGCAATCCGCCCGCCGGAGGCACAATAAGTCTTAGAAATCTTAACTGGCCGCTGGGAGGATTGCGGGCCGCCGCTGCCTGTGGCAGAGGAAGGCGGCACGGAATCTCCGCAGCCGCGCCATTGGCGGGCCGT
>CADBJU010000013.1 GCA_902795045.1 Oscillospiraceae bacterium | reverse complement strand
GTGTAGGGGCCGACGCCCCCGGCGGCCCGAGCGGTACAGTCCAAAAATAAAGCAGAAAGCCCCCGGCGAAAACGTACAGTGTTACGGATTCGCCGGGGGCAATGTGTTATTCAGGATTCTCTCTGCCGGGCCGCCGGGGGCGTCGGCCCCTACGGTGTTGATATTACTGTGTTCTTGATGAAGGGGACCTTTTTCACAGCCCCAGTTTTCTCGGTATGATTATCTCGTTGACACCGTGAGCTTGCATTTTTTATCGCCGTCGCGGTAGTGTATGACAAGCTTCGATGGGGTGGATCTGATGGCGGTGACGCATTTGCGGTCCAGCTTTTCGATGCGTTCGTAGGCTTTGCGCTTGGCTTCGTCGTAGGCGCCCACATTGTCGGAGGTGAAGAGCACCCCGCCGAACAGGGCGTCAATAATGGCAAGCTTCTCACGCTGCTCGGGGGTGAGCTTCATGTTGTCGTCCCGCAGGAGGAACACGTCCGGATCGTTGCGCCAGGCGCGTCCGTCCAGGTGGCGGCGGTAGACGGTGTTGAGCAGTGTATTGCGGGTTGAGGGCACCTCGCGGTGCAGGGGGCGCATGATCTTGTCGCCCAGCCAGTTGAGGGTCATGTCGCAGCCGATGCGGCAGTAGTCAACCTTTCCGAAGGCCGGGGCCAGCGGCACGCCGCAGCCGAGGATCAGCGCGTCGCCCGCAAGCTCGCGCAGGAAACGCATGCCCTCGTACATGATCTGGGCGCGGGTCTTGTCCCGGCGCGGGATCAGGCAGGCCGCGTACAAAAAGTCCAGCTTTAAAAGCTTATAGCCCCAGTCCCGCACCACGGTGTCAAAGACCTGCTTGAGATAGTCCCGGACCTCGGGGTTATAGATATCCAGCCCGTAGAAGCCCGACCAGTTGCAGCCGCCCATCTGGGGCTCGCCGTTTTCGTCGCGCAGCAGCCAGTCCGGGTGTTCCCTGACCAGGATGGACTTCTTCTCCGCCGCGAAGGGGGCAAGCCAGATGCCGGGCGTCATGCCGGCGGCGCGGATCTTGTCGGCGGCGGCCTTCATGCCATGGGGGAAGCGCTCGTTCATCACGAGCCAGTCGCCCACCGCGTTCTCGTAGCCGTCGTCGATCTGGAACACGTCCGGCAGCTTCTCGCTGCCCGCAAAGCCCTTGAGATCGGCGTCGATGGATTCCTCGCTGATATTCTCGTAGAGGTTATACCAGCTGGTGTACCCGCTCAGGCGCTTGCCCTTGGCAGGTTCTACGCCGAGCATACGGAAGTACTCGTCAAAGACCGCATCCTCCGTGCCTTTGAGGATCACCAGGTCGAACACCGTGTAGTCCCCGGTGAAGTGGTGGCCGACGCAGTCCTTTTCCAGCGTGACGGTGTTTTCCTCTGTGTCGAAGCGCAGGATTGTGAAGCCGCTCTCCTCCGCCAGGGAGCCGAAGAGCGTGAAGTCCTCGTCCCGGCGCACATAGCCGTACGTAAAGCCGTGCTGCTGTCTGTGGCTGCGGCTGTAGGTGACGAAGCGGTTGTCGCCGTAGCGGTCGAGGCTGTACTTTTCCACGATCCGCTTGGGCACCCGGTCAAGGCTGTGCATGCGGCCCTTGACGCCGCGCTCCCGGCTGTCGGTCCAGGACTGATAGCCGTTTAAGTAGAGCATGTCGTGCTTTTCAAAGGGAAAGTTGAACTTGAGCTTGATATCGCCCAGTACCGTCTCCCGTTCGCTGTGAAGGCGCAGGGAAATTCGGTCCTCGCTGCAGTCCAGGTCCCAGCGGAAATCACCGGCCTGGCCGCTCGTGTTGGTCTTGCAGCTGAAATCCGCCGTGTGAAGGCTGAGGGTCATCATGCCTTTTTCCCCGCTTTCAGCTCCTCGATACGGGAGAGGATCATTTTCTCATTGTAAAGCAGGAACAGGCACGCGCCGATCAGGCAGGTGACGGTGGCGATGACCGCGGTGGCGCGGTAGCTTGCCGCGGTGCCCGCGACGGTCATGGACGTGAAGACCACCATGGCGATGGCCTGGCCCATCTTGAAGGCAAAGGTGCGGGCGGCGAAGAACATGCCGCTGCGGTCCTCGCCGGTCTCGAGGCGGGAAAGCTCCGCCACGTCAGCCACGCAGGCCTGGGGCAGGATGCCAAGGATGGCCATAGGGATGGCGGCACAGACAGCGATGACAAAGCCCCAGACAAGGCCCTTGCCGCAGAGGGAGGTGATGAGGAAGACCACCGCGTAGGCAAAGAAGCCGGTGACGATGAGCTTTTTCTTGCCGAGCTTCGGGGCCAGCTTGTTGACCACCGGGTAGAGGCAGACGGAGATGAAGGTCATGGTCGCCGTGAGGACGAAGGTCCAGGTGTCTTCGATCTCCATGAGCTTGGTCTCATAGAAGGCAAGGCCGGTCTGGAAGAGGGTCAGGGCGAAGAAGTAGATCACATCGGAGTAGACAAAGCGCCTGAACTGCCCGTTCTGGAAGGTCTTGAGCAGCGACGAGAAGGCAGCCGTCTTGCTGGGCTTGGAGTCGATGTACTGCCGCTCCTTGATGTAGAGCGACGGCACCAGCATCGCAATGCAGGCAAGCGTCGCCATGATGGCCACCGCCATGCGTACCGAGCCCGCCTGGCCGAAGGCGCCCTCCAGCATGCCGGCCACGTTCGGCAGCATGAAGGAGATGGACTGGCCCGCGATGAAGGTGAAGGAGATGTAGGTGGAGACGTTGATGCGGTGCTCCTGGGTGTCGCCGAGCTCGGCGATGAGGGCGTTATACGGCGTGCAGTAGATGGTCATGAAGAGGTAGAAGACCATCAGCAGGCAGAAGAGGATGGTGTCGTTTAAGGCGATGGAGCTTGTCTGCGGCAGGGTGAACAGGCCGATGGTCACGAGGGCGAAGGGCACGGCGATCGCCTTCATGAAGGGGATGCGGCGGCCGCCCTTGTAGTTGGAAGAGTCCGACCAGCCCGCGATCAGGGGGTCGGTGATGGCGTCGAAGATACGGCCCACGGCCAGGACCAGGCCGAAGAGGGTCAGCTTAAACAGGATCGGGTGCTGGGTGATGCCGGAGGCAAAGATGCCGGTGTTGGGGTTCTGCGCGTCGGGGCTGCCGGTGTAGTAATAGACCATCCAGTTGGTCACGATGCCGCTGAGCAAGCTCCAGCCGAACTGGCCGACGGCAAAGATCCACAGCAGCTTGTTGGTGATCGGTTTCTTCTGCATGACTTCTTTCTCCCTTATAAAATATGTATTCCGCTTTGGCTCCCTCTCTGAGGGAGCTGTCTTAGCGCGTCTCCCGCAAGCGCTGAGGCTGAGGGAGTCTGTATGTCTTTGTGGTTTCCCGGAAGGACTCCCTCCGTCATGGCCTCGCGTGGGATCGGCCATGCCACCTCCCTCAGAGAGGGAGGCAAATCATTTCCCCACGGCAAGCTTCACGGCCTCGTAGGCGCCGTTGTAGATGCCCGCATTCTTTGCCCGCAGGATGCCGCGGCAGAGGGCGGGGAGGATCTCGTCGCCGTCGGTGATCTCGTCGAGCATTGCCAGCACTTCCTCTGTCTTCTCGCACTCGTAGGTGCCGTCGCCGACCTCGGCAGCCCTGATGGCGCCCCACATCTCATGCCCGCCGACGCGGTGGATCATGATCTTCGGCACAGGGTAGAAGCTCAATTCGCTGGGCTTTGTGAGCAGTACGTCACACACGCGCATAAGAAGATTGGTCACGTACACGGCGGCGAAGATGTCCTTGTGGCAGAAGACCTGTACGCCGCGGATGTTCTCGTCCTTTTCCAGGAAGGCCTTTGTCGCCTCGTAGTCGTTGAAGTGCGTCTCGGCCAGGGACTTGAGCTCGGGGATGTGGGCGAGGATGGAGTCCCAGACCTCGAAGTGGTCGCCGGTGTTGACAAGCAGCGTCACCTTGCCCGCGCGCACCTGGGGCAGGAGGTGGCGGATGATGTCCTCAAAGAGCTTCTGCTGCGCGCCCGCGCCGCCGATGGAGAGGAAATAGCGCCGGGGCTTGCCCTCGGCCATGCGGTCGAGTCTGGCCTTGCAGTCGGCCTCGATGTTCTCCACGAACTCATGGTCGATGTAGTGGCCCACGTCAAAGAGCGAGCCCTTGGGCATGGGCTTGAGCTGGCGCTTCTTGTCCATGCCGCGCAGCATCTTGTAGCCGATGAACGAAGACGGGGTCTGCACCGTGTGGATGCTGCCCTCGCTCAGATGCAGGGCCATGGGCCAGTTGTCGGGGATAGCGTTCACCACCCTGGTAAAGCCCGCGTGGATGGCGGCCTGGGCGGGCCATGCGTGGGTTGCGACATAAGGCACGTCTTTCGGCAGATTTCTGAGCAGCGGGGCCATGAGCTCCGCGTTTTTCTGGTCGCCCGCGTTGTAGGTCAGCTTGCGGAAGCCCTCGTAGTTGATGGGCTCCCAGACGAATTTGTTGAAGAGCCAGGATTTCTGGCTGATGCGCGAGCCGAGGGAGTAGAGATCGTTCTGCCCGGAGATGATCTTGGTGGCGGTGGACTCGGGATAGGAGTTGAGGTCCAGCCAGTAGGGCTCGTAGCCCAGGGCGTGGGCGGCGGAGGCGATGGCCATGGAGATGCGGTAGTGGCCGTAGCCCATGCGGATGTTGCCGACGATGAGGGCGTTGTCTGGCAGCTCCAGCTCCGGCTTGTCCGTCAGCACGAGGGTCTTGACTCCGAGGTGGGCGAGCACCGGGTTTTCGACCGCCTTGAAAAAGTAATTGCGATGGCTGTCGTCGCCGTATTTTTTGATGAATTTTGCCTTCTGCCTGACCGCTTTGGCGTAGTCTCTGGCCGCGATGTCGTTGCCGAAAATGGTTTTGGAACGCTCCATAAGCTTTTTCCTCCGTATGATGATATGATAAAGCCGTAATCAGATAAGGACAGACTAACACAGAAAGAAGCCTGTGTCAAACGTTACCCGAGCCATTGTGCAAGCTCCGGCACGGTTTTGAAGTAGCGGGGAGAGTTTTCGCGCATAAAGGTCTCGATCTGCGGGATGTCATAGGCCCAGCCCACGGCGGCAAAGTCGGTGCCCGCGGCCTGCGCCATGTCGTAGCCGGGCTTCAAGTCGTCGATCATCAGAAGCTCCGAGGGTTTTAAATCAAAGCGCGCCATGATGTCCAGAAGCGGGAAGGGGTTGGGCTTGCGCTCGTGCTCGGGCCGCTCCCAGCCGTAGACCGCGTCCGGCTCCGGCAGGCCGTTTTCCTCGTAGTCGCGCCGGATGTTGTAGTCAAAGGAGTGGGACACCACGCATACAAGCCCGCCCTCGGCCTTCTGCTTTTCCATGATCTCGCGGATGCCGGGGTAGGCGGTGGGGATATGGTTCTGCACCCAGGCCCGCCAGTAGCGGGTCTCCTTGATTAAATCCTCATCCGTCATGCCGTAGCGCTCCCGGCACATGGGCACAAAGCCCGGGTCAAAGTTGACGAGGAAATACTCGTTGAGGCTCATGCGCTCCCCGGGGTAGAAGTCGTTGAGGAAGGCCTGAAAGCAGGGATGGTGGATCGTGGCGGTGGAGTTGACCACCGTGTCGTCGTGGTCAAAGACCAGGCATTTGTATTTCATAGGCTCGCTCCGTTCGTGGGTTTTCCTTTATTATAACATAGAAGAACCGGGCTGAAAAGAAAAAAAGCAAGGGAAACAGCCGTGGGCTGTTTCCCTTGAGGAGGGGATTTTGTACTTGTTTTACTTCAGTGGCTTTTGCATCACAGTCGCGCGGCGGTCACGCAGCGGTATATTGCTATTGAGCCGCAGAGGATTGAAAAGGCGATAGAGGGGACATGTGGAGTAGTGTTTTATGTTTTTGGCAGCATAATGCCTTCTCAATCCGAAATACCGAACTAATCTTATCCTATAGTATCAGAGGCAACCACTGTATTCAAGTTTTAGGCAATCATCCACGGATATCGTAACGATACACGTTACCATCAACTTTATAGGTTAAATACAGTGGGAGATTAGATGTTTCTACTTCCTCAGGGCACTCAATCAGGCAGTGGTAATGGCAGGATGTCAGCGGTTCGCATACGACAAACGAAGAGCCCCAGGTAAAAGAGCTGCCATCATCAACTAGATCAAAGCCCTTATAAGTATAGCCATCATTATAGTCCGCCGTTGCTACGGGTAAATCACGAATACATGCATCCTGCTTGGCTGTGTTATAGAATGTGCCATCAATATGAATATAGACTTTTCCACTGTCCGGGGTATAGTATCTGTAATATCCGGAAGTGTCCTCCGGCATAATCTGATAGGAAAATTCCACATTGTGAATCGTGAGTTCATATTTGCTTGAGGTAATTTTATCTCCGATATGCAGGGGAGCAACCGTTTCACTCTTTTCGGCTACCGGGCGTTGATTATTGCCCTGACTGCTCGACTGATTGGTTGCCGAACCGTTCGTCTGTGTCCCAGTCTGGCTGGTTGTCTCAGAATTACCAGCAACGAGCTGCCCGTCCATTGAGAAAACAGCCTTGGCCGTTTCCGACTTGGAAGAGCCGTTGAAGCCGACAATCGCAGTCACATCGGATGTACTGTCAGTTACAAAAACACTGCCGATCGTGATGGTTCCGTTCTGTAAAACAGACTTGAAGAAGTTGTCAACCTCCCGGCAAACATCACGATGATAACTGCCATAATTAGAGGAGAGCTCGATACCGTCTTGATATGCCCTAACGTAGAAATCCCGTTGAAACTGTCTTTCGTCTTCAGTAAAATTGGTGTATTTTACCAGGACCATGACAAGTTTTGAAGGATCCAGTGTGTTGCTGTCCGACAGAAAGTCGTCAGGAATGGATGCCAGTCCAACGATCTCAGCCTTGCCGGTATCCGACTCGAGGATCATCGTTGAATTGCCTTCCTCATGGAGGTGATTTCCGCAGTAGAGGCAAAAGCTGCTTGAATTGGGAACACTCTTTCCGCATTTTGTGCACTGCAGTTTCCAATCATCAGATGTTTGCTCCGGGACAGCCAGTCCTCGTTTGCTCATTTCTTCTTTTACTTGCTCAGACAGGAATTCCATCTGCCCGTCGTCCCAATCACTGAAATCATAACCACCATCGTCAGCAAAAGCGCAGCACACTGGGGAAACCAAGGATATTGCAAGGACAAGGATAAGCGCAATAATTTTTTTCATTATTTATTCCTCCCAAAAATTTTTTGCTGTAGTATAAAAAGTGCGCAGCCCCAAACGGACCGCGCACGAAAAACACAGCCCGCTTGCTGCCACGCAATTTCTTCACACCACAGGTATGCCGAAATGGGCATGTGTTTTTACCGATGAAAAACACATACCTATGGTGTGAGAAATCCGTATGAAATTGCGTGGCAATATTATCTTACCATACCTTTCCACTAATCGCAATTCTCAAATTGAACTGAAATACAGCTCTTTTTCTGTTGAAATTGCACTTTCAACAGCTCTCAATGGTTTTCCTCCTCACCAGGAGAAAACTATGGCCCACCTTAGGGCTTGCCGTTCATGAGAAGAGTACAGCAAAAGCCCCGGCACCGCAGCGCCGGAGCTTTCAGATCATGTCAGATTCAGTTCAGCCTTCAAGGCTTTTTGCAAAACTGCTGAGAAATTGATGTCCTCCTTCTCGGCCATGGTGTTGAGCCATGCGGGAATACTGAGGGTTTTCTTTACAGCCTTGCTGTCATAATAACGCCGATATTCCATCGTATCGCATTCAATCAGACTTGTAAAACTGCCGGGTTCGCAGCTTAGATCTGTAATAGAACTTGCCGCAGGAATATCCGCTTTCCGTTCCTCCATATCGTATAGCATCAGGCATAGTGCATCCTGCGCCATATCTATTGCCTCGACGAGTGTTTCGCCGGACGTGGCAATTTCCAGATCGGGAAAAACAACGCTGTATGCGCCGTTCTCCGGAGTGAAAATCGCCGGATATACATATCTCCTTTCGCTCATGTTTTCCTTCCCTTCTTATTCGCTTTTCGATTTTTCGTGTTATCTGTATTTCTTATTGGGAATATGTCGTTATATAAGGCCCGCGCTCTTCATGATTGACCTGTACGTCCCGGGCGGTACATCCTGAGTCTGATGCCTTCCAACCGGAAAGCTCTTTCCGGTAATAGGGCTGTACCATATAGTATGGTTTTTCCCTTCCCGTGAAATGCTACATCCGGCCTCCTGCAGCTTTTTCTCAAGCTCACTGTATTTCATGTGGCTTCCTCCGAGATTGTTTTATTGTAATGTATTTTAGCACGTAATATTACGTATGTCAAGAAAAATTACGTATTATTACGTAATCACCGAAGGCGGTCATGAAAAGCACTTCCGGTTTATCAGACATACTTGATAAACCGGAAGTGTACAAGAACACACTCACCTCGCGGCGTGCTTGCGTTTGAGGGAAAGATTGTCAGCGATCATCGCGATAAATTCACTATTCGTGGGTTTTCCCTTGATGCCGCTCACGGTGTAGCCGAAGAAGCGTTGCAGGGTCTCCACGTCGCCGCGGTCCCAGGCCACCTCGATGGCATGGCGGATGGCGCGCTCGACGCGGGACGGGGTGGTGCCGAAGCGCTTGGCTACCTCGGGGTAGAGGACCTTGGTGACGGCGTTGATCATGTCCATGTCCTTGATGGTGAGGATGATGGCCTCGCGCAGGTACTGGTAGCCCTTGATGTGAGCGGGCACGCCGATCTCGTGGATGATGTCGGTGACGATGGCCTCCAGGTCCGCGTCGTTGTAGCTGCCCTCCGCGCTCTGGCGGAAGTCCACACCCACGCCCGGGGTGCGGGGCAGATCGAAGCTCAGCTGGCGGATGCGGCTGATGAGGGCCTGCACGTCGCAGGGCTTCGGGATGAAATAGTCCGCACCGCAGTCGGAGCACTCGGCGATGACCTTGCCGTTGACAAAGCCTGACAGCACGATCACGCGGCAGCTTGTCCCCTTGTCCCGCAGGCGGCGCAGCACCTCCAGCCCGTCCAGCTTCGGCAGCACCAGCTCCAGAAGCAGCAGATCGGGCTTGAGCTCCGCCACGCGCTCGAGCGCTTCCAGCCCGTCGGAGGCCATGCCGATGATCTCCATGTCGCCCTCGGCCGTCATGAGCTCGGACAGCTGGCGACAAAATTCCCGGTTGGGGTCGGCGGTGAGTATACGAATCCTGGTTTCCATAATGATAAATCCTCCCATTTTGCGATAGCAGGTAGATGCTTTGTCAGAAAGCCTTGTTCATCGCGTTTGTCGCAATAAATTTAGCATACGGGGGCCTTTTGCGACAACAGAATCCTGTCGAATGATCGGGATTATCTGTTGACATAATATTATATTTTCTGACAGTGTTCAAGGGATTCTTTCAGGATTCTCCCATCTTTTTTCGCTGCCTTTGTCGAAACGTGTCGAACGCTCACCCGTAAAGCAGCTCGAAGCTCTCATAGTGGTCGGGGGTGTAGTAGATGAGTCCGTCGTTGGAAAAGATGATGCGCTCGGGGCCACGGGAGCGCGCGCCGAGGGTGTTGATGTCGCACTCGGTCCAGCGGCGGCCCTTGGCCTTGGGCAGCTGCCCCTCGTAATTGCCGAAGTAGTCCCCGCCGATGCACATGCCGGGCAGCACCCACTCGAGCGAACCGCCGGTCCAGCCCATGGCCTGGGCGTCCTTCTTCCTGATAAAGTTATCGGGCAGATGACCGTAGGTGTGAATATACAGGGCCACGTCTTCCTTGGTGGTGTAACTCCCGTTCTCGTCGATCGTCTGCTCGCCCGGGGTCTGTGTCGGTGCGGCGGCAGGCTTCGGCGTGGCGGCGGGCTTCGGCGTCTGCGCCGGGGAGGGCTTCGGCGTCTGCGCCGGAGCGACGGTTTGCACGCTCTGGGTCGGCGCAGGCGTCGCGGCGGGCATCTGCGCCGTGTTGCCGGTGTCCGGCAGGAAGAGCCAGACCGCCGCCAGCAGAAGCACCAGCACGGGCAAAAGCTTCTTTATATTCATAATCATACAGCTCCTGTCATATTCTTTCTTGTAAGATCATACCACGAATCGGGCTTTCTGACAATGGCATGCGAAATTTCTTCGGAAAGCTCTTGCAATTTGTAACATTATGTTGTATAGTGGTAACAACCTGTAACGAAAAGAGGGAACCCTCATGTTTCTGACCCCGGCTGCAACGTGGCTCAACACGTCCCTTGCGGGCTTTGACCACTTGTTTTTGTCCATTCAGCACTTCTTTGCCGAGCATCTCGGTTTTATCCTGACGCCCCTGATGCGCATCATCACCTTCCTGGGAGAAAAGGGCTGGCCCTTTTTCCTGCTGGCGCTGATTTTCATGCTGACAGCTTCCAAGCGCGATCTCGGCGTGTGCATCTTCGGCGCGGTGTGCTGCGGCGCGCTGATCACCAACATTCTCCTCAAGGATACCATCGCCCGACCCCGCCCTTATGAAAGCTCGGTGGAATACGAGCTGTGGTGGATGGCGGTCGGCTCCCCGCTGGAGGACGGCTTCTCCTTCCCGTCAGGCCATGTGACGGCCTGTGCGGCGGCCATGACGGCCATCACGCTCATGCGCGGCAAGAAGTGGATCGTCCCCTCGGTGGTGATCGTGCTTCTCATGATGATCTCCCGCACCTACCTCATGGCCCACTATCCCAGCGATGTGTGTGCCGCGCTGCTCATCGGCATATTCTCCGGTTTTGTGGCCTGGTTCATCACCCAGCTGATTTTCCGCTTCCTCAACCGCAACCGCAGGAAGGTGCCGATCTTCGGCTTCATCCTCGATTTTGACATCCGGGACATCCTGCCCTTCGATCTGCCTTTGATCGGCAAGAAGGAAAAGGACGCGGCTCCCAAGCCCCGCAAGGAGAAAGCCGGCGCCGATGATGACGTGAAGACTTATTCCTCCAAACGCAGCGCAGCCCCCGTCAAGGCGGATGAGCCCGCCCCCGCGCCGCGCCGCACTTCCCGTGCCCAGGCTGCCGAGGCCGCGCCCCAGGCCGAGCGCCCCAAGCCCGCAGCGGAGAAAGCAAGCGGTGCTGCCCGCTCCGGCGGCCGTCACGCTCTGCCCGAAGGCAGCAAGAGTACGCGCAAATCCTCCGGCAGCTATCAGGGCAAGCACTGAACAAAGCCGGTCAAAGCATGATCCGGGGCGGCATCGCCCCGGATTTGCTGTTGTACGCGGATTTGTTATCAAACGGTAAATTCCGCGCGCCGGGTTCTCCGGACGGTTGAAATTCCGTTGAATTGTGCTATAATTCATTTTTACGGAATTATAATAGAAACTGGAGGACAATTCAGCAATGTCTAAGAAACAATTCAAAGCAGAATCCAAACGGCTCCTTGATCTGATGATCAACTCCATATACACCAACAAGGAGATTTTCCTGCGCGAGATCATCTCCAACGCCTCCGACGCCATCGACAAGCTCTGCTACCTGTCCCTGACGGACGAGCAGGTGGGGCTTGACCGCGCCGACTTCCGTATTGATGTCAGCGCCGACAAGGACGCGCGCACCATCACCGTCAAGGATAACGGCATCGGCATGAGCATGCAGGAGGCGGAAAACAACCTCGGCGTGATCGCCAAGTCCGGCTCCGGCGCCTTCAAGGCCGAGATGGACAGCTCCAAGGCCGAGGACCTGAGCATCATCGGTCAGTTCGGCGTGGGCTTTTACTCCGCCTTCATGGTGGCCGACAAGGTCACCGTCCTCACCCGCAAGTACGGCGAAGAGAAGGGCGTCAAGTGGGAATCCAGCGGCGCCGACGGCTACACCGTGACGGAGATCGACCGCGAGAACGTCGGCACCGAGGTCATCATGCACATCAAGCCCGACAGCGAAGAAGAGATCTACGGCAGCTTCCTCGAAACCTGGAAGCTCCGTGCCCTTATCAAGAAATACTCCGACTATGTGCGCTGGCCCATCATCATGGAGGTCGAGCGCAGCGAGAGCTACGAGACCGAAGAGAAGAACGACGACGGCAGCCCCAAGATGGCCTACCGCACCGTCAAGCAGGAGGAGACCATCAACTCCATGGTCCCCATCTGGCAGCGCTCCAAGAGCGAGGTCACGGACGACGACTGCATCGCCTGGTACAAGGAAAAGCACCACGATGTGAAGGATCCCTGCGCCCTGGTGCGCATCAACGCCGAGGGCCAGGTCAGCTACAAGGCCATGCTCTTTGTCCCCGGCGAGGAGCACGGCAGCCAGTTCTACGGTGAGACCAAGGGCGGCATCACCCTCTACTCCAACGGCGTTATGATCATGGAGGAGTGCGACAAGCTGGTGCACGACTACTTTGAGTTCGTCAAGGGCGTCGTGGACTCCCCCGATCTGTCCCTGAACATCTCCCGTGAGCTCCTGCAGCACGACCACCAGCTCAAGATCATGGGCCAGAACATTGAAAAGCGCATCAAGGGCGAGCTTGAGAAGCTCATGAAGGACGACCGGCCCAAGTACGAGGAGTTCTTCCGCAATTACGGCGTGCACATCAAGTGCGGCATCTGCGACGAGTACGGCCGCTACAAGGATTTCCTGCGCGACCTGCTGATCTTCTACACCTCCGAGGATCACCAGATGACTCTCAAGGAGTATGTGGAGAACATGCCCGAGAGCCAGAAGAGCATCTACTACGCAAGCTCCGACTCCGTCAAGCACGCCCTCAGCCTGCCCCAGTGCGAAGAGGTGCGCAAGCGCGGCTATGAGATCCTGTGCCTGACCACGCCCATCGACGAGATGGTGCTGGAGGCCCTGCACGATCAGGACGGCAAGAGCTTCTGCAACGTGGTGACCGACGACCTTGGCTTCGACACCGAGGAGGAGAAGAAGGCCGCCGAGGAGCGCGACATCGAGAACAAGGAGTTCCTCGATTTCGTCAAGGAATCCGTGGGCGACGCGGTGAGCAAGGTGCGTTTGAGCCGCAAGCTCGCCTCCCAGCCCTGCTGCCTGACCACCGAGGGTGGGCTTACCCTCGAGATGGAGAAATACTTCCGCCGCGGCCCCAGCCCCGAAATGCGCAACATCCGCGCCACCCGCGTACTGGAACTCAACGGCGAGCACAAGGCCGTCGAGGCGCTCAAGGCCGCGTGGGAAGCCGGCGACAAGGACAAGGCCAAGAGCATGTCCCTGATCCTCGCGAGACTCGCCGAGCTGCTGGCGGGCGCCGAGATCGAAGACCCCGCCGCGTTCGTCAGCGAGGTCGCAGAGCTGTTCTGAGCTGAACCGCCTGCCTCCCCTCCCCCTCTGGGGGAGGTGGCACGGCGCGGCCCCGCAAGCGCCGTGACGGAGAGGGCTGTGCGACGATTTGCATACCCCTTCCACCGCTGAAGCGGTCCCCCTCCCCCAAACGCCGCAAGCGGCTGGGGGAGGCAAGAAAGATCTCAGGAGTTGCCCTATGAGACCAAGACTCGGAATCTATATCCACATCCCCTTCTGTGCCTCGAAGTGCAGCTACTGCGACTTTTACTCTCTCGCGGGCTGCGACCATCTGATGCCGGAGTACCAGAAGGCGCTGATCGAGCATATACGGGAATCGTCCCACTCCATCAAAAGCTATGAGGTGGATTCCATCTACTTCGGCGGCGGCACCCCCAGCTTCTACGGGGCCGACCGCCTGGTGCAGATCCTCGACCAGCTCAAGCTCAACGGAAACGTGCGCCTCGACGGCGAAATCAGTGTGGAGTGCAATCCCGATTCCCTCAGCCCCGCGGCACTGAAGCTGCTGCGGCAGGAGGGCGTCAACAGAATATCCATCGGCGTCCAGGCCACGGACAACAACTTATTAAAGCTCATCGGACGGCGGCACAGCTTCCAGCAGGCCCAGAAGGCCTTCCGGGACGCGCGGGAGGCGGGCTTTGACAACATCAGCCTCGACCTCATGTACGGTCTGCCCAGCCAGACCAGGCGGGACTGGGCCGACACCCTGGCCAAGATCGTCGAGATGCACCCCGAACACATCTCCTGCTACGGCCTGAAATTGGAGCCGGGCACCAGAATGTACCGGGAATACAAGGACTCCCCCATATTGCCGGACGACGACGAGCAGGCGGACATGTACTCTTACGCCGTCGAAATGCTGGAGCGCTACGGGTATAAGCAGTACGAGATCTCCAACTTCTCCGCCCCGGGCTTTGAATCGCGCCACAACCTCAAATACTGGAACATGGACGACTATATCAGCTTCGGCCCCGGTGCCCACTCCTGTGTGGGCAATGTCCGCTACAGCTATATCAAGGACCTGCGGGAATATATCTCCGGTGTACACCGCAAGGTGAGCATCGTGGACGAGTATGAGGAGATAAGCCCCCTCGAGCGTGCGGTGGAGTATGTCATGCTCGGCATGCGCACCGCCCGCGGTATCTCCCGCTATGACTACGTCACCCGCACTCAGTGCGACTGGCGCCCCATCGGGCAGGTGCTGGAGGCGTTCAAGGAAAAGGGCTGGGTTAAGCAGACCGAGGACCGCTACGCCTTCACGGTGCCGGGCTTTCTCATCTCCAACACCCTCATCGGCATCATGCTCGAGACCCAGGCCAGCGGCCGCATCGAGGGCGCGCCCTGGATCCAGGACGCGGAGTACGCGGCAAAGCGGGTAGATTTGCCCAAGGGCGAGGAGGAGCTCTTTGCCGAGCTTTATCAACAACAGAAACAAAAGACTGAGGAATCATGAGCGACAACTTTGACAAGCTGCTGAACAACAAAAACGAGAGCGCCCCGAAGAAAAAGCCGAAGCGCAATCCCTTCAGGCGCGCGCTGGTGACGCTGGTGATCGTGCTGCTGGTGGCGGCGCTGCTGGTGTGCGGCGCGGGCGTTTGGGGCTACAAGGTGTCCGTGGACAAGCACATCCTGCCCAATACCTATGTGGGCCGGGTGCTCGTGGGCGGCATGACGCGCGAGGAAGCAAGCGACGCCCTGCGGGCATCGGGCTTTGACGCCCACGCGGGCGAGAGCTTAGCTGTTTCCCTGCCTGCGGGCGCGGGCTTCTGGGTGGATTACCTGCGCTCCGGCGCGGTACTGAGCCGGGAGGCTGCGGTGGATCTCGCCTATGCCCCGGGTCACGGCACGAATGTGTTCGCAAACCTCTGGGCCGCGGTGAAGAGCCGCCTTGCCCCCACGACCATCGAGATGGAGCAAATGCCTCTGGACGAGGCGTATATCCGCTCCTGCATGGACGAGGGCATCCGGGCGCTGAACACGAACCTCAACCGCCCCGCCTACGCCGCCGATCTGGAAAACGCGCGCCTCACGCTCTACAAGGGCGCGGGCGGCGTGGAGCTGGACACCGACGGGCTGTACAAGGCCATCGAAACGGCCCTGCGTTCGGGCGAGCAGGCGATCCGCTATGAAACGCTCCTGCGCGAGCCTGCGATGCCGAACTTTGAGCAGATCTATGCCGAGGTCGCGGTCGAGCCCGCCAACGCCTGGTACTCCGAGACCTTCGAGGTCATGCCCGAGACCGTGGGCGTGTCCTTCGGCGTGGAGGAGGCTGTGCAGCTCTGGCGCAATGCCAACCTCGGCGAGCAGGTCATCGTCCCGCTGACCATGACTCAGCCCGAGTTTACGGCGGCTCAGCTCAAGGAGCTGCTGTTCCGCGACCTGCTGGGCGCGCAGATGACCTACTATGCGGGCTCCACCGCCGAGCGCATCAACAACATCCGCCTTGCGGCGGCAAAGCTCGACGGGCTGATCCTCCTGCCGGGTGAGACCTTTTCGTACAACGAAGTTGTCGGCAAGCGCACCGAGGAGGCGGGCTTCCAGTACGCCGACGCCTATTCCGACGGCCAGGTGGTGCCTGAGCTCGGCGGCGGCATCTGCCAGGTGTCCTCTACCCTCTACAGCGCCTCGCTCTACGCCCGCATGAAGATCCTCTCCCGCACCAACCACTACTTCAAGGTGGGCTACCTCGACTACGGCATGGACGCCACGGTCAGCTGGGGCGGGCCGGACTACAAGTTCCGCAACGACCGGGAGCTGCCCGTCAAGATCGCGGCCTACCTCAATGAGGATGAAAGCTCCCTCGTGGTGGAGCTCTGGGGCACGGACTTTGACGGCATCAAGGTCCAGCTGCGCACGGTGGTCGAGCCGGTGTACGACAGCGAGTACACGGATGTGCAGATCGGCAACAGCGTCACCACCTACAGCGACATGTACGATCTGGACGGAAACTACCTCGATACCTCGCGGGCAAACTCGGGCGTCTACTACTTCCACGATGAAAACATCGAGTGGCCCGACGGCGTGGACAAACGCCTGAGCGACGCCTTCAACAACGACAAGCCCCAGGAGCGGGACCTTTATCTGTAAGTATGATTCTGTCATCCTGAGCAAAGCGAAGGATCCCGTATGGGATGCTTATCCGGGAGATCCTTCACCGCCCGCGGGATGACAGCTGCTACAAACAATTACGCATACAGGAGAGAAGAGCATGGAAAACAAACCGACCTTTTACATCACGACCCCCATCTACTACCCCTCGGACAAGCTGCACATCGGCCACACCTACTGCACCGTCGCCACCGACGCCTTTGCCCGCTACAAAAGGCTGCGCGGCTATGACGTGATGTTCCTCACCGGCACCGACGAGCACGGCCAGAAGATCGAAGAGAAGGCCAAGGCCGCCGGCATCACCCCCAAGGAGTTCGTCGACCGCATTGTAGAGGGCGAGGGCGGCATCCTGGACCTGTGGAAGCTGATGAACATCTCCAACGACCGCTTTATCCGCACCACCGACGACTACCACGTCCAGTCCATCCAGCGCATCTTCAAGAAGATGTACGAGAAGGGTGACATCTACAAGGGCTCTTACAAGGGCAAGTACTGCACCCCCTGTGAGAGCTTCTGGACCGAGAGCCAGCTTGTAAACGGCATGTGCCCCGACTGCGGCCGTCCCGTCCACGACGCTGAAGAGGAGGCCTACTTCTTCCGTCTCTCCAAGTACGCAAAGCCCGTGCAGGAGCTGCTGGAGACCGGCGACTTCCTCGAGCCCGCCTCCCGCGTCAATGAGATGATCAACAACTTCATCAAGCCCGGCCTTGAGGATCTGTGCGTCTCCCGCACCAGCTTCTCCTGGGGCGTGCCCGTGGACTTCGACCCGGGCCATGTGGTCTATGTGTGGGTGGACGCCCTGTCCAACTACATCACCGCCCTCGGCTACATGAATGACCGCTACGACGATTACAAGAAGTACTGGCCGGCCGTGCACATCGTTGGCAAGGAGATCGTCCGCTTCCACTCCATCATCTGGCCCGCCATGCTCATGAGCCTCGGCGAGCCCATGCCCAAGAAGGTCTACGGCCACGGCTGGCTCGTCATCGACGGCGGCAAGATGTCCAAGTCCAAGGGCAACGTGGTGGATCCCTACGTGCTGGCGGACAAGTTCGGCGTGGACGCGCTGCGCTTCTTCCTGCTGCGCACCTTCCCCTTCGGCTCCGACGGCAACTTCTCCAATGAGCTTTTGATCTCCACGATCAACACCGACCTTGCAAACGACCTCGGCAACCTGGTCTCCCGCACCACCGCCATGGTGGAGAAGTACTTTGGCGGCAAGCTCCCCGCGGAGCGCGAAGCGGACGCCCTGGACGATGAGCTCGTCGCCATGATCAAGGCCGCCCCCGCAAAGTACGCAGCCCAGATGGACGCCTTCCAGCCGCACCTCGCCCTGGAAGAGATTTTCAAGCTTATCCAGCGCGCCAACAAGTATATCGACGAGACCGCCCCCTGGATCCTCGCCAAGGACGAAGCGAAGAAGGCGCGTCTTGCCACCGTCATGTATAACCTTCTCGAGGCCCTGCGCGTCTCCCTTGTGATGCTCACGCCCTTCATCCCCGAAAGCTGCGCCAAAGCCTTTGACCAGATCGGCGCGGACGAAGCCCTGCGCACCTGGGATTCTGCCTGCACCTGCGGTGCCTTGCCTGCCGATGTCGAGGTCCACAAGGGTGAGACCCTCTTCCCCCGCATCGACGCGGCGAAGATGCTTGAGGAGCTGGAGCAGGCCGAGAAGGCCGCCAAGGGCCCACAGGTCAAGGTCAATCCCGTCCTGCCCGATGTGAGCATCGACGAGTTTGCCAAATGCGACATGCGCGTGTGCAAGGTCATTTCCTGCGAGGCCGTCAAGAAGAGCGAGAAATTATTGAAATTCCAGCTCGACGACGGCAGCGGCACCCCGCGTCAGATTCTCTCCGGCATCCACAAGTTCTATGAGCCCGAGGACCTGGTCGGCAAGACCGTGGTCGCGATCCTGAACCTGCCCCCGCGCAAGATGATGGGCCAGATGTCCAACGGCATGCTGCTGTCCGCCGTGCGCGAGGTCGACGGTAAGGAGGAACTGCATCTCATCATGCTTGACGACTCCGTCCCCGCCGGCGCGCAGCTTTGCTGATCGGCAGTATCAACTGAATTTTCACATAAAAAATGTACGGCAACTCTGCCGTACATTTTTTATATTTGTCAATAGAAAAACCGTATTCTCTGCTCGTTCACATCCACCTCGGCCTCGACGCCGAATGGGAGGATGCAGCGCGGCAAGGCGTGGCCGATGGGGAGATTGCAGACAATGGGCTTTGCTGGATCGTCCACGACCTCGCGCAGGACTTCGCGGTACTCCCGGTCGTATACCTCGTTCTGCGGCTTGCCGATGAGAAGTCCGCTGACCGCGTCGAGGACCCCCGCGTTCTTCAGGTGCATGAGCGCTGTGCGGTATTTCTCGGGGCTCGGTCTCTCCTCGCTGGATTCCAGCAGGAGGATTTTGCCTTTCCAGTCCTCCGCACTCGGGAACAGGCCGTACTCGGCGCACAGCGCCGGGGAATCGGCATAGCGCCCGCCGTCGAAGAGATCGAACAGCGTGCAGATGCAGCCGCCGAGGATCTTGCCGCGAAAGACCGCCGGGCCCTGCAAAAGCTCGAATCCGCCGTTTTCGTGGGCAGCGGGCGCGACGCCGAACTCCTCCGGCCCGAAGCTCTTGTGCTCCTCATACCAGAGGGCACTGGGGCGGACCTCCGCGATGCGCCCGGTCTCGATCAGCTCCTCAAAGCACTGCCGCGAGTAGGGCAGCATCTCCGGCCCCAGCTCGCAGATTTCGGTCAGGAAGGCCTGGCCGTAGAGAGTGGGGAGCCCCAGCTTGTGGAGCATGAGGTGGTTGACGGTGGTGTCTGAGAAGCCGAGGAAGGGCTTGTCGGTGATTGCGTTTTTGAGTTCGTCGTGCCCGAACAGGTACGGCAGCAGGCGGTAGGTATCGTCCCCGCCGATGGCGGTCATGATGAGGTCGACCTCCGGGTCCTGAAAGGCCTCGATCAGATCCGCAGCCCGGGCCTCGGGGTGCTCATTCAGGTACGCGATCCCCTTGAGGGCGTTGGTCATAAACTTGACCTTGATGCCGTAAGCCTCAAGGCGTTGGATGCCCAGCTCCCGCTGGCGCTTTGCAAAGTCCTCGCCCAGCATACCGCTGGACAAGCTCACGACACCGATTGTTTTGATCTTCATGTCATTTTCTCCTGTTTGACTTTGTGGTCGATCACGTGGCGGGAGGCAAGCTCCCTGTGCACGTCCTCGACGCTGATCCCGGCCTCGACCATCAGCACCATCACATGGTAGGCAAGATCGGCGATCTCATAGACCGTCTCCCTCCTGTCCTCGGCCTTGGCGGCGATGATGACCTCGGTGCACTCCTCGCCCACCTTTTTGAGGATCTTGTCAAGGCCCTTGTTGAAGAGATAGCTGGTGTAGGACCCCTCGGGCATGTCGCGCTTGCGGCCCTCGAGCAGTTCATACAGGCCCTCCAGCGAAAACTCGCTGCGGCTGTCGCTGTGCCAGACGGGGTTTTCAAAGCAGGAGAAGGTCCCCAGGTGGCAGGCGGGGCCGTCCGGCTCCACGACTATGACGAGGGCGTCCTTATCGCAGTCGGCGGTGATGGAGACGATGTGCTGGTAATTGCCGCTGGTCTCCCCCTTGAGCCACAGCTCCTGCCGCGAGCGCGACCAGAAGCAGGTCAGCTCCTTTTCCATGGAGATCTGCAAACTCTCCCTGTTCATATAGGCCACCGTCAGTACCTTTTTGGTGACGGAATCCACCACTACGGCGGGGATCAGGCCCTTTTCGTCGAATTTGAGTTCATCAATGTTTACCATGTTCATACCTCTCTGACGGGGATATTGTTCTCTTTGAGCGCGGCCTTGAGGTCAGGGATCGTGACCTCGCCGAAGTGAAAGATAGAGGCGGCAAGTCCCGCGTCCACCTTGGGAAGCGTTTTGAAGAGCGTGACAAAATCGTCGATGCCGCCCGCGCCGCCGGAGGCGATCACCGGGACGGAGACCGCATTGCACACGGCGTCCAGCATCTCGAGGTCAAAGCCTTTCTTTACCCCGTCGGTGTCGATGGAGTTTAACACAATCTCGCCCGCGCCGCGCTCCACGCCCTTTTTGATCCAGGCGATGGCCTCCATGCCGGTGTCCTCGCGCCCGCCCCTGGCAAAGACGTGGAACACCCCGCCCACGCGCTTGACATCCGCCGACAGTACCACGCACTGGTCGCCGTAGCGCTTGGCGGCCTCAAAGATGAGATTCGGGTCCCGGATCGCGCCGGAATTGACGCTGACCTTGTCCGCCCCGCATTTGAGCACGCGGTCAAAGTCGTCGAGCGTATTAATGCCGCCGCCCACGGTGAGGGGGATGAAAATGGTGCGGGCTACCTCGGTCAGCACGTCGGTAAAGAGCCTGCGCCCCTCGGCGGAGGCGGTGATGTCGTAGAAGACCAGCTCGTCTGCCCCGCTGTCACTGTAGTATTTTCCCAGCTCCACGGGTGAGGACAGGTCCCGCAGGCCCTGAAAGTTGACCCCCTTGACCACGCGGCCGTCGCGCACATCGAGGCAGGGGATGATTCGTTTGGTGATCATTTCGCCGCCTCCAATGCTTCCCTGAGGTTGATCGCCCCGGTGTAGTACGCCTTGCCGATGATGGCTCCATAGAGGTTCAGCGCCCGCAAGGCCTTGACATCGTCCAGCGTGGACACGCCGCCGGAAGCGACGATGTTCAGGCTGAACGCTTTGGAGAGCTTGCCGTACAGCGCCCGGTTGGTGCCCTGCATGGCCCCGTCTTTTGAAATATCGGTGCAGATCACCGTCTGCACGCCTATATTTTGCAGCTCCCGGCAAAAGTCGAAGGCGTCCAGCGCCGACTTCTCCGTCCAGCCGCGGATGGCGACCCTGCCGTCCTTGATATCTACGCCCACGGCGATTCTCTCTTTGTACGTCTCCACCGCCTCGCGCAGGAAGGCGGGATCGGTGACGGCGGCGGTGCCGAGGATCACGCGGTCGATGCCGGCGTTTAAGTAGCGCTCCACCACTTCCATGCTGCGCACGCCGCCGCCGACCTCAACAAAGAGCGGTGCGGCTTCGCGGATACGTTTGATGGTTTCCAGGTTCGGGGTCTCCCCGGTTTTCGCGCCCTCGAGGTCGACGAGGTGCAGACACCCGGCACCGGTTTTATAAAACGCCTCGGCGATTTCCGGCGGGTTTTCGCTGTAGACCGTCATCTGCGTATAGTCGCCCTTGTACAGGCGCACGGCCTTGCCGTCGTATAGATCTATCGCGGGAAAGATCAGCATATGGTTTCCTCCTCGCAAAACGCCCGCAGGATGTTCAGCCCCACCCTGCCGCTCTTTTCCGGGTGGAACTGGCAGCCGCAGACATTTAAGCGCTGCACAGCGGCGGTGAGCAGGGCGCCGTACTCGGCATTGGCAATGACGCTGTCAGCGCAGTTCGCCGCATAGAACGAGTGCACGAAATACACGCAGTCCCCCTCCTTGATGTAACGGAAGAGGGGGCTTTTGTTTTCGGTAAAGCACAGGGCGTTCCAGCCGATGTGCGGGATCTTGTAGTCCGCCGGGATCACCTCGGCGATGGGCCGCACCTCGCCGGGGATGAGGCCGAGGCCCGCGTGCTCGCCATACTCAAAGCCCCGGTCGAACAGAAGCTGCATACCGAGGCAGATGCCCATGAGAGGCTTGCCGTTTCTGGCCTCGTCGATAATCACCGCGTCCAGCCCCGTTGCCCGCAGCTTGTCGGCGGCGTCCCCGAAGGCGCCCACGCCGGGCAGCAGGATCTTGTCCGCTTTTCTGAGCACGTCCGCGTCCCCGGTGACGACGGCCTCCGCCCCGATGGCGGCGAGGGAGCTTTTGAGCGAAAACAGGTTCCCCACGCCGTAGTCCACAATGGCGATCATCCCAAAACCCCCTTGGTGGAGGGCAGCTCACCTAAGCAGGCGGGGTCGATGGCGACGGCCTTGCGCAGAGAGCGAGCGAAGGATTTGAAGCAGCCCTCGATGATGTGGTGGCTGTTCTTCCCGGCAAGCTCCCTGATGTGCAGGGTGATGCCCGCATTCATGCAGAAGGCGGTGAAAAACTCCTCCACAAGCTCGGTGTCGAAGCTGCCGACCTTCTCTGTGGGAATGGGCAGGTCAAAGCACAGAAAGCTCCGTCCCGACACGTCTACCGCCGTCAGGATCAGGGCCTCGTCCATGGGGAGCGTCGTGTCGCCGTAGCGGACGATGCCGCGCTTGTCGCCCAGGGCCTCCTTCACCGCGCGGCCCAGGCAGATGCCGATGTCCTCCGTGCTGTGATGGTCGTCCACATTGGTGTCGCCCACGCATTTGAGCGTCAGGTCAAAGCGCCCGTGGCGGGCAAAGAGCGTGAGCATGTGGTCGAGAAAGCCGACGCCGGAGTCAATGCTGCTCTCCCCTGTCCCGTCCAGGTCCAGGGTGAGGGAAATGTCGGTCTCGGCGGTTTTGCGGCTGATTGCGGCGCTTCTCATGTGCGTTCCTCCAGAATCTCCCGGACATTTTTGAGGAAAATGTCCATCTGTTCCTTCGTGCCGATGGTGATGCGGCTCCATTCCTCGATGCCCGGCTGGGCGAAGTGGCGGATCAGCACGCCGCGCTCCTTGAGCTTTAAGTACAGCTCTTTGCCTCCGATCTGTTCAGATCTGGCAAAGATGAAGTTTGAAGAAGAGGGCAACACCTCAAAGCCCAGCTTTTGAAGCTCTGCTGTGGTGTAGGCGCGGTTTGCCATGATGGTACGGCAGTTTGCTTTTGTGGTCTCCTCGTCAAGCAGCACGCCGAGGCCGACAGCCAGGGTCATGGAGTTTACGTTATAGGGGTTGATGGAATACTTGATGGCGTTGAGGTCGGCAATGAGGGCTTTGCTGCCCGCGGCAAAGCCCAGGCGCGCGCCCGCCATGGAGCGCGACTTGGAGAAGGTCTGCACCACGAGAAGGTTATCGTAGTCCTTGATCAGCGGGATGCAGGTCTCGCCGCCGAAGTCCACATAGGCCTCGTCGATGACCACCACGCTGTCGGGATTGTGCTTTACGATCTCCTCCACCTGAGAGCGCGTCAGGGCAAGACCGGTGGGGGCGTTGGGGTTTGCGATGAAGATGGTGCGGTGCAGATCAAAGTAATCCTCCGGCGCGATGGTGAAGTCCGCCCGCAGGGGGATGGTTGTATAGGGGACGTGGTTCAGGTCCGCGTAGACGGGGTAAAAGCCATAGCTGATGCTGGGGAAAGCGGCCTGCTTTCTGTCGTCGCAGAAGGCCATAAAGGAGAAGTTCAGAAGCTCGTCCGAGCCGTTGCCGAGGATGATGCTGTCAACGTCAATGCCGTGCAGCTCCGCAAGCCGGGAGCGCAGGTCGATGCACCGGATCTCCGGATACAGGTTCAGGGGCCGCAGGTGCTCCCGCGCGAAGGCCATGGCCTTTTCCGACGGCGGGAAGGGGCATTCGTTGGTATTGAGCTTTGTGACGTTCAGCACCTTCGGCTGCTCGCCGGGGGTGTAGGGGACGAGGTCCTTGTATTTGTAGCTGAAAAAGCGGCTCATGTGTCTTCCTCCAATCGAATCAGGGCGCTGCGCGCGTGACCGTCCAGGCCCTCCTTGTACGCAAAGCGCGCGATCTCCGGCGCGAGTTTTTTGAAGGCCTCCGCCGGGTAATAGGTATACTGGATCTTCTTGACAAAATCGTCCACGCCGAGAGGGCTGCCGAAGCGTGCGGTACCGGTGGTGGGCAGGGTGTGGTTCGTGCCGCCGAGATAGTCCCCCAGCGGCTCCGGGCAGTTCTTGCCAAGGAAGACCGAGCCCGCGTTTTTCACGTCGTCCAGGTAGTCAAAGGGGTTGTCCACAAAGATTTCCAGATGCTCCGGGGCGACGGCGTTGGCGATCTCCATGCCGCGCCGCAGGTTCGCGGCGATGATGATTTTCCCGTTATCCTCAATCGAGGGCCGGGCAATGCTCTCCCGCGGGAGTTTTGATAACTGGCTTTCGATCTCGGCCTGCACCGCATACGCAAGCCTCTCGCTGTCCGTCACCAGCACGCAGCAGCTCAGGATATCGTGCTCGGCCTGGGCCAGCATGTCCGCCGCCACATGGGTGGGCTTTGCGGTCTCGTCCGCCAGCACGAGCACCTCGCTGGGCCCGGCGATGGTGTCGATGGCCACCTGCCCGTAGACCTGGCGCTTGGCCTCGGCGACATAGGCGTTGCCGGGGCCGACGATCTTGTCGACCCGCGGGATGGACTCGGTCCCATAGGCCATGGCGGCCACAGCCTGGGCGCCGCCGACCTTATAGATCCTCGTGACCCCCGCGATCCGCGCCGCCGCGAGGATGGCCGCGTTCACCTTGCCGTCGCGCCCGCAGGGGGTGCACATGATGATCTCCCTGCAGCCCGCGATCTTGGCGGGCACCGCGTCCATCATCACCGTGGAGGGGTAGGGCGCCGTGCCGCCGGGGACATAGAGCCCCGCCTTCTCGATGGGCAGCAGCTTCTGGCCCATCACCACGCCGCCCGGGCGGGTGAAGGAATAGCTCTGCCTGAGCTGCTTTTCGTGGTACTCGCGGATATTGCGCTCGGCAAGGCGCAGGGTGTCGAGAAACTCCGGCTCGGTTTGAGCCATGGCCTCCGCGATCTCCGCCTCCGATGCCAGCATGGTATCGAGCCTTGCGCCGTCAAACTTCTCGGTGTACTTCAAAACCGCCCTGTCGCCGTTTTCCCGCACGTCTTTGAGTATGCCTGCGACAACGCCGGACACGTCCACCTTCGGCGCGTTTCTTTTTAAAAGCTCCTCATCCCGGAGCTCACCGTCCTGATAAATACGGATCATGCTGTTGCCTCCTTCGCCAGCGCCCGGGTCAGCTCCTCGATCCGGGCTTTGTAAAATACGAAGCTTGCCTTGTTGGCAATGAGCCGCGCGCTGATGGGGACGATGGTCTCCAGCACGGCAAGATTGTTTTCCCTGAGGGTGGTGCCGGTCTCCACGATGTCCACGGTCACGTCGGACAGGCCCAGGATGGGCGCAAGCTCGATGGAGCCGTTGAGGCCGATCACGTCGATGTCCCGGCCGATGGATGTATAGTAATCGGTGGCGATGTGGGAAAACTTGGTCGCCACGCGCAGCGTCCGCGCGGGGTCGTCCCGAAAGTCCTTCGGCCCGGCCACGCACATGCGGCATTTGCCGACATGCAGGTCCAGAAGCTCGTAAACGTCGGGCCGGTACTCAAGCAGGATGTCCTTGCCCGCGACGCCGATGTCCGCCGCGCCCCGCGCGACATAGATCGCCACATCCGAAGGCTTGACCCAGAAGTAGCGGATGCCGAGGGCCTCGTTTTCAAAAAAGAGCTTGCGGTTTTCCTCCCGGATCGACGGGCACTCAAAGCCCGCCCGCTCAAACATGCCATAGACCTTCTCGCCGAGCCGCCCTTTGGGAAGCGCGATATTAAGCATGGGCGCCCACCTCCAGTCGTTCCAGTTTGTCGAGATAGCAGGCAAAGCCGATGGCGCGGCCTGGCTTGCCCATGCGGCGCAGGAGGCGGTCATACACGCCGCCGGACAGCACGCTCGACGGTACGCCGCGTACATAGCCCTGAAAGGCCAGGGAATTATAATATCGCATGTCGCCGAGGATGGAGAAATCGAGGCTCACATGCCCCTGTGCCTCGGGGGGAAGTGCCGCCGCAAAACGCTTTGCCTCCTCCGGCGCTGCCTCCGGGCAGCCGATGGCTCCAAGTGCGTCCGATGCCTCCGACGGCGCGGCGGTGCAGAGCGTGAGACGGGCGATGCGCTCCGCGTCCGGTTGCTTCACCCCTGCGAGATCGAGGACGGCCCTCAGCTCGTGCACGTTCTTCTCGCCCATGCAGCGGAGCGCGTCCCGCCGCGCGTCGCCGTGAAGCTGCGCCAGATCCAATACATCCTCCACGACGCCGAGCAGCGACACGCAGAGCTGATAATCCGGTGAGATGAGCTTCAGACTATCCAGCGCAAGTCCCAGCACCTCGGCGGTGCCGGGATCGTCCCGCACGCCCAGGCACTCCACGCCGGTCTGCCGGATCTCCCGGAAGGCCCCGGAGCTCTCGGACACGCGGTAGACGTTCTCGTCATAATAGAACTTCTGCGCCTCGTCCGCCGCGGGCCGCCAGGCGCGCACGATGGACAGCGTCACATCGGGCTTCAAGGCCATGAGCTTGCCGTTTGTATCGGTGAAGCTGATGACCTGGGGTGAGCGCAGAAAGTCCTTGTTTTTCATATAGAGCTCATATTCCTCGAACCTGCTCATGCGGTACGGCGCGTAGCCGCGCCGGTGATAGAGCGAGCGGAGGGCAAAGCTGATCTTCTCCTCATTGGTGAGGACAGCGGTATCAATGGTCATGGATGCCTCCGGAAATATCTGTCTGGTTGCTTTAGCATATTAGCACGTTATCTGATTAAAGTAAAGTCTTTTTTTGAAGACAGTTTATTATATCAAATCCTGCACCGCGCGGGAAGAGGGATTTTTAACGCCCGCTTAACACATGCTTGTGTTATAATTAATGTTGGTGAAAAATATGATTCAATTTCCTTATCGCCGGAAACGGGAGCGGAAGCTTTACCTGCGCTCGTACCCGAAGGGCTGGCTGATCTTCGTGCTGACCCTCGGCGCGGCTTCCCTGATCTGCGCGCTTTTGCAGCACATCACGAGCTCCGACGTGCATGTGCCGATGATCTTTGTGCTGGCGGTGCTCATTGTGTCGCTGTCCACCGACGGGTATTTTTACGGACTGCTGGCCGCCATTGTCAGCGTTATCATCGAGCAGGTGCTGATGAACCTGATGGACAACGCCGTCACCCACGGTGGGTCCGTCACCCAGATTCGGATCGAGGCCACCGCCGGGGATGGCTTTATGACCGTCTCGGTGCGCGACGACGGCAGGGGCATCCCGAAGGAACTGCTTCCGCGCCTGTTCGACGGCAGCCTTCCCCTCTCCGGCAGCAGCAGGAGCGACGGCTCGCGCTTCATGGGTATCGGCCTGAGCGTGTGCCCGACGATCCCGAGGCCCAGCGCGTCATCCTCTATAACCTGCCGATGACAAAAGAACTCAAGGTAGTTTTGAAGGACAAAATCGGAGTGGAATAAGTGAAAAAGTACGGCGGCTGCTCAGAAGCGTGCAGTCGCCGTACTTTCCTTACAGCCTGTGTATTGCGGGCAAAACCCCGTTTGTCAGCAGGCTCACCAGCAGCATTGAGTACTTCTCCGCCGGGTACTCCTCCCGGTGGGGATACCAGCAGTTGAAGGCCCCGATCAGGGCCGAGGCCGTAAACTCCGCCACGATGCTCGCCGAAAGGTCGAACTTTTTGGCCGGATCGTCCAGCATCTCCGTCAGCAGCTCCTTGACCGTCTGCTTGTACTTGTACTGAAAATACGGGTCGCCCTTCACGCCGGTGAGGATGCTGAAATACTCCCCTCTTTTGCTGTACATGTCCGAAAGCGGCGCCAGGGTCTCGGCGTCCAGGCGGATCTCCGGGAAGCTCCTGGCAAGGGAGGCGGGCAGCTCCTCGGTCAGCTTGCGGCGCACATAGTCCATAAGCTCCTCCTCGATGGCCTCGAGCACGGAGTAGCTGTCGGTGTAGTATTCATAAAAGGTCGAGCGGTTGCAGCCCGCCTTTTCGCAGATGGCCTTGACCGTGATCTTTTCGACGGGCAGATCCCGGTACAGGCTCCAGAACGCGTCCATGATCGCGCGGGAGGTCGCTTCCCTCATCTCCTGATGCTTCATTCCCTTAACTCCTTCTTAACGACAAACTGAAAAAATGTGTCGGATAAACTTTCAAAGCTTTGTGGTATACTGCTTTTCGACATTATACGACACGTTGTTGGATAAAACAAGGGTGAGAACATGAAGACATACAAAGCGGGCATCGATATCGGCTCCACCACGGTCAAGCTTGTGGTGCTGGACGAAGAGGACAGGCCCGTCTATCAGGAATACCGCCGCCACATGGCCCACACGCAGGAGACCCTGGCCGCGCTTTTGAAGGAAGCACGCGCCGTCACCGGTCCCTGTATGCTCACGCCGGGCATCACCGGCTCCGGCTCTCTCAATCTCGGCAAGGCGCTGGGCATCCCCTTCGTGCAGGAGGTCGTCGCGGTGGCGACCGCTCTGCAGAAGGCCGCGCCGCAGACGGATGTAGCCATCGAGCTTGGCGGCGAAGACGCGAAGATCATCTACTTCACCGGCGGGCTGGAGGAGCGCATGAACGGCGTGTGCGCGGGCGGCACCGGCTCCTTTATCGACCAGATGGCGGCCCTTTTGCAGACCGACGCCGCGGGCCTCAACGAGGCGGCCCGGGATTACAAACAGCTCTACCCTATCGCCGCAAGGTGCGGCGTGTTTGCCAAGTCCGACATCCAGCCCCTCATCAACGAGGGGGCCACTACCGCCGATCTGGCCGCCTCCATCTTTCAGGCGGTGGTGAATCAGACCATCTCGGGCCTTGCCTGCGGCAAGCCCATCCGGGGCTGCGTGGCCTTTCTGGGCGGGCCGCTTCACTTTCTGCCGGAGCTCAAGAAGGCTTTCATCCGCACGCTGCGTTTATGCGATGAGAACATCGTCGATCCCGACGGCTCCCACCTCTTTGCCGCCCGGGGTGCTGCCCTGGAGGCTGCGGACAGCGATGCCGTGGACATGGACGCACTGATCGATAAGCTCGACGCCGGGGTGTCCATGGCCTTCGAGCTCAAGCGCCTGCCGCCGCTGTTTGAAAGTGAAGACGCCTACCGCGCCTTCTGTGAGCGCCACGGAAAAGCCGTCGTGAAAAAAGCCGATCTGAAGTCCTACCGGGGCGACTGCTTCCTCGGCATCGACGCGGGCTCCACCACGACGAAGCTCGCCCTCATCGGCGCTAAGGGGGAGCTTCTCTTCTCCTTCTACGCCTCCAATCAGGGCAATCCCATCAAAACCGCCATCAGCGCCATCGAGGGTCTGCGGGAAGCTATGCCCGAGGGCGCGAGGATCGTGCGCTCGGCTTCCACGGGCTACGGCGAGAGCTTATTAAAATCCGCCTTTGCCCTCGACGAGGGAGAGGTGGAGACCATCGCCCACTGCACGGCGGCGGCCTTCTTCGACCCCAAGGTGGACTGCGTGCTGGACATCGGCGGGCAGGATATGAAGTGCATCAAGCTCAAAAGCGGCTCGGTGGACACGGTACTGTTGAACGAGGCCTGCTCCTCCGGCTGCGGATCGTTCATCGAAAACTTTGCCGGCTCTCTCGGCTACACGGCCGAGACCTTTGCCGGGCAGGCCCTGTACGCGCCGAACCCGGTGGACCTCGGGACAAGGTGCACGGTGTTCATGAACTCCAACGTCAAGCAGGCCCAGAAGGAAGGCGCGACGGTGGCGGACATCTCCGCGGGCCTTGCCTACTCGGTCATCAAGAATGCCCTGTACAAGGTCATCAAGCTCACCGATCCCAAGGAGCTCGGCCGTCATATCGTGGTCCAGGGCGGAACGTTCTATAACAAGGCGGTGCTGCGCGCCTTTGAGCAGATCGCGGGCGTGGAGGCCACCTGCCCCGACATTGCGGGCATCATGGGCGCCTTCGGCGCGGCGCTGATCGCGCGTCAGCGTTATCACGGGCAGGAGAGCTCGATGCTCTCTCTCGATGAGATCGCCGCCCTCACCTACACGACGGCGACGGCCCGCTGCGGCAGGTGCCAGAACAACTGCCTGCTCACGGTCAACAAATTCCCCGGCGGGCGCAGGCACGTAACCGGCAACCGCTGTGAGCGCGGCCTGGGCGGCGACGGCAACAAGGACCGCGCGCCGAACATGGTGGCGTACAAGCAAAAGCGCATGTTCGACTATCCCCCGCTTGAAGGCGCGCCGCGCGGCGTGATCGGCATCCCGCGGGTACTGAATATGTACGAAAACTACCCCTTCTGGGCCACCTTCTTTAAGGAGCTGGGCTTTCAGTTGGAGCTCTCCCCGTTTTCCAGCCGCAGGCTCTACGAGCGCGGCATGGAGACCATCCCCTCCGAGTCCGAGTGCTATCCCGCCAAGCTCTCCCACGGGCATATCCAGTGGCTCATCGACCGGGGCATCAAGACCATCTTCTACCCCTGCGTCTTCTATGAGCACCAGGAGACCGGCAAGGCCCAGAACCACTTCAACTGCCCCATCGTGGTCTCCTACGCCGAAAACCTCAAAAATAACGTCGAAGAGATCGCCGAGCACAAAGAACATATCATCCGCCCCTTCATCGCCTTCACCAACGAGAAAGTTACCGCCGACAGGCTGGTCAAGACCTGCGCCGAGGAGTGGGGCATCGGGGCCAAGGAAGTGCGCGCGGCGGTACATACGGCGTGGCTTGCCCAGCGCCAGGCAAAGGCCGACGTAAAGGCCGAGGGCGCAAGAATGCTCCGGGAGATGGAAGAAAAGGGCGGGCGCGGCATCATCCTCGCCGGGCGGCCCTACCATGTGGACCCGGAGATCAATCACGGCATCCCGGAGCTCATTGCCTCCTACGGTCTCACGGTGCTGACCGAAGACTGCCTGCCCGTGGACTTTGAGCCGGAGCGGCCCCTTCGCGTGACGGACCAGTGGGTCTACCACTCGCGTCTTTACACGGCGGCGGAGTTTGCCGCGCGGCGCGAGGATCTTGAGCTGGTGCAGCTCAACTCCTTTGGCTGCGGCCTGGACGCCGTGACCACGGACCAGGTGGCGGAGATTCTGGAAAAGAGCGGGAAGCTGTATACGGTACTCAAGATCGACGAGGTCAACAATCTGGGTGCCGCCCGCATCCGCATCCGCAGTTTGATCGCCGCCATGAATCTGCGCCGCGATAAGCACATCCGGCCCGAAACCCATGACGCCGCCTATCACCGCGCGGTCTACACAAAGCAGATGCAGCGCGAGGGCTGGACCATCCTCGCCCCCCAGATGAGCCCCATCCACTTCAATCTCCTGCAGCCGGTTTTTCGCAAGTACGGCTATCATCTGGAGATCCTCGCAAACGACAACCGCTCCGCCATCGACACGGGCCTGCGCTTTGTGAACAACGACGCCTGCTTTCCCTCGATCACTGTGGTGGGCCAGGTCATGGACGCGGTGCTGTCGGGCAGGTATGATACAAGTCGCCTCGCCGTCATGATGACGCAAACGGGCGGCTGCTGCCGGGCCAGCAACTATGTGGGCTTTATCCGCCGGGCGCTGGACAAGGCAAATCTCAGCCACATCCCGGTCATCTCCTTAAACCCAAACGGCATGGAGAAAAATCCGGGCTTTCACTTCACACTGCCCATGCTCCTGGACGCGGCCCACGCCATTGTCTACGGAGACCTGTTCCTGCGCTGCCTGTACCGGGTGCGGCCCTATGAGCTGGAGCCCGGTTCGGCCAATGCCCTGCATGAAAAGTGGGAGAAGCTCTGCATCCGGCAGCTCACCGAAGGGTATTCCTCCTATGCGGAGGTCTGCCGCGGGATCGTGAAAGATTTTGATGACCTGCCCATCGATGAGGGTTTATTAAAACCGCGGGTCGGCATTGTGGGGGAGATCCTGGTCAAGTACATGCCCCTTGCCAACAACCACCTCGTGGACCTGCTGGAGAGCGAGGGGGCCGAGGTCGTGGTGCCGGACCTCATGGACTTCATGAACTACTGCGTGTACTCCAACGACTACCTGCATGAGTTTCTCGGCGAAGGCTGGACGGCCTCGGCGTCGGCGCACATCGGGGTAGATCTCATCCGCGCGGTGCGCTCCCCCGCCCTGAAGGCCCTGCAGCAGAGCCGCCGCTTTGAGCCGCCCGTACCCATCGACAAGGTGGCCCAGATGGCAAAGCCGTTTCTCTCCATTGGCAACCAGTCCGGCGAAGGCTGGTTCCTCACCGGCGAGATGGTGGAGCTTCTGACCGCCGGCACGCCGAACATTGTCTGCATCCAGCCCTTCGCGTGCCTGCCGAACCACGTGGTCGGCAAGGGCGTCATCAAGGCCCTGCGGCGGGAATACCCCTGGGCCAACATCGCCGCCGTGGACTACGACCCCGGCGCAAGTGAGGTCAACCAACTAAACCGCATCAAGCTCATGCTCTCGGCTGCCAAAAAGGCGCTGGAGGCGCAGAGCGTACCTGTATAACAAGGGCGCGTTGCAAAACAACGATTTTTCGTGAAAAACAAAGCATTATGAGCGTAGGGGAGGGGCAAGCCCCTCCCGCGCACGACAAGCTTGAACCGTGAAAAACGTACGGCGATTTCGTAGAATTTTACGAAATCGCCGTACATTGCCTTTATATAGTCATGCTGTACTGCCGGGAGGGGCAAGCCCCTCCCCTACGGTATTCATGGACAATTATGCGAGAAGTGAATTATGCAGCGCGCCCTTGTTACAGCTTCTTCTGATAATACTTCAAGGCTGTCGGGATCGGGCAGTCGCGCCTGATCTCCCCCGGGGTCTTCCAGTTTAAGCCCGGCAGCTCCCGCGCAAGCTCCGCGCGGTAGCCTGTCATGTGCCACTCCACATGGGTGAAGACGTGCTTTGCCTCGCCGCAGGGCTCGATGCCGCACACCTCCCCGCCGAGGACACGCACAGCTTCCCGCGCCTGCGTCTCGTCCAGTGCGCCGTCGAGGTTCGGAAACTCCCACAGGCCCGCGAGCAGGCCCTTCCCTTCCCGTTTGCGCACGGCGTACCGGTCGCCGCATTTGAGCAGCAGCACCGTCCGCTCTTCCACGCGTCGCTCCTTCGACGGGCTCTTGAACGGGTAGCGGTTTGTCTCTCCGCTCAGGCAGGCACGGCACAGAGTGTTCAGCGGGCAGTCCCCGCACCGTGGGGCGGTGTTCGGCAGACAGACGGTCTCCCCCAATTCCATGATGCCCTCGGTCAGCAGGCCCGCCCGCTCCCCGCGCGGGTAGCAGGCGCGCAGGAGGGAGGCGATATCCGCGCGGGTTTTGGGCAGCATGATGTCGTCGGCCCTTGCCAGCACCCTTGTCATCACCCGCAGGACATTGCCGTCCACGGCGGGCTCCGGCTCCCCGTACGCAATGGACGCGATGGCCCCGGCGGTGTAGTCGCCGATGCCGGGGAGGGTCTTGAGCTGCGCCGCCTCCCGGGGCAGCTCGCCGCCGAAATCCGCCGTCACCCGCCGCGCGGCTTTTTGGAGATTTCGCGCCCGGCTGTAATAGCCCAGCCCCTCCCAGAGTTTTAATAGTTTATCCTCTTCGACTTCCGCAAGCGCCCGGATGTCGGGCAGCGCCTCCAGGAAGCGCGCATAATACGGGATCACGGCCTCGATGCGCGTCTGCTGGAGCATGATTTCCGACACCCACACATGGTAAGGCGTGGGCGAGAGCCGCCAGGGCAGCGGGCGGCGTACCGCTGCGCACCAGTTGATGAGTTTTTCCGTGCAGGCCCTTGTCAGCGCTTCGTCGGTCATTGTGTTCACTCCTCAAAAAACGGGGACGGCTTTCGCCGTCCCCGTCAATTCGTATCACAGCTTTTCAAAGCCGCCCTCGTCCACCGCCGGATCGTCGATCTTCTTCGGCGGCAGCTGCTCGAGATTGCGCACCAGGATCCAGGTATACAGCAGCAGCATCCCCGCCGAGGCAAGGAGGATCAGCTGCATGCCCATATAGCGCTCGTCGGCCAGGGCCATGATGCACATCATCGTGCCCATCATCGCGCCGAACAGGGCGTTATACTGCTTTTCCACATGGAAGGCAAAGCAGCCCACACGGAAAAAGCCCATCATGGCGAACATGATCGTCACAAGCTCCACCGCGTAGCTCCAGACCACGCTGTTGAGCTGGTTGCGCACATAGCTGAGGATCAGCCACACCGCGTACATCAGTACCGGCAGCATCGACCCGATACGCACCAGGGTCTGGTGCTCAAAGGTCTCGTAGTTTGCCTGGCCAAGCACCAGTGGGAAGGCAAGCCCGGACAGGGCCGCAAGCAGGCACAGCACACGGATCATGTCCGCGTTCGTGTCGGTCTCCGTGGTCATCATCAGCACCACCGCGCCCGCGATCATCACAAGGCCCGCAAGCCAGCGCAGGATCGCGAAAAACTTGCCCGGGTTATAAAGCGCCTTGCAGAAGTCCTTCGGCGGGGCGAGGCGCTTGTCCTGCATGGAGCGGATGAAGTGCCGGAACACCAGCGCGGAGGCGATGACCATCGCCGGGACCAGGAGATTGAAGAAACTGCGCTCGTTCAGGCCGTTTTCGTCAAAGGCGAGCTGATCCTGCAGCCAGCGGAAGAACACGCCGAATGCGCCCGCACCGGCCACATAGCAGCAGATTTCCAGAGGTTTTTTATACATAAGCCGTATCTCGATTCCATAAAATGATTGTGCAGTACTTGCAACTGTGTAATTATATCCCCTTTATGGCGTTCCGTCAAGTAAAGGGTTTTTAAATAGTGTGGAGTTTCGGGAAAGTGAAAATTGGAAAGTGGAAAGTGAAGTTATTGCCGGCTGTCGTTTTCGCGCTGGCTTTGGCTGTGCTGCGGAACGTGCATTCTGTCCCCTCCCCTGCCGTTGTGACTGTTGAGGTGCGCGTGAAGCATGGAGATATGGTCGTCACCGGGCCGCTGGAGGAGTATCTGGTGGGCGTGGTGGCGGCGGAGATGCCCGCGGATTTTGCGCCGGAGGCCCTGCGCGCCCAGGCTGTCGCCGCGCGTACCTACACGCTCTACTGCATGCGCTCGGGAAAGCACGCGGACGCGGACGTGTGCACGGACTATCGCTGCTGCCAGGCCTGGCGGGGCGAGGAGGACGCGGAGAAGCTTGCGCGCATAAGGGACGCGGTTTATTCCACCGCCGGAGAGTATCTGGAGTTTGCGGGCCAGGCGGCCTTCACCGCCTTTCACTCCTCCTCGCCGGGCTTCACCGAGGCCTGCGGTGCGATCTGGAGTGAGCTGCCCTATCTGGTGAGCGTGTCGAGCCCCGAGAGCGCCGACAGTGTCCCGGGCTTTGTAAGCCGGGTGGATATCGGTGTGTTCGATCTGCGTGACACGCTGCTTGCGGCCTGCCCTGACGCGGATTTTTCCGCGCCGCCGGAGGAATGGTTCGGAGAGATCACCCGCGACGAAAGCGGCAGAGTTTCAGCGGCCGTGATTTGCGGTCAGGTTTTTACGGGCGTGAAACTTCGTGAATTATTAAAACTCCGCTCCACGGCCTTCACCGTCGACTGCGCCGACGGGATCTTCACCTTCACCGTTACGGGCTCCGGCCACGGTGTGGGCATGAGCCAGTACGGGGCCGACATCATGGCCATGGACGGCGCGGATTACCATGAGATCCTCGCCCACTATTATCCCGGCACGAAGCTTGCGTCGCTCAACCTGTCATCCTGAGCGTGAGCGAAGGATGACGTCTGAAAGCTTATATTCTATGGTAAATATGCTTATATTCGTCACTTTCGCTGCCGTCCGGATTTTGGAGGTACAACGACGGCTCCAACGTGAGGCCCGGTCTGCCGCCGCGGCGCGCCTCCACCAGCACAAGGCTCGGCGCAGCCTGCGCGTCCCTGCATACAAGCCGCAGGCGCTTGGGCTCGAGCCCCGCCGCCGTGAGGCTCACCAGCAGCCCGGATAAGCGCTCGGGCCGGTGGACGAAGAAAGCGCGCCCGCCGGTCTGAAGCAGGAATGCGGCAGCCGCGCAGAGTTCCGACAGGGTACATAATAGCTCGCTCCTTGCTGCGGCGCGGTCGGCATCCTGCGGCAGGGCGCCGCTGCCCTGCGGGAAATAGGGCGGATTGCACACCAGCAGATCAAAGCTGCCCGCGCGAAAGAGGGCACGGTGGTCGCGTATATCGCCGGTAATGATCTCGCTGCGCTCGGTCAGGTCGTTGAGCGCCATGTTCTCCCGTGCAAGGGAAGCCGCCCCGGACACGATTTCGAGTCCGGTCATGAAGAGTTTTGGGGAGCGTTCAAGCAGTAACAGCATCGCCGCCCCGGACGCGCAGCCGAGCTCGATGCCGCGCTTTGCCCCGGCTGTGTTCACAAAGTCCGCCAGCAGCACGCAGTCGGTCCCGAGGCGGAAATGCTCCGCCTGGATAAAGCGCGGCCCGCCGGGCCAGAGGTTTTCGGGCGTGGACATAGCGCCAATCCTTTCCTTACGCCTTGTTCGCTATTGAATGAAAAAAGGGACTGTTTTCACAGTCCCTTTTCATGTCTCAGGATTACTCCTGGGTGATCGCCTCGGCGGGGCACTGGGCAGCGCATGCGCCGCACTCCAGGCACTTGTCGGGGTTGATCTCGTAGTGCAGTTCGCCCATATCGATCGCTTCGGCAGGACACTGTGCTGCGCAGGAACCGCAGGACAGGCACTCGTCAGTGATAACAAAAGCCATGATGTTACCTCCGTATGTAGATTGACCTTTCGGTCTAAGAACATTGTAACACAACTCTTCCAAAAATCAATTACAAATCATGAATTTCGCGCCTATATTTTGGTTCGGTTTTGGCGATACTTTCTCTGCTCCCCGCGTTTCGCCCCTTTCGGCGGCATGCGCGGAGGATAATGGATTTGTTATACCAAGGGGAGGGATGCCCTGTGAAGAGCAACGAAAAATTTACCCAGCGGGCGGAGATCGCCATCGAGGCCGCACGCGCTGCCGCCGGTGAACTGGGCCACGCCTACATCGGCACCGAGCACCTGCTGCTCGGCATTCTGGAGGAGCAGGACGGTCTCGGCGCGCATATCCTCCGGCGCGAGGGGCTGGAGCGTGAGCACCTTCGCCGCGTGATCGCCAGGGAATCCGGCCTGGGCTGCCCCGGCGCGCCGGGGCTGGGGCTGACGCCCAACGCCCGCAAAGCCCTCGAGCAGGCAGCAAAAGAGGCCCAGGCCCTGCGCCACGGCTGCATCGGCACAGAGCACCTGCTGCTGGGTCTTCTGCGTCTGGACGAGTGCGGCGCGGTGCGGGCCCTGCGCGGGGCGGGGGTGGACCTCAACAACGTCTGCACTGCCATCATGGATGTCTTCGGCAACCCCGACCCCCGGGGCCGCCCCCAGACCGGGACCCTGCGCACGCCGCTGAGGCGCGCGGAGACGCGCATCCTCGACCAGTACAGTCTGGACCTGACCGACCGCGCCGCAAGCGGCCTCATCGACCCCGTGGTGGGCCGCTCCGCCGAGATCCGCCGCACCATCCAGATCCTCTCCCGGCGCAGCAAAAACAATCCCGTCCTCATCGGGGAGCCGGGCGTGGGCAAGACCGCCGTGGCGGAGGGGCTGGCCCTTGCGGTGGCCCGGGGCGAGGCGCCCCCGAACCTCGGCGGCAAACGCATCGTGTCCCTGGACATCCCGGCGATGCTCGCAGGCACCAAGTATCGGGGTGATTTTGAGGACCGGGTCAAGTCCGTTCTCCGGGACGTGCGCCGGGCCGGAGACGTGATCCTCTTCGTCGACGAGCTGCACACCATCGTCGGCGCGGGCAGCGCGGAGGGAGCCATCGACGCCGCCAACATCTTAAAGCCCGCCCTGGGCCGGGGCGAGGTGCAGATCATCGGCGCCACGACGCCCGAGGAATACCGCCGCTACATTGAAAGGGACGCGGCCCTTGAGCGGCGCTTCCAGCCCGTGCAGGTGCGCGAGCCGGACGTGAAGCTCACGATGGAGATGCTTCGCTCCCTGCGCCCGGCGCTGGAAAAGCACCACCGCGTGCGCTTTTCCGACGCCTCCATGGAGGCCGCCTGCTCCCTCTCCGTGCGCTATATCAACGACCGCTTTCTGCCCGACAAGGCCATCGACCTTCTCGACGAGGCCGGGGCCGCCGTGCGGGTGCAGGGTGGGGCAAATGTGACGGAGGCGGATGTAGCCCGCGTGCTGTCCGTCTGGACGGGCATCCCGGTGACGGGACTCTCCGAGAGCGAGAGCGAGCGGCTCATCGCCCTGGAGGACCGCTTGAAGGAGCGCATCGTCGGGCAGGATGAGGCGGTGTCCGCCGTGGCGCGGGCGATCCGCCGGGGGCGCGTGGGGCTCAAGGACCCGGCGCGCCCTATCGGCTCCTTCCTCTTCTGCGGCCCCACGGGCGTGGGCAAGACCGAGCTCTGCCGGGCACTGGCCGACGCGGTCTTCGGTGACGCCGGGGCGGTCATCCGCCTCGACATGTCCGAGTATATGGAAAAGCACTCGGTCAGCCGCCTCATCGGCTCGCCCCCGGGCTATGTGGGCTACGAGGACGGCGGACAGCTCACCGAGAAGGTGCGGCGCCGCCCCTGGTCGGTGGTCCTGTTCGACGAGATCGAGAAGGCCCACGAGGACGTGTGGAGCATCCTGCTGCAGATCATGGATGACGGGCACCTGACCGACTCCACAGGACGGCGGGTGGACTTTTCCAACACCGTGGTGGTCATGACCTCGAACGTCGGGGCCAAGGCCATCACCGACGGCCGCCTGCCCCTGGGCTTTGCGGGCGGCGGCAGCGGTGAGAGTGTCATGCGCGATCAGGTGAGGGCGGAGCTGCGCACCACCTTCAAGCCGGAGTTTCTCAACCGCGTGGATGAGATCATCGTCTTCCGCCGCCTGGATGAAAGCGATATGCTTGCTATCACCCGCAGGCTCTTGAAGGAGGTGGAGACGCGTTTTGAAAACCTCGGCCTGCGCCTCATCGTCCCCGAGGACGCGGCCCGCCGCCTTGCCGAAATGGGCCGCAGCGAAACCGCCGCGAGATCGTGGACCGGGCTGCGCAATTGCTGCTGGAGGGCACGCTCCGCCCCGGCAGTGTTGTTACGGCGGTATGCGAGGGCGACGGGATCGAACTGAGAAAAGGATAAGAAAACCCGGCAGGGCATGTGCTCTGCCGGGTTCGGTGTTTTTCAGGATTATTGCTTGCTCTTGATATAGTTGTCGATGGAGACAGCGCCCGCCTTGCCTGCGCCCATGGCGAGGATAACGGTGGCCGCGCCGGTGACGGCGTCGCCGCCGGCGAAGACGCCCTCGCGGGCCGTCACGCCGCCCTCGTCGGCCTCAATGCCGCCTTTGCGGGTAAAGGTCAGGCCGCCGGTGGTGTTGCGGATGAGGGGGTTAGGGCTGGTGCCGATGGCGATGATGACGGTGTCCACGTCCAGGACCCACTCGCTGCCCTTCACGGGGACGGGAGAGCGGCGGCCCTTCTCGTCGGGCTCGCCCAGCTCCTGGCGCAGAAGCTCGATGCCGGTGACAAAGCCGTCCTCGCCCGCGAGGATGCGGGTCGGGTTATTGAGGAGGTTAAACTCGATGCCCTCGGCCTCGGCATGCTCGACCTCTTCCAGACGGGCAGGCAGCTCGTCGCGGCCGCGGCGGTAGCAGATGTAGACATGCTCCGCGCCGAGACGCTTGGCGACACGCGCGGCGTCCATGGCGACATTGCCGGCGCCGACGACGGCGACACGGTGGAAGTGCTTGATGGGGGTATCGTAATCGTCGCGGTAGGCCTTCATGAGGTTTACGCGGGTCAGCAGCTCATTGGCGGTGTAGACGCCCAGCAGGTTCTCGCCGGGGATGTGCAGGAACTGGGGCAGGCCCGCGCCGGAGCCGATGAACACGGCCTCAAAGCCGTCGGCAAACAGCTCGTCCACGGTCTCGGACTTGCCGATGATGGCGTTGTTGATGATCTTGACGCCCATGGCCTTGAGGTTTTCGATCTCCTTGGCCACGATCTCCTTGGGAAGACGGAACTGCGGGATGCCGTACACCAGCACGCCGCCGGACTTGTGCAGGGCCTCGAAGATGGTCACGTCGTAGCCCATCTTTCTAAGGTCGCCCGCGCAGGTCAGGCCCGCAGGGCCGGAGCCGACGACCGCGATGCGGTGGCCATTGGAGGCGGGGACTTCGACCTCGACCTTCGAAAGCTTCTCCTGCTGGGCCATGTGGTAGTCTGCCACAAAGCGCTCGAGTCTGCCGATGCCGACGGACTCGCCCTTCAGGCCGCGGACGCACTTGCTTTCGCACTGCTTTTCCTGGGGACACACACGGCCGCAGATGGCGGGCAGGGAGTTTGTGGAAGTGATGATGTCGTAGGCGGCTTCAAACTCGCCCTCGGCAACCTTGGCGATGAACTCGGGAATGCGGACCGCCACGGGGCAGCCGGTACGGCAGGCGGGGTTCTTGCAGTTGAGGCAGCGCTTGGCCTCGTCAATGGCCATCTCCGGGGTGTAGCCCAGGGCCACTTCGTCGAAATTACCGGCACGGACGATGGGGTCCTGCTCGGGCATTTCGTTCTTGGTCAGTCTCATATTAGCCATTTCTCTTTCCTCCCGTCATGTTGCAGATGTGCTGGGCGGCCAAATCCTGCTCCTCTTTGTAGAAGGCGGCGCGCTTCAGGAGCGAATCAAAATCGACCTGGTGTGCGTCAAAGTCGGGGCCGTCGACGCAGGCGAACTTGGTCTCGCCGCCGACGATGACGCGGCAGCCACCGCACATGCCGGTGCCGTCGACCATGATGGGGTCGAGGGAGATGATGGTGCTGATGCCGTAGGGGCGGGTCACGTCGGCCAGGAACTTCATCATGATGTCGGGGCCGATGGCGATGACGCGGTCAAACTGGGGCTTGCCCTCAGCGATGTTCTTTTCGATCTCCTGCTTGAGGAAGACGGTGGTGAAGCCCTTCTCGCCGTAGGTGCCGTCGTCGGTGCACATGATGAGCTTGTCGGAGGCCTCCTTCAGCTCGTCCTTGAGAATGACGATGTCAGCGGAGCGGAAACCGCCGATGAAGGTGACCTCGATGCCGCGCTTGTGCATCTCTTTCGCGATGGGGTAGGCAATGGCGCAGCCCACGCCGCCGCCGACCACGCAGACCTTCTTGAGGCCTTCCATCTCGGTGGCGCGGCCGAGGGGGCCGACGAAGTCGGAGATGTAATCGCCCTGCTCGACGGTGTGGAGCATCTTGGTGGTACGGCCGGCCGCCTGCACCATGACGGAGACGGTGCCCTTCTCACGGTCCCAGTCGGCAACGGAGACGGGGACGCGCTCGCCCTGCTCGTCCAGACGGAAGATGACGAACTGACCGGCCTGCGCGTGTTTGGCCGCCAGCGGCGCCTCGATCTCGAACAGGCAGATGGTCTTGGCGTCGTTGAGGAAACGCTTGGTTACTACCTTGTACATGGAAACACCTCTATACATATAATAATGGATTTGCGGTTTTTCTGTTGACTTTGCAACACTTCTATTTTACGCGACCTGCGCTGTAAAGTCAACGCTTATACGCGCTTTTTCTTATTTTGCCCTCTCCAGCAGCTTTTTGATGGCGGATGAGCGGTGGAGAAAGCTCAGCACCGCGCCCTGTACCGGCAGCATCACCGCAAGCTGCACCGCCCGCGCCTTGAGAAGCGTCGTATACGGGGTGCCGCTGATATAGGAGATCATGGCGGTATTGGCAAGGTACGACACCAGCACCACGTTGAGTACCGCCGCGAGGATGGGCCAAAGAAGGCTCCTGTCCCGGCGGTACAGGCACAGGCCGAAAATGAGGCCGGTGCAGGCCGCCGTCAGCGTAAAGCCCGGGAAGAAGGCGCCGGTCGGAAACAGAAGCGCGCCCACCAGGTCCCCCAGCGCAGCCACCAGGGCCGCCCACCAGGGACCGTATAATATGGCGCACAGAGCCACCGCCGCAAAGCCGAGGCCGATCTTCATGACCGGTGTATTGACGGCAAGCAGGCGCGTGAGCACTACGTCCAGCGCCAGAAGCTCGGCGGAGACGATGAGTTTTTTTGTGTCGGGCATAAAATCACTTCCCCACAGATTGGCATGATTATACTCTATAAGAACAGGTCTTGCAAGCGCTTGAATAATATACGCGCTTCATATATAATAAAAGCGTCAATTGCGAACACGGTTCGCAATTGACGTACTCGCGCTTATCGCACGCGGCTTACGGGAGACAAGCCGCGTTTGGTCGGCGCGAGGCCTCGCGTGACTCGGCTTAAGGCGTTTTTGAGACAGCAAAGCCGCCTCAAAAACGATTTGATTTGTTGCGTAATTCGTATTGGATTAAATGATTGGAGGGAATAAAATGGAAAACAAAATTTACGACGTGATGATCCTCGGCGGCGGCCCCGCCGGTTTGGCTGCTGGCATTTACGCAGGGCGGGCAAAGCTGTCTGTCCTGATCATCGAAAAGGGCGCGGACGGCGGCCAGATCATCCTGACCCATGAGATCGAAAACTATCCCGGCCAGCCCAACATCCAGGGCATGAGCGGCCAGGAGCTCATCGCCCCCATGAGCGAGCAGTGCATGAAGTTCGGCTGCGAGCGCGTCAGCGACACCATCAGCGCCTGCGACTTCTCCGGGCCTGTCAAAAAGCTTGTCGGCAATCGCGGCGAGTATCTGGCAAAGTCCGTCATTCTCTGCACCGGGGCCATGACGCGCTTCATCGGCTGCGAACACGAGGCGGACTTCGTGGGCCGCGGCGTGAGCTACTGCGCCGTGTGCGACGCGAATTTCTTCACCGGGCTCGACATCTACACCGTCGGCGGCAACGGCATTGCGGCGGAGGAGGCCATCTACCTCTCCAAATTTGCCAAGCGCCTCATCATGCTGCACAAGGGCAAGGCCCTCTCCGTCACGCCCGATGTGCTCAGGGAACTGGAGGAGAACCCGAAGATCGAGATCCGCTGCGGCGTGGAGGTCGCGGACCTCGGCGGCGACGGCGTGCTGAGTGAGATCACGCTGCGGGACACGGAGTCCGGGGAGCTTACGAAGATCACCGCCGACCCTGAGGACGGCATGATCGGTCTCTTCGGCTTCACGGGCCGCAAGACCACCGGCATGTTCGAGGGCATCCTCGACATGGAGGGCGGCTATATCAAGACAAACGCCAAGATGGAGACCAACATCCCCGGCGTCTATGCCGCGGGCGACGTGCGCGTGACCCCGCTGCGCCAGGTGGTCACCGCCTGCTCGGACGGCGCGATCGCCGCCATGCAGTGCAGCAAGTATGTGGGAAGTCTGAAATAAACGGAGGACAGCACCATGGCCTACAGCATCTCCCGCGTCTCCCCTTCCGATCAGCGCGCGCTCAGGCAGGTGGACGCGCTTTTGCAGCAGGAGGGCATTCAGCGTGACGGGAATCTCGACTACATCGCGGCGATGTACGACGAGGACTACCGTGTCATCGCCACCGGCTCCTGTTTCGGAAACACCCTGCGCTGTTTCGCCGTGAGCCATGAACATCAGGGAGAGGGGCTTTTGAATCAGGTCATCACCCACCTCATCGAGGTGCAGCACGAGCGCGGCAACCTGTCCCTGTTCCTGTACACCAAGATCGCCTCGGCCAAGTTTTTCGGCGACCTTGGCTTCTACGAGATCGCCCGGGTGGACGGCACCCTGGTCTTCATGGAAAACCGCCGCGACGGTTTTAATAAATACCTGAAACGGCTGGAGAAGACAAGGACGGAAGGGAAATCCGCCGCCCTTGTCATGAACGCGAACCCCTTCACCCTGGGCCACCAGTACCTCGCCGAGACGGCGGCGGCAGCGTGCGACACGCTGCACCTCTTTGTGGTGAGCGAGGACGCAAGCCTCGTCCCCTTCTCTGTGCGAAAAGAGCTTGTGCGCCGCGGCACGGCCCATCTGCCCAATGTCGTCCTGCACGACAGCGGGCCCTACATCATCAGCTCCGCCACCTTCCCGAGCTATTTTCTCAAGGATGAGGCGAAGGTCATCGAGGGCCACGCGCGGCTCGACCTGGAGATCTTCAAAAAGATCGCCGCGGCCCTGAACGTCACCGCCCGCTTTGTGGGCGAGGAACCGACAAGTCAGGTAACGGGGCTTTACAACAAAATCATGGCCGAGGATCTGCCGAAGGCCGGGATCGAGTGCCGCATCATCCCCCGCAAGGCCGACGGCGGGCAGGCCATCAGCGCCTCCACCGTGCGCAAGGCCCTGCAGGAGGGCGACATGGACACCTTCCGCCGCCTGGTGCCGGAGACCACCGCCGCCTGGTTTGAAAGCGAGGAGGCCGCCCCGGTGCTCCATAGCATCCGGAACGCGGGAAACGTCATCCACTATTGACCCTTGCTTTTTTGATCCCTGCGCTGTATAATGCCCCTCGCTTTGTGAAAGGCAGGGATCAACGCAGATGAACGAAAGTCAGGATCTGACGAGGGGGAGCATTCTGGGAAAGCTGACGCGCTTTTTCTTTCCCATCCTCATCGGCCAGCTCTTTTTCCAGCTATACAACACTGTGGACGCCATCGTGGTCGGGCGCTGTCTCGGCCCGGCGGCCCTGGCGGCGGTGGGCGGCAGTCCCGCCGTCATCACCAATCTGGTCATCGGCTTCTTTACCGGTCTCGGCACCGGGGCGACTGTGGTGATCTCCCAGTACTACGGCGCGCACGACGATGACCAGCTTTCGCACGCAGTACATACCATTCTCTGCTTCTGCATGTTTGCGGGGGTACTGCTGTCGGGGCTGGGGTGGCTGTCCGCCCCCTGGTCGCTGCGCGTGGTGAAGACCCCGGCGGACATCCTGGCGGACTCCGCCGTGTATCTGCGCATCTACTATCTCGGCGCGGCGGGGATGCTGCTTTTCAACATCGGCTCCGGCATCCTGCGCGCGGTGGGCGACTCCCGCTGGCCGCTCATCTTCCTGGCTGTCTGCTGCCTGCTGAACATCGTGCTGGACCTGCTGTTCGTGGCAGTACTGCCCTGGGGCGTTGCGGGCGCCGCGTGGGCGACCGGGATCTCCCTGACCTTCAGCTCAGTGCTGCTGCTCATCCATCTGGCAAGAGCAGAGGGCCCCTGGCGCTTTCGCCTGAAGGAGCTGCGCATCTACCCCGCCTCCCTCAAGCGTATCCTCTACCTGGGTGTCCCGGCGGCGGTGCAGGGCTCCATGTACTCTCTCTCCAACATCATCATTCAGGCGGCGGTCAACAACTTCGGCACCGTGACGGTGGCTGCCTGGACCGCCATCAGCAAATTCGACGCCCTCTACTGGGTCACGAGCAACGCCATGGGGACCGCGCTTTGCACCTTTGTGGGGCAGAACTTCGGCGCGGGCAAATACGACCGCATGCGCAGGGGCGTAAAGCAGTGGCTGCTGACGGACATTATCGTGACCGCCTGCATGTCGGTGCTGCTTTTAAGTCTCGCGCCCTGGATGCTGCGCATGTTCTCCTCGGACCCCGAGGTCATCCAGCTTGCGCGGAAGATGATGTGGTACTTTGCCCCCTTCTATGTGGTGTGGGTGTTCATCGACATTCTCTCCAATGCCCTGCGCGGCGCGGGGGATTCCTTCTGGCCCATGGTCATCAGCCTTGTGGGCGTGTGCCTGCTGCGCATCCTGTGGATCGCCCTGGTGGTGCCCCACTGGAACACCATCGCGGGCGTGAGCTTCAGCTATCCCTTCACCTGGGGCGTCACGGCGCTGGTGTATCTGATCTATTATCTCAAAGCCCCCTGGCTCGAGCGCTGCACGCGCGCGGCACTGGGCCATGCACACGAATAAAGACAACACGGGAGCGGCCGGTTGGCCGCTCCCGTTTACTTATTCTTTTTCCTCGTCCCAGGTACGCTCGCTGATGATGTAGCGCGGGCGCTGCTTGGTCTCCATGTAGATCTTGCCGATGTACTCGGCCATGACGCCGAGACAGAGGATCTGCACGCCGCTGACAAAGCAGATGATGCAGGTCATGCTGGCCCAGCCGGGGACGGATTTCCCGCACAGGGCGGTGATGAGCGCCCAGATGCAGAACAGGAAGCTCACCAGCGCGATCACAAAGCCGAGGCCGAAGATCATGCTCAGGGGCTTGACGGAGAGGCTGGTCACCCCGTCGACGGCAAGGCCGATCATTTTTTTGAGCGGATAGTGGCTCTCGCCCGCCATGCGCTCGGCCCTTGAGTAGCTGACGGAGGTGGACTTGAAGCCCACCAGGGGCACCATGCCGCGAAGATAGAGGTTGACCTCCTTGAAATTGGCAAACTCCTTGAGCACACGGGCCGAGATGAGGCGGTAGTCGGCGTGGTTGAAGACCACCTCCGCCCCCATCATGGCGAGGAACTTGTAAAAGCTCTCGGCGGTGAAGCGCTTGAAGAAGGTGTCGGTCTCGCGGCTCGAGCGTACGCCGTACACCACATCGCAGCCGTCGAGGTAGGCGTCCACCATCTTGTCCATGGCGTTGATGTCGTCCTGGCCGTCGCAGTCGATGGAGATGGTGATGTCGCATTGGTCCTTGGCCTCCATGAGGCCCGCCAGCACCGCATTCTGATGGCCGCGGTTGCGGCTCTGGCAGATGCCGATATAGTGCTCGTCCTGCTTTGCGAGCATGCGGATGATGTCCCAGGTGCGGTCGCGGCTGCCGTCGTTGACAAAGAGGACGCGGCTGTCCGGGGTGATCTTGCCCGCTTCGGCGAGGCTCAGGATCTTATTGTGAAACAGCGGGGCCGTGATGGGCAGCACCGCCTCCTCGTTATAGCACGGGATGACGATAAAAAGGCGCGGGATCTTATTCATTGCGTTCTCCTTTCCTCCCCGGCAAAGCCGAGGGCGGCGAAGATGATGAGGATGGGGATCAGGGAATAGTGGTAGCGGTCGGAGACCTCCACCAGCATGTGGGCAAGCGTCAGGCCCAGAAAGTAGAGCGGCAGCAGCAATCCGGCGCCGAGCGCTCTTGACCGGAACAGGCGCATGATGCCCGCGACGGCGGCGAGGAACACGCCGTAGTAAAACACATTGCACACGCCCATGCAGAGCTTCACAAAGCGCTCCGAGCGTGTGAAGCGGTAGGTGTAGCCGCCCAGCTGGTCGGCGCCGAGGAAGGAGAAGAGCTTCACCGCAAACAGCTTCGGGAAGTTGATGCCGGAGGCAAGTCGCTCCTTCAGATGGGGGATCATGCTCTCCTGGGCCTCGGACGCGGATTTGCCCTGCTTGAGGTAGGCGGTCAGCAGATCCATGTCCTCCTCGGCGTAGGTGCCGCCGGTGGTCTCGTTGAAGCCCACGTAAATGTTATACCAGGGCACGGACGCGATCTCCTGCCCGAGGAGCCTTTCCACATGCCGGTCCCAGAGCGAGCCGGACACGCGAAACACCGCCGTCATCACAAGAAAAGCCGCAAGCCAAAGCGCCCAGAGCCGGGCGTTCTTTGCCTTCTCACCCCGCAGGAAAACGATCCACAGCGCCGCCGCGATCACGAGGATCAGCGCAATGGGGCGCACCAGGTTGATCGCCGCGAGCAGCAGCCCGAGCGCAAGCGCGAGCAGCAGCGCGGGCAGCGGCTCTTTTTCGATGAGCTTTTCCAGACGCAGAAACAGCAGGAAAAACAGCAGGATCAAAAAGGTATAGATCGGCTCGGAAAACACAAGCGAGCCGAGCATCAGCTTGCAGGGCGCACATGCCCACAAGAGCGCCGCAAGGAACGCTGCCCGCTCACCCGCAAGCTCTTTCGCAAGCAGCCACACAAGGCCGCAGCTTAAAGTCGTGAGTACGACGTTGAGCACCGTCACCGCAAAAACCGACTCCCCGAACACGCGCTGCATCGCGCTGAGGATCGTGGCGGTGCCGAGGATGTGGGGGTACATGGCGACATACCAGGCATCGGGGATCTCCGTGCCGTTTGCCAGCGCCCGGGCCACGTCCCAGTACTCCTGATAGTCGCTGAAGGGCTCGATGCGCACGGCAAGCACCCAGGCGAGATTCATGATAAAGCACACGCCCATCGCCCATAGAGCCGCGTGCCGCGGTACAGGGAGCGCATAGCGGCGCAGGAGCCAGTACAGGCCCGCCGCCCATCCGGCCCCCAGCACCAGGGCCAGGAGGTAGGAATGGGCGGTGAGCCCTTCGCGCACCACGAGGCACAGGGTAAGTCCCAGCACCGCAAGCAGGATGCCCAGCATGATCCGCTTGAAAAAGACGGACGCTTTTTCCATGGTTTACTCCGTTGGTTTTTTATTTCTCCATTTTGACCGCCGTATCCAGGGCGATTTTGATCATCTCGTTGAAGCCGGTCTGGCGCTCCTCGGCGCTCAGCTCCTCCTGCTTGAACAGGTGGTCGGAGATGGTGCAGATGCACAGGGCGCGCTTGCCGAAATATGCGGCGTTGGCGTAGAGGGCGGCAGCCTCCATCTCGACGGCCAGCACGCCCATCCGGCGCACGGCCAGCGTACCTTCGTAGCCCTGGGGGTGGTAGAAGTTATCCGAGGAGTAGATGTTGCCCACATGCCAGGTGGCGCCGTGCTCCTCGGCGGTGTCCATGGCGTGGCGCAGGAGCGTGGGGTCGGCAATGGGGGCGAAGGTGCCGGGGAAATTAAAGTGCTCCATATAGTTGGTGTTTGTGCAGGCGCCCTGGGCGATGACAATGTCCATGACATTGATGTCGTCCTGCAGCGCGCCGGCGGAGCCGATGCGGATGATGTTCTCCACATTGTAGGAGTCATAGAGTTCCCAGCTGTAGATGCCGATGGAGGGCATGCCCATGCCGGAGGCCATCACGCTCACCGGCACGCCCTTCCACTTGCCGGTATAGCCCTGCACGCCGCGCACATTGTTGACGAGTACGGGGTCGGTCAGGAAGTTTTCCGCGATGAATTTGGAGCGCAGCGGGTCGCCGGGCATCAAAACGGTCTTGGCGAAATCGCCGGGTCTGGCACTGTTATGGGGGGTCATGGTGATTCCTCCTTGTATTTTTATTGTGTTGTGGTTTTCTATTATTATATAGCAGAAATCGCAAAAGTCAAACCTGATAAAAAAGTGAAGAGTGAAAAGTGGAAAGTGAAAATATGGTGTCCGTTTCGAGGATGCGTATAACCCGGCTTCCCCTTTGGGGGAGCTGTCGCGGCACTGTGTGCCGTGACTGAGAGGGTTTCTCAAACGCGGCGGAGCCGCTCCTTCACTTCACTTTTCACTTTTAACTTTCCACTTTCTATGTTAGAATGTCCAAAAACGAAACTGGAGGCAGGGACTATGAAGCAGACGCGGGAGTATCCGCTTTTCACCGTGAGCAAAAAGGGGACGCGCTGGGTCGAGGGCGGGCACCCCTGGATCTACGCCGAGGAAATCCTTTCCAAGAGCGCGGAGCCGGAAAACGGGGCGCTTGCCGACGCCGTGAGCGAGGGCGGCAAATACCTCGGCACGGGGCTATACAGCCGCGAGAGCAAGATCGGCCTGCGCCTTCTCTCCCATAACGCAAACGACCGCTTCGACGAGGCCTTCTGGCGGCGGCGCATCCAATACGCCTGGGACTACCGCAAGACCGTACTGGACGCGGAAGACCTTGCCTGCTGCCGCGTGATCTTCGGCGAGGCGGACGGCTTCCCCGGTCTCACGGTGGACAGGTTCTCGGATCTTCTTGTGACCCAGACGCTGTCCGTCGGGATGGAGCGGCTCAAAGATATGATCTTCCCGCTGCTTGCGGAGGTGCTGCGTGCGGACGGGCAGACGATCTCCGGCATCTTTGAGCGAAACGACGCCGCCATCCGCGCCCTCGAGGGGCTGGAGCAGGGCAAGGGCTGGTACGTCCTGCCCGGTGAGAGCGCGCCGGGGAGCGCCGTGACCGAGATCTGCGAAAACGGCATATACTACGCCGTCGATGTGGAGAACGGGCAGAAGACCGGCTTCTTCCTCGACCAGAAATACAACCGCCGGGCAGTGGCGCGGCTGGCTCAGGGCCGCCGGGTGCTCGACTGCTTTACACACACCGGCTCTTTCGCCCTCAACGCGGCCCACGGCGGGGCTGCGCACGTTACGGCCGTGGACGTATCCGAATCGGCCATCGCCATGGCGGAGGCAAACGCGAAACGAAACGGCCTCGAGGGGCGCATGGATTTTGTGGCGGCGGATGTGTTCGAGCTTTTGCCGACCATCAAAAAAGGCGACTACGATTTTATCATCCTTGATCCCCCGGCCTTCACCAAGTCCCGCAGGACCGCCAAAAACGCCGAGAAGGGCTATAAGGAGATAAACCTCCGCGCCTTGAAGGCCCTGCCGCGCGGCGGGTATTTTGCCACCGCCTCCTGCAGCCACTTTATGCCCGCAGAGCAGTTTGAGAAAATGCTGCGCGCGGCGGCCCTGGACGCGGGCGTGGAGCTGCGGCAGATCGAGGCCCGCCAGCAGGCCCCGGACCACCCGATCCTCTGGAACGTGCCGGAGACGGACTATTTGAAGTTTTACCTTTTTCAGGTCGTATAGTAACTATTCAGTCCTGGCCTTATTCAACGGTGAAAAGGTCCGTCCTGTGTCATTGCGAACCAATGACCGATGTCACTGGCTCGGAATGACGGGGGTGACTGAATAGTCAGGTTGTATGAAGAAAAGCCGCACAATGCCGTGCGGATTTCCTTTATTCCCCCTTGCCCAGCATCTTGCCGGGGCTTATGCCGAAGCTCTCCTTGAAGGCCCGGTGGAAGGCGGAGTAGTCCCCGAAGCCGCTGTCGGCGGCAGCCTTGGCGGCGGGGGTGCCCTCTCGGATGAGGCGGGCGGCGTGCATGAGCCGCTTCTGCCGCACATAGGCGTGGACGGTGGAGCCGGTCTGCGCTTTGAACAGGCGCATGAAATGGTAGGGGCTCAGATAGACGCGCTCGGCCAGGGCTTCCACCGTGAGCGCTTCCCGGAAATGCTCGTTGATGTAGCTCAGGGCCTCCTGCACCTTGGGGTCGCCGCGGGCCTCCAGACGCTCGGGCGCGGCCTCGTGCAGGCGATTTACCCGGATGAGCAGCTGGATGATGAGCGTCTCGCGCATGGTCTGGGCACCGAGACGGGTGTCCGAGGCGGCTTTCTCATACGCTTCGATGGCGGTCTTCAATTCCGAAAGCTGCTCCTCCGTGGCGGTGAGCAAATAGCGGCGGCGCCTGTCCGCCTGGTCGAAGCAGTCCATCAGTCCCGCGCCGGGGAAGGCCCGCTCGAAATACTGCCGGTCGAGATAGAGGATGATGCGCTCATAGGGGCGGCTGCGGTCGATGACGGCCTTGTGGATGGCGTGGTGCCGCACCAGCAGCACCGACCACGGCGGCAGGGCGTAGCTCTGCTCCTCAATGAGATAGTTGACGCTCCCCTCGAGGAGGATCACCAGCTTGTCAAATTCGTGAAAGTGAAAATCCAGCTCCTGGCCCGCCGTATCCTTCAAATGAAAATAATGAAAGCTCTCGCGCAGATAGCCCGCGCGGTTGATGTTTGACTCTGCCATGACAGTCCTCCGGACGCTTTAACGCATTACATTGTTGAGTATACCGCATTTTTTGCAAAGTATCAAGCAATGTTTGCAATTTACTTTGCAAAACATTTGAATATAATAGCATACAAGCAAAAACCAATTTGAAAGGGGTTTTCTCCATGAAGTCCAACAGCTTTTTGAAGAACAACTGGTTCTTCTTCTCCATGATCATCGGCATCGTGGCCGGCATCATCGTCGGCTTTCTCTGGCCCAATGCCGGGGTGCTCGAGCCGCTCGGCACGCTGTTCATCAACATGATGTTCTGCGTGGTGGTGCCGATGGTGTTCTTCTCCATCTCCTCCTCCATCGCCAACATGAAAAGCGCCAAGCGTGCGGGCAAGCTGATGGGCACGACGGTCATCACCTTCATGGTCACCACCATCATTGCCTCCGTTATCATGTATGTGCTGGTACGCTTCATCCCCGTTTACACCGGTGAGCCCGCCTTTGAGCCGGGTGCCTCCGAGCCCATGACCGCGGGCGCGATGATCGTCGGCTTCTTCACCAAGCCCGACTTCCCCGAGCTCTGGAGCCGCCGCTCCATCCTCCAGCTCATCATCGCCGGCATCTTCTTCGGCTTCGGCGTGCAGATGTGCGGCGGACCCAAGACCAAGGTGGCCGGCCTGCTCGATGAGATCACCCAGGTCCTCATGAAGGTCATCAAGCTCATCAGCTACTACGCCCCCATCGGCTTCTTCGGCTTCTTCGCCTCCCTGGTCGCGGCCCACGGCGCCGACTTTGTGTCCTCCTACGCTCGCGCCATCATCCTCTACTACGTGGTTGCCTTTGCCTACATGTTCCTGATCTTCCCGCTCTACGCCCGCTTCGGCGGCGGCCCGGGCGCCGTCAAGGTCATGTTCCAGCACCTGTTCCGTCCCGCGGCTGTCGCCTTCGGCACCTGCTCCTCCGTCGCCACCATCCCCACCAACATGGAGGTCTCCGAGGACACCGGCATCTCCAAGGACGTGACCGACATCGTTCTGCCCATGGGCGCGACGATGAACATGGACGGCTCCGGCATGAGCGCCATCATCAAGGTCGCCTTCCTCTTCGGCATGTTCGGCAAGGACTTTGCCACCACCGACGCGCTGCTCGCGATCATCGTGGCCACCGTTTCCTCCGTTGCCATGTCCGGCATCCCCGGCGGCGGCGGCACCGGCGAGCTGGTGCTCTGCTCCCTGTTCTTCCCCGAGCAGCTGGCAGTCGCCTTCCCCATCGCGCAGGCCATCGGCGATCTCGTCGATCCCCCTGCAACCATGGTCAACGCCGCCGGCGACTATGTGGCCTCCTTCATCGTCTCCCGCTACAACGACGGCAAGGATTGGCTCCAGAAGGCCATGGCAAAGAAGAATCAGCAAGCTACATAAACAATTTCAGCGCGGCCGAATGGCCGCGCTGTTTTTTATTTCGCCCAGTGTCCGATGAAGCCGCCGCCGATGAGGCGCTCGCCCTGGTACAGCACCGCGCTCTGACCGGGGGCCGGGGCGCGGACAGGGGTTTCGCAGATGATCCAGGCTGCGCTCTCCCCCTCGGTCGTGACGCGGCAGGGCGGCTCCTCCCACTTGGTGTGGCGCACACGGACCGAGGCGGGGATGAAATTCTTCGGCGGATCGATGAGCCAGTTGAAGTCATCCGCCGTAAACTGCGTCTTGAAAAGCTCTTCCCAGAGCGCAAGCTCGATCGTGTTCTTCTCCGCGTCTATGCCGGAGACATAGAGCTTGCGCCCGTCATGCAGGCCCGGGATACGCTGGCCCACCGTCCAGTGGACGATGCCCTCATGCTGTCCGATGACCTCACCGTGGAAGACGAAGTCACCCGGTCCGGGAAGCACAGCGCGTCGTTCGATCCAGCCCACGTAGTCCTTGTCGGGGATGAAGCAGATCTCCATGCTGTCCTTCTTATGTGCGGCGGGCAGGCCGAATTCCTCCGCCAGTGCCCGCACCTGTTTTTTCTCATACCCGCCCAGCGGCAGAGTCAGGCGTGAAACCTGCTCGCGTGTCAGGCGGCAGAGCATGTAGCTCTGATCATTTGACGGCATGCCCTTATAGAGCGCGCCGTTTTCCGCGCGGGCATAGTGCCCGGTGGCGACAAGCTCCGCCCCGATGCGGTCGGCTTCGCGGAGCAGCATGGGGAATTTCATGGTGGGGTTACAGAGGATGCAGGGATTCGGCGTCTCGCCCCGGAGATAGCAGTCCGTAAACGGGCGGCAGACCTTTTCCTCCAGCTCGCTGTGTACGTCCAGCACCGTGAGCTCCACACCCATCTTCTCCGCTGAAACAACAGCCTCCCATCTTGCCTGCTCAGAGGTATTGTCGAGGTACACCCCGTGCACCTCAAAGCCCTGCTTCTTAAGCAGCACGGCGGACACGGCGGAGTCCACCCCGCCGGAAAAACCCAGTACGACCTTGCTCATCTCCGCCCCTCCATATAAACCATCAGCACCGAGATGTCCGCCGGGGAGACGCCGGAGATGCGGCTTGCCTGGCCGAAGTTCTCGGGCCTGATCTTTTCCAGCTTCTCTCTTGCTTCAAGCCGTAGGCCCGCGATGGAAGTGTAGTCGATATCTCGGGGCAGCTTCTTTTCCTCAAGACGGGAAAACTCCTCGATCTGCCTGAGCTGGCGCTTGATGTAGCCTTCATACTTGAGGCGGATCTCCGCCTGCTGCCGGACCGCTTTGGGAAGCTCCGGCCGCGCGGGGTCGAAGGGCGCGGTGTCGGCATAGCCGATCTGCGGGCGACGGATGAGCTCGGCCAGGGAAAAGCCCGTGGCGACAGGTGCGGTGCCCTTGGCCGTGAGCATGGCGTTGAGTTCGTCCGTCGGCGGAACGTGGGTCTTCTCCAGGCGGTTCAGTTCCGCGTCAACGGCAGCATACTTGTCAAGCACACGCTGATATTGCTCCTCGCTCACAAGGCCGATCTCCCGGCCGATAGCGGCAAGGCGCCAGTCGGCGTTGTCCTGGCGGTGCAAGAGCCGGTACTCACTGCGGGAGGTCATCATGCGGTAGGGCTCGTTGGTGCCCTTGGTGACGAGATCGTCGATGAGCGTGCCGATGTAGCCGTCCGAGCGGCGGAGGATGAAGGGGCTCTCTCCCCTGATCTTCCGCGCCGCGTTGACGCCCGCGACAAAGCCCTGCACCGCCGCCTCCTCATAGCCGGAGGAGCCGTTGAACTGCCCCGCGCCGTAGAGGCCGGGGACCTTTTTGCTCTCAAGCGTGGCATAAAGCTCGGTGGGGTCGACACAGTCATACTCGATGGCGTAGGCACAGCGGGTCATCTCCGCATGCTCAAGCCCGGGGATCGTGTGCAGCATCTGCACCTGGATCTCCTCCGGCATGGAGGAGGAAAAGCCCTGGATGTATAGCTCCTCAGTCTCAAGGCCCATCGGCTCCACAAAGAGCTGGTGACGGGGCTTGTCCGAGAAGGTCATGACCTTGGTCTCGATGCTGGGGCAGTAGCGCGGTCCCACGCCCTCGATGACCCCGGCATAGATGGGGCTGCGGTCGAGGTTACAGCGGATGATGTCGTGGGTGCGCTCGTTGGTATAGGTGAGATAGCAGACGGCGCGGTTTTCCGGCACATGCTCCGTGGAGAAGGAGAAGGGCTCGGGCTCAGGGTCTCCTTCCTGTAATTCCATTTTGGAAAAGTCCACCGTGCGGGCGTTGACCCTGGGCGGCGTGCCGGTCTTGAAGCGGCGCAGGGAGAGGCCCAGCGCACGCAGGCGATCAGTCAGCGCAAGGGCGGGAGCAAGTCCGTCCGGGCCGGAATCCCGCAGGACCTCACCCACAATGGTGCGCCCGCCGAGGTAAGTGCCCGAGGCGATCACGACCGCCCGGCAGCGGTACACCGCTCCCGTGTGGGTGGTCACCGCGCACACGGCGCCCGTGTCGTCCACACCGATATCCACGACCTCGGCCTGCTTGACGCGCAGGTTTTCCTGCCGTTCAAGCGTGTGCTTCATCACCTGCTGGTAGCGCCGCCGGTCGGCCTGGGCACGCAGGGAGTGTACCGCCGGGCCCTTGCCGAGGTTTAACATGCGGTACTGGATGCAGGCTTTGTCCGCCGCCTTCGCCATCTCTCCGCCGAGAGCGTCCAGCTCCCGAACCAGATGGCCCTTGCCCGTGCCGCCGATGGCGGGGTTGCAGGGCATGTTGCCCACGCTGTCGAGATTCACCGTGAAGCACACGGTGTCAAGCCCCAGGCGCGCGGAGGCCAGGGCGGCTTCGATCCCGGCGTGTCCCGCCCCTATAACCGCCACGTCGCATGCGCCCGCGTCATATCGAATCAATTGCAAACACCACGATTCCTTGAATTTATCGTGCTATTCTACCATCCCGCTCCCGCCGCGTCAAATATTAATGAGGTTCAGGAAAAAATCGGTAAAAGTTTTTTCATGATTATTCTTGACCATTCGTCCCTGAAAAGTTATAATTATTCTGTGTTATTGTCCATACTGCATCTTCGAAGGAGGATGTGTCCGGATGCGGAGAAAGAGAACGGTTTTTCTGTCGGCACTGCTCTGTCTGTGCCTGTGCCTGACACTGTCACAGCTTCGACCGCCTGAGGCCGAGGCTGAAAGCTATATTGTCAAAGTCCTGGCGACCACGAGCTATACCCCGGTCGCCCTGATGGAGGCAGGCGAAATCACCGCCGCCACGAGCACCAACGGCATCTATCTCTATGAATACGGCTGGTACGAGGCCAGCAGCGGCAACCCCGTCAACGGGAAGTTCGGCGTGCGCCCGGTGTCGGTGCTCATGACCTTTGCCACCCATGACGGTTATGAATTTGACAGCACCGTCGCCGTCTATCTCAACAACTCCCCCGCCTCCTACGAGGTCAGTCCGGACCGGCACTATCTGACCCTCACGCGCACCTACGACCCCATGATCTGGAAGCCCTCCGTCATCAAGAACCCCGGCGACGAGTACGTCAGCGAGGGCGGGCTCGCCTCCTTTGTGGCCTCCGCCTCCTATACCGAGGGCTTCCAGTGGTATGCCCACAACCCCGAGACCGGCGAGGTGCAGTCCATTTACGAGATCCCCAACGCCATCGAGATCTTCTCCGACGGCGAGCAGAGCAGGCTGAATATCTACGCGGTGCCCGCCTGGATGGACGGCTGGGAGATCTATTGCTCCTTTGTGGGCGCGCTCGGCAGCACCTCTCTGTCCACCCCCGCGACCATGCACGTCAAGGCGCTGGACCCGGCGCTCTACGACATCTACGCCCAGTCCGCCCAGCAGGCCGCGGAGACCCCGGAACCGACGCCCTCCCCCGCGCCTTCGCCGACTCCCTCCCCCGAGCCGAGCGCGGAGCCGACGCCTTCGCCCACTCCAGAGCCCACCGCACCGCCCATCCATGTGCACGAATTTCCCGAGACCTTCCGCTTCGACGAACAGCGCCACTGGCGCGAGTGCAGCTGTGGAGAGCGCATCGAGCAGGGCGCCCACACCTTCGTCTGGGAGGTGCAGGAGCCGGCAGCCCGTGACCACGCGGGTACGGAGCGCGGCGTGTGCTCCGTCTGCGGCTATGAGGTCACACGGGAGCTTCCGTATACGGGGCCGAGTGATCTTGTGCGCTTCGGCACCATCGGCATCGGCGGGCTGGTCGGTCTGACCGTGGCGGTGCTGATCATCGATTCCATCCGCAGTGCCATCCGCCGCAAAAGCAAGAAATGAGAAAACGCCTGTTTGAGATCATCGAGGCCGACGATCCCGCCGACGGCTACGATACAGCCAGCACCATTTATGACGCTGTGATGATCGTGCTCATCGTGCTGAGCCTGCTGCCGCTGACCGCGAAGGAGGACCCGCCGGTCTATACGCTGTTTGAGCGCGTGACGGTGGCGATCTTCTCGCTGGACTATCTGCTGCGCTGGGCGACCGCCGATTACAAATTCCGGCAGAGCGGCCTTGCGCCCTTCCTGCGCTACCCCTTCTCCCCCATGGCGATCGTGGATCTGCTGAGCATCCTGCCGTCGCTGCTGATGGTCCACCCCGCCTTCCGCCTGCTGCGCGTGATGCGGCTTTTGCGGGCGCTGCGGGTTTTGCGCGTGATCAAGGTCGTGCGCTACTCCGGCACGATCCGCATCCTCTCCGAGGTGCTGCGCGAGTCGAGGCAGCCTCTGGCCGCGGTGCTGAGCCTCGCCGCCGGGTATATCATCCTCTCGGCGCTGGTGATGTTCACGGTGGAGGCCGAGTCCTTCGACAATTTCTTCGAGGCCGTCTACTGGGCCACCATGTCCCTGACCACGGTGGGCTACGGTGATATCTACCCCGTCACCGCCATCGGCCGGGTCGTCACGATGGTCTCTTCCCTCATGGGCATCGCCATCATCGCCCTGCCCTCGAGCATCATTACCGCCGGTTATATCCGGGCGCTCAACCGGCGCATGGAGCCCCAGGGCACACATGTGGAAATGCTCCCGACACCGCAAATCAATACCGAAAAGACGGAAAAGGTCTGATATCTTTTCCGTCTTTTGTCATATCCGCCTCCGGACGGGCATAGAGTGATTGCGGGGGGTGAGAGTATGGCTTATGAACAGGCGCCCAGGCAGACGCCCAAGGAGCACAGCCTGAATATGCTGAACCGGGAAAAGCTGAGCCTGACGGGCGTGCAGGACGTGAGCGGCTTTGACGAGAGCCTGATCGTGCTGGTGACAAGCCTCGGCCCGCTGACCGTGCGGGGCGAGGGGCTGCACATCGACCGCATCGATCTCAACGCCGGACAGCTGGATGTGCGCGGCAAGGTCAGCGATCTGAGCTACGAGGAGCCGGCGCGCGAGGGCGGCTTCTGGTCGCGGCTGTTCGGCTGAATGGAGCTGAGCATCCGCGCGCAGGCCCTGTCGCTGGGACTTGCCCTTGCGCTGGGCGCCGGGCTCGGGCTGCTGTACGATCTGCTGCGCCCCATACGGCGGCACGGCGGAGGTTCGGTCTGGGACGCGCTGTTTTGCCTGTGCGCGGCGGCCGCCGCCTTTCTTTTCGCCATGCGTGCGCCGGACGGCGTGCTCGGCAGCAGCGAGGTGCTGCTGTCGCTTTTCGGTCTGCTGCTCTACTTTCAGCTGCTGAGCCCGGTGTTTCTTCCAATATTTGACAAACTTGACCGTGCAATTGGAGCAATCTGGATAATTACTCAAAATGCACGAAAAAAAGTTCTGCTTTTTGCAAAAAAACTCTTTCAAAATTCGCGGGAATGATATATGATGTGGGAGTGTTCACGCGGTAGGTTATTCGCTCTGTGAGCGCTCCGGCGCGTGAAAGGACAGCCATGGACGCAAAGGAAACCCTGATCCGAATCGTGTTGCCGACACTGTTGGTTTATGCGGCGCTGTGTCTCGCCTCGGCAAGGCGCGAGCTGCATACCGCCGGCGCCGTAGAAGCCTCGCTCCGCCTCAGGCTTGAGACGATCGAGAAGGAAAATCTTGCGGTGGGCGAAAAGCTCACAGAGGGCTGGAGCGCGGAAGAGCTGGAATCGCTTGCGCGGGAGAGGCTGGGCCTCGTCCTGCCGGGCGACCGGATCTACCGCTTCAAAACGGACGGTCGGGAGCAATTGGGCTGAACCGGCACAGCAGCGGGGTCCGGCCTTTCCGGACAGAGCTTGAAAAGAGACAGAGAGGATAATCCATGGATTGGGAAATTGGCGAGATACTCGAGGGTAAGGTCAGCGGTATCACCAAGTTTGGGGCTTTTGTCGCGCTCCCCGGCGGCAAGAGCGGTCTTGTGCACATCTCTGAGGTGGCCAACGCCTTCGTCAGCGATGTCAGTGAGCATGTACAGGTCGGGCAGACGGTGAAGGTAAAGCTTTTGAGCGTCACGCCCGAGGGGAAGATCAACCTTTCGATCAAGCGCGCCCTGCCCGAGCAGCCGCGTACCGACGCGCGCCCAAAGCGCCCCGAGCCGCCGGTATATGCCGCGCTCTCCCCGCGCGCGCCCCGCAATGTCCCGCCCGCCGCGGAGACCAGCGGGAACCAGGAATTTGAAGACAGGCTCAAGAAATTCATGCAGGAGTCGGACAGCCGCATTGCCGACAGCCGCATGTATGCCGAGCACAAGCAGCGCCGCAGAAGATAAGCACAGCGCCCCGCCGTTTACCATGGGTAAAAGACGGGGCGCTGTCTGTTCATGTCTTCCGGTAAAGCGTATAGCCGCAGCGGCAGCTGATGTGGATCTTGCCCTTGTGCCGGGGCACGCGCAGCCACTTTCCGCAGCCGGGGCACCGGAAGTATTTATAGTCCCTGCGGTTATGGACGCGGTCCTTCCAAGCGGCGAAGGCGTGCTTCTTCTTCTCGGCCCAGCGGAGCAGGAGCATGTTTTCCGCCTCCCGCATGGGCAGGTTCCGTGAGAAGGCGCGGACAAAGGCGAGGATCAGGCCCATGAGCCCGAAGGAGCTCAAAACAGAGCCGAGGCCGCCGCCGAGAAAGGCCGACAGCCCGAGCAGCACGATGCCCGCCCAGAACAGGAGCTTGGACAGCTCGTCCATCCCCTGCCGCCCTGTGAAGATCTGACGCAGTTTTTCTCTCATGTCGCTCACCTTTCCTTTTCATTGCTTTGCCCATTTTAGGAAGCCGCGACGCCGCTGTCAAGAGCGGTGCGGAATTGTTTACAAATTCAACACAAGCACCGATTGCCTTCAAAAAATCCTTGACAATCAGCATGTATAATTATATAATCCTTGTCAATAATTGTATACAGCCCAAAGGCATTGATGGAGAGGGCCCGGCGGCCCGGTTTTCAGAGAGTCTGCGTTAGCTGCGAGCAGATAGCGAAGCCGCCCCATGGTCTGTCACTCCGGAGCCGGAGCGCAGAAAGCGCGGGTACTCCCGCGTCAGTAGAGCCTCCCGTGAAGCCGCGTAAGAGCCAAAGCGCTTGACAGAGCGCTGAGCGGCGTCCCATCGGGACGCAACAGGGGTGGTACCGCGATGTGTTTACGTCGTCCCCGGAATTTATTCCGGGGCGTTTTTTTATCCATTCAAGGGAGGACACAAGCATGGCGAAAATGGCAGATTTGGAGTACAAGATCCACGAGATCACCGACCGTATCCGCGAGCTGCGCAGCATCCTCGGCATTTCCGAGGAGGAAATGGCGTCGCGCCTCGGCATCACGGTGGAGGACTACCAGGGCTACGAGGCCGGAGAAGAGGAGCTGAACTTTGCTTTCCTTTACACCTGCGCCCAGATCCTGAACGTCGACGTGACCGAGCTCATCGAGGGTGTCACGCCCAGGCTTTCCAGCTACATCCTCACCCGCAGCGGCGAGGGGCGGCGCGTGGAGCAGGCCCACGGCATGACCTACTATAACCTCGCCTACAAGTTCCGCCGCCGCATCGCGGAGCCGCTGTTTGTCCACAGCGTGTTCAGCGAGGCCTCCCAGCTGCGCCCCATCGAGGTCACCACCCACGAGGGTCAGGAGTTCGACATCGTCATCCGCGGCTATCTCAAGATTCAGCTCGGCCAGCACACCGAGATCCTCGGCCCCGGCGACACCATCTACTTCGACTCCACCACGCCCCACGGCATGATCGCCACCAACGGCTCGGACTGCGACTTCTACGCCATCGTGCTCACACCCGAGGAGCAGCTGGAGCCCCAGCCCGCCGCCGAGCCCGCCATCACCGCCGTGCGCGAGGCCGGGCGCCGCCGCATTTACGAAAACTTCATCACCCCCATCGAGGACGGGCGCGACATGCTGCGCTCTGTGCGCTTTGAAAACGCCGACCGCTTCAACTTCGCCTTCGATGTGGTGGACGCCCTGGGCGAGCAGCAGCCGGAGAAGCTCGCGCTTTTACATGTGGACCGCTACGGCAAGGAGACGCGCCTCACCTTCGGGCAGATGCGCAAGATGAGTGCCCGGGCCGCCAACTATTTCCGCGCCCTCGGCATCAAGAAGGGCGACAAGGTGATGCTGGTGCTGCGGCGCAACTGGCAGTTCTGGCCTATCCTGGTCGGGCTTGAAAAGCTCGGCGCGGTGGCCATCCCGGCGGTGGACCAGCTTTTGGAAAAGGACTACCTCTACCGCTTTGAGGTCGCGCACATCTCCGCCATCATCTGTACCGCCGACGGCGACAGCACCCGGCAGGCGGCTCCGGCCATCGAGAAGTACGGCAAGATCGAAACCAAAATTGTCACCAACGGCGAGGTCGAGGGCTGGCGCAGCTTTGACGCCGAGTACGAGCTGTACTCCAGCCGCTTTACGCGCACCGAGGACTGCATCTGCGGCGATGATCCGATGATGATGATCTTCACCTCCGGCTCCACGGGCTATCCGAAGCTTGCGGCCCACAACTGCAAGTACCCCCTGGGCCAGTTCGTCACGGCCCGCTACTGGCACTGTGTGGACCCGGACGGCCTGCACCTGACCATCTCCGACACCGGCTGGGCCAAAGCCATGTGGGGCAAGATCTTCGGCCAGTGGCTGTGCGAGGCGGCGGTCTTTGTCTACGACTTCGACCGCTTCAACGCCGACGAGATCATGCCCATGTTCAAGAAGTACAACATCACCACCTTCTGCGCCCCGCCCACCATGTACCGCTTCTTCATCAAGCAGGATCTGAGCAAGTACGATTTAAGCTCCATCAAGCATGCCTCCACCGCAGGCGAGGCCATGAACCCCGAGGTCTTCAACCGCTTCCGCGAGGCCACCGGTCTTTCCATCATGGAGGGCTTCGGCCAGACGGAGACCACCGTCGTCATCGGCAACTTTGTGGGTATGGTCCCGAAGATCGGGGCCATGGGAAAGCCCAACCCCCAGTACGACGTGGAGCTCATCACCCCCGAGGGCAATCCCGCTCCCGCCGGCGAGGTAGGCGAGATCTGCATCTTCACCGGCGACGGCGCGCCCTGCGGCCTCTTTGCCGGATACTTTGAAAACGAAGAAGAGACAAGCGCCTGCTGGCACGACGGCTACTACCACACGGGGGATCTCGCGTGGCAGGACGAGGACGGCTATTACTGGTACGTGGGCCGCGCGGACGATGTTATCAAATCCTCCGGCTACCGCATCGGGCCGTTCGAGATCGAGAGCGTGATCATGGAGCTGCCCTATGTGCTCGAGTGCGGTGTGTGCGCCGTGCCGGATGAGATCCGCGGCCAGGTGGTCAAGGCCGCCATCGTGCTTGTCAAGGGCAAGGAGGGCACGGAGGAGCTCAAGAAGGAGATCCAGAACTACGTCAAGCACCGCACCGCGCCTTATAAGTACCCGCGTATTGTGGAGTTCCGGGAGGAACTGCCCAAGACCACCAGCGGCAAGGTGATCCGCAGCAAGCTGAAATAAAAAGACTATGAAAAAACGGTGAAATCGCAGGTCATGCGGTTTCACCGTTTCTGTACGTTATGGGATTTTTTACGTTTCCTTTTTCTCCTCGGGCTCGACGCGCTTTACCAGGACCTTGTCCACACGGCGGCCGTCGGACATCTCCAGGACCGTCACCTTGAGGCCCTGCTTTTCAAAGCTGTCGCCCACCTGGGGAAAGCCGCCGAAGCACTCGATGGTCCAGCCGCCGACGGTGTTGCTCTCGGCCTCGATGCTGTCCTCGGGAAGGCCCAGCAGCTCCTCCATCTCATAGAGCATCATCGCGCCGTCCAGCTCGTACTCGCCCTCGGTGCGCTTTACGACCTCGGGCTCCACCTCGTCGTTGTCGTCCCAGATGTCACCCACGATCTGTTCCAGCACGTCCTCCATGGAGAGAACGCCCAGGGTGCCGCCGTATTCGTCGGTCACCACCGCGAGATGCTGTCTCGCGCGGCGCAGCTGGTTCAAAACCGCGGGCAGCTTCATGGTCTTGTAGATATAGCAGGTCGGCATGAGCAGGCTGCGGATATCGGTCTTGCCCCCGTCCGCCACCGCCTTGAGGAAGCGGTTGAGGTAGAGAACGCCGATGATGTTGTCGATGCTGCCCTCATAGACCGGCAGACGGGAGAAGGATGCCTTTTCCACCTGGTTCAGGATCTCCTCCCAGCTGTCCTCGATGTCCAGGGCCACCACGTCCACGCGGGCGGTCATGACCTCCATGGCGGAGATCTCGGAAAAGTCGATGGCGGAGCGCACAAGCTCCGACTGGTCCTCGTCCAGGACCTCTTCGTCCTCGGCCGTCTCGATGATGGAGTGCAGCTCCTCCACGGCCTCTTCGCCGCTGTCGTCCTTCTTCTCCTTGATCCAGGAGGTCAGCAGCCAGTTGAGGCCCGTCACGAGCCAGATCACCGGCATGAGCACGATGGTCAGGGCCCGGATCACGTAGGCAAAGCGCAGGGAGAAGCGGTTGGCGCTCTGCTTGGCGCAGATCTTCGGGATGGTCTCGCCGAAGATGATGATGACAATGGTGAGCACCAGCGTCCCCACCCAGGTGAGTCTGTCGCTGCCGGACACCAGGATCACCAGCACCGACACCAGCGACGACGCGCCGATGTTCACAAGGTTGTTGCCGATGAGGATGGCGCTTAAAGCCGTGTCAAAATGCCTGAGGATCTCCACCACGACGCCGGCCCGTCTCGAGCCCTCGTCCCGGAGGTTTTCCATGCGCAGCTGGTTGCAGGAGGAATAGGCCATCTCCGCGCCGGAGAAGAAGGCCGACAGGCACACAAGCACCAGGATGCCCAGAACGATCATGCTGACACTCATGCCTTCTCACCTCCCTCTTCCTCGGGGAGAAGCTTCACGCGCAGTTTTAAGATACGGTTGTGCTCCATGCCCATCACCGTCACGTTAACGCGGTGATAGGTGAAGGAGTCCCCCGGCTGGGGGATGGCGGTGAACTGCTCATAGGCCCACTCGCCCATGAGGGTGTTGATGAGCTCCTCGTTCTGCTCGGGGTCTTCGTAGCCTATGCGCTCGAACACGTCGCTGACGGATTCGTCCGCGTCCACCTCGTACACGCCCTTGGAGATCTCGATGATGGGCTCCTCGACGATGTCATCCTCGTCCCAGATCTCGCCCACCAGCTCCTCGACAATGTCCTCCACTGTCACAACGCCGAGCGTGCCGCCGTAGTTGTCGGTAACGACGGCCATGTTGTGCTTGCGCTTGGACATGACGGGCAGCAGCTCGTCGATCTTGGTGGACTGGTGGACAAAAAACACGTCGTCCAGCAGGGGCTGAATGTCCAGGTTTTCCCCCTCACGGAGGTAGGCCTTGATGTATTTGCGGATCTGCAGAATACCCACGATGTTGTCGATGCTGCCCTCGTAGACCGGCAGTCGCGAGTGGGTGCAGGACTTGATGGTGTCCAGGATCTGCTCATGGCTGCTGTGCATGTCCAGCGCCGTGAGGTCCACACGCGGCGTCAGCACGTTTTCCACCGTCACGTCCCCGAACTGCAAGGCGGAGGAGATGAGATCCCCCTGCTCCTCGTCGAGGCTGCCCTCCTCGGTCATGTCCTCGATGATGTCATAGAGCTCATCCTCGGTGACAGACTTCTCCGTCTCGCCGGGGGCAAGGCGCGCCGCCGCCTGACCGATGGCAGTCAGGACCCGGGAGGCGGGCCGGAAGAGCTTCATGAAAAACACGAGCATCGAGGCGGTCGCCAGGGCCAGCTTGTCGCTGAACTTTTTGGCGAGGCTCTTGGGGAGCATCTCGCCGAAATAGAACACCACTCCCGTGGTGATGAGCGTACTGACCGACACCGCGTTCAGGCCCCAGCGGCGCGTGACCGCGAGGGTGACGAGAGAGGCGATGGAAATGTGGGCGATATTCGTCCCGATCAGAATGGCGCTGATGGCGAGGTCAAAGTGGTCCAGCACATACAGGGCCTCCTTGGCCCGCATGTCGCCCCGCTCCTCCGCCACGCGGATGCGCGCGCGGGTCGTGGAGGCAAAGGCCGTCTCCGCCACAGCGAAAAAGAACGCGAAGAAAAGAAGCAGCACCGCAAATATCAGCGGCAATCGACTGCCGTCATCCATAAAGGATCAAACACTCCTTTTTTGTCAAATGCGAACGGTGTTCGCAATTTGGTTTCAAAATTAAAGTGAATTATAACACGGTGCGCTGTTTTCGTCAATCACCGCATGCTGTAAACATTCTTGAAACTGTACACCGGATATGGTAAAATGGGGAGAAAACAGATACAGGGGGATCGTCACCTATGGATAAAGTCATGGTCATCGGCATTGCCGGCGGCACCGGCAGCGGCAAAACCACCATCACCCGCAAGCTCATGCAGCGCTTCGGACATGAGGTCTCCGTCATCTATCACGACAACTACTACAAGGCGCACCACAACATGCCCTATGAGGAACGCGCCAAGCTCAACTACGACCAGCCGGACGCCTTCGACACCGACCAGCTCATCGAGGCGGTCCGCGCGCTCAAGAAGGGCCGCAGCGTGGTCTGCCCCGTCTACGACTACTCCATCCACGACCGCTCGGAGAAGACTATCACGGTCAAGCCCGCCCGCGTTATTATCGTCGAGGGCATCCTGATCTTCGAGAACAAGGAGCTTTGCAGCCTGATGGACATCAAGGTCTTTGTCGACGCCGACGCCGACGTGCGCATCCTGCGCCGTATCGTGCGCGACGTGCGCGACCGCGGCAGGAGCCTTGAGAGTGTGGTGAACCAGTACCTGAGCACCGTCAAGCCCATGCATGAAAAATACGTGGAGCCCAGCAAGCGCAACGCGGACATCATCGTCCCCGAGGGCGGCCACAACAAGGTGGCGCTGGAGCTTCTGATGGAGCGTGTGCGCGCCCATCTGGAGGGAAAATGTGACAATGTCTAAACTCTATTTTAAGTACGGGGCGATGGGCTCGTCCAAGTCTGCCCAGGCCCTGATCACCAAATTCAACTACGAGGAGCTGGGCATGACGGTCTGGCTCATCAAGCCCGGCACCGACACCCGTGACGGCGTGGATGTGATCCGCAGCCGCATCGGCTTAAAGGAGACCGCCCGGGTCATCGCGCCGGAGGAGGACATCATCGAGGCCTATCACGCGGCAGGGAAGCACGATGTCATCATCGCCGACGAGGCACAGTTTTTCACCCCGGAGCAGATCGACGGCCTGCGCACCCTGGTGGACGAGGAGGACCTGCCGGTCCTCTGCTTCGGCCTGCGCACCGACTTTCTGACCCACTTCTTCCCCGGCGCCCGGCGGCTCATGGAGCTGGCGGATTCCCTGACCGAGATCAAGACCGTCTGTGCCTGCGGGAGAAAGGCCACCGTCAACGCCCGAATCGACGAGCAGGGCCATATCGTCACCGAGGGCAGCCAGGTATTGCTCGGCGGCAACGACCGTTATGTGGCCATGTGCCACAAGTGCTGGAAAGATCGGATCAAAAGAGAAGCGGAGGCGTAACGGATTTCGCGCCGCTGTAAGGACATACGATCAGGGAGGTCATCACATGCTCGACAACATCACCGTCAACGAACACAGCAGCATCCGCATCGACGACAAGGTCATCGCCTACGTTGATCCCTTCCGGCTCAGGGAGGAGCGGCACGACGCCGACCTCATTCTCTTTACCCACCCGCACTTTGACCACTTTTCGCCCGAGGATTTCCGCAAGGCGGCGAAGGCCGACACCATCTACGTCTGTCCCCTCTCCATGAAGAAGGAGGCGCTGGACGCGGGGATCGCGCCCGCACAGCTTCGCACGCTGGAGGCGGAGGAAAACCTCGGCATCCTGGGCATTGAGATCGAGGGCGTGCCCGCCTATAACACCAACAAGCCCAACCACCCGAAGGAAAAGGGCTGGCTCGGCTACGTGCTGGAGATCGGCCCGCACCAGATCTACGTCGCCGGCGACACCGACCGCATCCCCGAGGGGGAAGCCGTGCAGTGCGACATTGCCCTGGTCCCCATCGGCGGCACCTACACGATGAACGCCCGGGAGGCGGCGGACTTCGTCAACACCCTGCGGCCCCACACCGTCATCCCCACCCACTATGCCAGCATCGTCGGCTCCCTCGACGACGCGCGGGAGTTCATCAAGCACCTCGACCGCGAGATCGAGGTCTGTCTCAAAATCGACTGAAGCTTTACGAAGCCATCGGCCCTTTTCGGGCCGGTGGCTCTGTCTTTCCGGATCGTTTTATGCAAAATTCACAAGAAATTGCTTGATATTTCATCTTGTTTACTAGTATGCAAGATTGATAAGATCTGATACACTGTGTATAGTTCAAAGTATATAGACATCGTCCCCTGGAGGTAGACCTGTGAATGTGACCCCGCCTCTCCCGCGCGAGTCGGCTAGGAACTACGCCCTGCGCGTACTGAAAGAGAATATCGTCGGCCTCGAGCTGCCGCCCGGCAGTCAGATCAGCGAGAACGAGCTGTCCGCCGCCCTCTCCGTCTCCCGCACCCCTATCCGGGAGGCCCTGTCGGAGCTGGAAAAGGTGAAACTGGTGGAGATCATCCCGCAGAAAAAGACCTCCATCGCCCTCATCGACTACGACCTGGTGGAGGAGGCAAGCTTCCTGCGCGCAACACTGGAGACCGCCGTGATCGGGCAGGTCTGTGAGATGCGCACGGAGCAGGACCTCATGCGCTTTGAACAGAATCTCGCCATGCAGCACATTGCCTTTCGCGCAAACGAGCTGGAAGAGGTGATGAAAAAGGACAACGAGTTCCACCGCTTCTTTTTTGAGATCACCCGCAAGCCGGAGATCTGGCAGCTCATGCAGAATCTCCAGGTGCACTTCGACCGCGTGCGCAATCTTTCGCTGACCACCATCGCCGACGAGGTCATCATCACGGAGCATGAGGCCATCTTCGACAGCATCAAAAAACGAGACGCGGCGCACGCAAAGGCGCAGCTGAGCGCGCACCTGGCCCGCTACCGCGTCGACGCGACCATCATTCAGAAGAGTTACCCACAATATTTCAAATAGGAGGACTTTCCCATGCCTATGCAAATGGGCTTTCGCTGGTACGGCGAAGGCAACGACAAAATCAAGCTCTCCGACATCCGGCAGATCCCCGGCGTGAAGACCATCGTCTGGGCCCTGCACAGCAAGATGCCCGGCGAGATCTGGCAGCCCGAGGAGATCAAGCCCGTCGTCGACCAGATCACCGCCGCCGGCTTCAACGCCGAGGTGGTGGAGTCCGTCAACGTCCACGACGACATCAAGATCGGTCTTCCCACCCGCGACAAGTACATCGAAAACTACATCCAGACCATCCGCAACTTAAAGCCCTTCGGCGTGAAGGTCATCTGCTACAACTTCATGCCCATCTTCGACTGGACCCGATCCGACATGTTCCACCCCGTGGGTGACGGCTCCACGGCCCTGTTCTACCAGAAGGACATGATCCAGGACGATCCCAAGGAAATGGCCGACTACGTCATGGGTCTGACCGAGAAGTACCACATGACCTTCCCCGGCTGGGAGCCCGAGCGCATGGCAAAGCTCGACGAGCTGTTCGAGAAGTACAAGCCCGTCACCAAGGAGAAGCTCTGGGAGAACTTCAAGTACTTCCTCGAAAAGCTCATGCCCGTCTGCCATGAGTGCGACATCAAGATGGCCGTCCACATGGACGATCCCCCCTGGGACATCTTCGGCCTGCCCCGTCTGCTCGTCGACGCCGAGAGCATCGACCGCTTCCTTAAAATGGTGGACGATCCCTACAACTGCCTGACCCTCTGCTCCGGCTCGCTCAACGCAAATCCTAAGAACAACGTGGCCGAGATCGTGCGCGCCCACTGCGACCGCATCGCCTTTGCCCACATCCGCAACGTCAAGCACTTTGATAACGGCGACTTCTCCGAGGCCAGCCACCGCGACTGCGACGGCGAGACCGGCATCCTGGACATTCTCAGGGCCTACCACGACTGCGGCTTTGAGGGCTACATCCGCCCCGACCACGGCCGTCACCTCTGGGACGAGCAGCCAGGCAACGTCCGCCCCGGCTACGGCCTGTACGACCGCGCCCTCGGCATCATGTACATGCTGGGCGCCTGGGACTACATGGATAAGTTTGGGAAATAAACTTGCCTCCCCCTTTGAGGGAGGTGCCCCAGTGCGTACACTGGGGCGGAGAGGGTCGTCCGTCTGTCGGCAGCCCTCTCAGTCACGGCGCGGGCGTACACGCGCCGTGACAGCTCCCCCAGAGGGGGAGCCAAGAATGCGAAGGAGAGTTGTTTATTATGGTACTGACCAACGAAAGCATTAAAAACAGAGAAGCGTGGGAAGCGCTGGGCTACCGTCTGCCCAAGTTTGACCGGGACGCCATGATCGCAAAGACCGTCGCCGATCCTACCTGGCTGCACTTCGGCGCGGGCAACATCTTCAAGGCCTTCCAGGCCGACGCCTGCCAGCGTCTGCTGGACGCGGGCCTTGCCGAGACCGGCATCATCGCCGCCGAACGCCGCGAGAAAAAGCCCGAGGTCAACGACAACCTCACCGTCAAGGTCACGCTCAAGGCCGACGGCAACGTGGAGAAGGCCGTCGTTGCCTCCATCGCCGAGAAGGTCTACCTCTACGGCAGCGAGGCGAGGCTGAAGGAAATCTTTGAAAACCCCTCCCTCCAGATGGTGTCCTTCACCATCACCGAGAAGGGCTACGCCCTCTATGACGCGAAGGGTGAGCTGCTGCCCGACATCGCCGCCGACCTCGAGGCCGGCCCAGAGAACGCGAAGAGCTACATGGGCAAGCTCACCACCCTGCTCTGCGCCCGCTACCTCAAGAACAAAGCGCCGCTTGCCATGGTGAGCATGGACAACTGCTCCCACAACGGCGACAAGCTCAAGGCCGCCATCACCTGCTTTGCCGAAAAGTGGGGCGGTGATGGTTTTAATAAATGGATTTCTGAGCAGGTCAGCTTCCCCTGGTCCATGATCGACAAGATCACCCCGGGCCCCGACGCCTCCGTCGCCGCTATGCTCAAGGCGGACGGTCTTGAGGACGGCACCCCCTTCGTCAACGCCGAGGAGTGCGAATACCTGGTCATTGAGGATAACTTCCCCAACGGCCGCCCCTGCCTTGAGAAGGCGGGCATCTACTTCACCGACCGCGAGACCGTGGACAAGGTGGAGCGCATGAAGGTCTGCACCTGCCTCAACCCCCTGCACACCAGCCTTGCCGTGTACGGCTGCCTGCTGGGCTTTGATAAGATCTGGAAAGAGATGCAGGACGAGGACCTCCACAAGCTGGTGGAGACCATCGGCTACAAGGAGGGCCTGCCCGTTGTCACCGACCCCGGCATCATCAAGCCCCAGGACTTCATCGACGCGGTGCTGAACACCCGCGTTCCGAACCCCTTCATGCCCGACATGCCCCAGCGCATTGCCACCGACACCTCCCAGAAGCTGCCCATCCGCTTCGGTGAGACCATCAAGGCCTACATGGCCTCCGACAAGCTGGATGTCAACGACCTCAAGCTCATCCCGCTGGTGTACGCGGGGTGGCTCCGCTATCTGATGGCGGTGGACGACGAGGGCAACGCCTTCGAGCCCTCCCCCGATCCTCTGCTTGAGACCGCGCAGGCATACGTCAAGGACTATAAACTTGGTGAGACGCCCGACACCACGAAGCTTGAGGGCCTGCTGAGAAACGCCTCCATCTTCGGCGTCGACCTCGTGGAGGCCGGCCTTGCGGACAAGGTCTGCGGCTACTTTGTCGAGCTCACCGCCGGCCCCGGCGCGGTGCGCAAGACCCTGCACAAGTACGTAAACGAGTAATCCCGAACGGCGATCGAGCAGGGCGCGTTGCAAAATACCAGTTTTTACAAAACACAGCCTTATGAGCGTAGGGGAGGGGCAAGCCCCTCCACCCGTAAGATAGTTTTATTATACTTTCTGAAACGGTATGGCATTTGTCATGCCGTTTCCTGCTTCATCAGTTCATCAAGCGGAATAAACCCGATCAGATCGTACTGGATATAGATATTCTGGCGGCGCTTGCCGCTGCTTTTGTCAGGCGCACCCACATAAATCGCTTTGATCTGTTCGTTAGCCATGTAGGGTGTCAGCTCACTCAAATCGGAATCCTGTTTCACGTGCTCGATGAATAATACTATTCCCTGATAGAAAGCTGACTTGGCATTTCGAGCAGGAATTGTGCCAGACAAGGCGGCTTTCGCAGTCGCAGAGCATAATGGAGATATATGGTCAAGAAAGCCAACACAGTATGGCACAATTCCTGCCGGAAGGACTGTCAGATTCCTATCAGGGGATAGTATAAGTCAATGTTTTGGATTCGAAAACGGCGGCGCAGCCATTCATCCCAACTTTTCATCGTAAATGTCTTCTACTTCATGCCGCCGGTGAGACCTCCCCGGGTACTCACACATTCTTTCACTCTTATGCCTGGCGCAAACGATTCCGTGCGGCTATTGGGCTTTGACTCGTTCGGCAGTCTCACCCTCGTATGCGGCCTCACATGATTTCTGTTCGTCGGGCCAGAGCTTTGCCGCCGGGCGCGCCAAAACGCATCCCCGGTGGACGTCATTTGTCCACCGGGGATGCGCTGTTTTATGCTGTTTTATCTGCACACGAGCTCGCCGTCTTCGGTGTCGACAACGATGGTGCTGTCGGGGGCCACTTCACCGGAGAGGATGCGGCGTGCGATCAGGGTCTCCACGCTGCTCTGCAGGTAGCGGCGCAGCGGGCGCGCGCCGTAGAGGGGATCGAAGCCGCGCTCGATGATGAGGCTCTTCGCCTCGTCGGTGAGCTCCAGCCCCAGCCCGCGATCAGCCAGACGCTTGCGCAGGGAGGCCACCATGATGTCGATGATGCCGTTGAGATTGTCCTTCGTGAGCGGGCGGAAGAGGATGGTCTCGTCGAGTCTGTTGAGAAACTCGGGCCGGAAGGAGCGCTTGAGCTCCGCCATGACGGCCTCCTGCGCCTCCTCACTGATGCTGCCGTCGGGCTCGATGCCGTCGAGCAGGTACTGACTGCCGAGGTTCGAGGTCAGGATGATGATGGTGTTCTTGAAGTCCACCGTTCTGCCCTGGGAGTCGGTGATGCGACCGTCGTCGAGGATCTGCAGCAGGATGTTGAACACATCGGGGTGCGCCTTCTCGATCTCGTCAAAGAGCACCACGCTGTAGGGCTTGCGGCGCACAGCCTCGGTGAGCTGGCCGCCCTCGTCGTAGCCCACATATCCCGGAGGCGCGCCGATGAGACGGGAGACCGAGAACTTCTCCATATACTCCGTCATGTCGATGCGCACGATGTTGTGCTCATCGTCAAAGAGGCACTGGGCAAGGCTCTTGGCAAGCTCGGTCTTACCGACGCCCGTGGGGCCGAGGAAGAGGAAGGAACCGATGGGCCGGTTGGGGTCGGAGATGCCGGCGCGGGAGCGCAGGATGGCCTCCGTCACCTTCTGCACGGCCTCGTCCTGCCCGACCACGCGCTGATGCAGCTGCTCGTCGAGGTGCAGGATCTTCTCGCGCTCGCTCTCCATGAGCTTCGACACGGGGATGCCGGTCCACTTGGCGACGATGCCTGAGATATCGTCCTCGGTCACGGAATCATTGACCAGGGTGTTCTCCCGGCTCTGGGCGACGCGCTCCTCCGCCTCACGGATCTTTCCCTCAATCTCGGGGATCTCCTGATACTGGAGCTTGGCCGCCTTCTCATAGTCATAGCGGTGCTGGGCGTTTTCGAGCTCAAAGTTCAGCCTCTCGCGCTCCTGGCGAAGCTGGGTGATCTCGGCCACGGCCTCCTTTTCGCTCTCAAGCCGGGCGGTCATCTCGTGCTCGGTCTCCTTGAGGTTTGCCATCTCCTCCCGCAGCTTTGCGAGCCTGTCCTGGCTGAGGCGGTCGTCCTCCTTCTTGAGGGCCCGCTCCTCGATCTCAAGCTGGGTCACCTTGCGGCGGATGTCGTCCAGCTCCGCGGGCACGGAGTCCATCTCCGTGCGGATCATGGCGCAGGCCTCGTCGACAAGGTCGATGGCCTTGTCGGGCAGGAAGCGGTCGGTGATGTAGCGGTCGGAAAGGGTCGCCGCGGCAACGAGGGCGTTATCGTGGATCGTGACATGGTGGTAGTTTTCATACCGCTCCTTGAGGCCGCGGAGGATGGCGATGGTGTCCTCCACCGTCGGCTCGTCCACCTGCACGGGCTGGAAGCGGCGCTCGAGAGCCGCGTCCTTCTCGATGTACTTGCGGTACTCGTCCAGCGTGGTCGCGCCGATGCAGTGAAGCTCGCCCCTGGCCAGCATGGGCTTCAAGAGGTTGCCGGCGTCCATGCTGCCCTCGGTCTTGCCCGCGCCGACGATGGTGTGCAGCTCGTCGATGAAGAGGATGATCCTGCCCTCGGACTTCTTGATCTCCTCCAGCACGGCCTTGAGCCTTTCTTCAAACTCGCCCCGGTACTTGGCGCCCGCAATGAGCGCTCCCATGTCCAGGGAGAAGATAGTCTTGTCCTTGAGCCCCTCGGGCACATCCTCCTTGACGATACGCTGGGCCAGGCCCTCGGCGATGGCGGTCTTGCCGACGCCGGGCTCGCCGATGAGGACGGGGTTGTTCTTGGTCTTGCGGGACAGGATGCGGATGACGTTTCGGATCTCGGTATCGCGGCCGATAACGGGGTCAAGCTCGTTTTCCCGCGCGCGCTTGACAAGGTCCGTGCCGTACTTGGTGAGCGCGTCATAGGTGTTCTCGGGGTTATCCGAGGTCACCGGGCCGGATTTGATCTTGCTCAGCTCGGCGGAGAAGCCCGCCTTGGTGATGTTGTGGTCGGCGAGGATGCGCTTGACCGCCGGGGTGGCGCTGGCGAAAATGCCGATCATCAGGTGTTCGACAGAGATGTACTCGTCGCCCATGGACTTCATCGCCTTGGCGGCGGCGTTGATGGCGCGGCTCGTCTCGTTCGAGGCGTAGACCTGCGGCTGACCGCTCACCTTCGGCAGCTGGGAGATAGCGGTATCAAGCTCCGAGAGGATGGCGTTGCAGTCCGCGCCGAGCTTCTGGAAAATGGTTTGGATCGTGCCGCCGTCCTGGTCCACCAGAGCGTAGAGCAGATGCTCGGGCGTGAGGTAGTTGTTGCTGTTCTCCTGCGCCATGGCCTCCGCGGTCTGCAGGGCCTTTATGGAATTTTGGGTGTAGTTGTATTCGTTCATCGTTATCCCTCTTTTCTATGGGAATTAAATATGCACAGGTGCGTTTCTCATCTGCGAGAAATAGGCGGACTCCACGTCATGGTCGTCGAGCCTGCCTGCGAGGTAAGCCTTCATCAGCTTGTCAAAGAGCTTGATGTACTCCGACAGCGCCGCCGCCAGCTCGTCCGTGCTGCATTCCCGGTCCGGGGCCGAAATGGAGCGGACAAACTTGCCGTCGTACAGGGCGTAGTCGATCTTCGCCCCGGTCAAGGGCTTGAGGTGCGTGTCCTCGATCCGCTTCCACAGGCGGAAGAACTCCGTCATCGCCTGAATGAGCGCCATGGACTGGGTACGGAACACCACGGAGATCTGTCCGATGGATTCCTCCAGCCCGCGGTAAAGCTCCACCTCGTACTTGACCGTCGGGCGGTACTTGTATTCCAGTGAGCTCTTGAGCGACATGGAAAGGCTGTTGGGCGCAAAGAACGGCACCAGCTCCCGTGACGGCTGCATCAGTGCGTCGATGGCGGAGAGCACGTCGTTGATCCGCCTCTCGGGTGTGGTGTAGTTTACATACTCGGCGAGGATCTGGTTTATCAGTGCCGAGCGGTTGGAGCCTGTGCGGTGAGCGAGGCGGTCGATCTCACGCACGACCTCATCGTTGAGCATCAGGCTGTACAGGGTCTTTTTCATACTGACCATCTCTTTCCTCCGGAGCCTTTTGCAGGCATCGTTTCCGTGCGCCGCAGCCGGGTCTCCGTTTATCTTGACCACAGTATAGCGCGCCGCATTTATTTTGTCAAGAGTTTTATATAAAATTATTTGCAAGAAATATAATAAACCTGCAAAACAATAATCCTTGCATTTTCCCGCCGCATCCGCTATAATAGCAAAGCGCTTACAATTATATATGGACAGGTATCGAAGTGGTCATAACGGCCCTGACTCGAAATCAGGTAGTCTCGCAAGAGGCTCGTGGGTTCGAATCCCACCCTGTCCGCCATTTATCGCCGATTTTGCTTATAAATCGGCGATTTTTTGTATTTTTAGAGGATGTTTGCAAGGCTTCGAAAATACCAATTATTGGTGATTGGAGAGAAGACCGACAAATCGGGGGAGAATTCTATGTAACGCAGGGCAAAATGCCCTGCTTTTTTGGAGCTTCAATCCCAGCTTTTGGTGAGATTGAGCTCCGGCAGCTTGAGGGCGCCCTCCATGGTGCTGGCGGAGAGGACCTTCGAGCTGTAGTCGAGGTGTGCATAAATGTTGGACGTGGTGCTGATGTCGCTGTGCCCCAGCCACTCCTGGATCTGCTTCATGGGAACGCCGTTTTTGAGCAGCAGGGACGCGCAGCTGTGCCGCAGATCGTGCAGGCGGATGTGCCGCAGCCCCTTTTCCCGCAGCAGCTTGCAGAAGCTGTTGGAGACATAGCCAGGTTTGAAGATGTTGCCCATCTCATCGACGAAGACATAGCCCAGGTATTTCTGGTTGTAGCTGTTGCCGCAGATCTCCCGGTTTCGCTCCTGCTGGTCCCTAAGGGCCAGAAGCTGAGCCTTGAACTGCCCCACCAGCGGCAGGGAGCGGAGGCTGGATTTGGTCTTGGCGCGGTAGGCCTCATAGAGCTGCAGCTTTCCGTCCACCAGTACCTCGGTTAAGATATGCCGGATGGTGATGGTGTCCTTTTCAAAGTCGAAGGCATCCCAGCGGAGGCCCAGAAGCTCGCTGCGCCGCAGACCGTAGAAGGCCGCCATCTGAATGAAAAGCCCCAGCTTATGGTCCCGGCTCGCCTCAAAAAGCATTTCCAGCTCGGCGGAGCTGTAGTAGCTGCCCAGATGCTTTTCCTGCCGCGGGCGTTCCACCCGGTCCGCCGGGTTAAAGGGGATCAGGTCCATCTTCACGGCGTATTTGAGAGCCTTGTGGAGATTTGCGTGCTCGCGGATGACGGAATTGGCACTGATGCTCTGCAGCTCATAGAGATAAAAGCTCTGCAGATGCCTTGCCTGTAAGCCCGCAAGGGTGACGCTGTGGGCGCGAAAATAGGGCACGATCTTCTTTTTGACGTTGGCGCTGTAGGAACAGTAGGTGGTCGGGGCCACGGAGCTTTTGATGATGAGCAGCCAGGCCTCCATAAAATCGGCGAAGGGCATGTCCGGGGAGATTTCCCCGGACCCTGCCGCGCGCGCCGGGGCCACATATTCCCGGCGCAGCTTCTGTAATTCCTGTTCCGCTTTCTTTTTGTTGCCCTTGCGCACCGGCACGCCGGTGGAGATCCAGGGCTGTTTTCTTTTCCCCGCGGGGTCTTTATAACTGAGTACCGCATAATATATGCCGTTTTTCTCTTGCAGGTGTCCTGCTACCAAGAGTAAATCCCTCCTTCCGGGCAGCACGGACGGTGTTTCGGATCATCGACATTGTACTGCCAGAGCTCGAATCCGTCCAATCTGCGAATTGTTTTTTGAATGTGCGATTTACCGCGCGTCGCGGCTGCGCTCGCGCTGGCGCTTCAAAAGTTCCAGCCCCTTGAGGATGTCCCGTTTGATCTGCTCGCCGGTGTAGTGCGGCGGGAAGAAACTGCGAAAATCCTCGCGCCGCAGCTTGATCTGTTCTTGCTGGTTGGGTTTCTCCTGCTGCATGAGTGCCTGAATGGCGTCGCTGTCCAGTGTCCCGGCCTGGGCCGCGCGTTTGAGCTGGATGGCCTGGGCGTGGGACGGGGTGCACTGGTTTTTCTCCATGGCGGCGAGCAGCTCCCGCTGCTGTTCCTCGGAGAGATAGGACAGCTCCACAGCAGGATTGAAGGCAATTTTGCCCTCGTCCACCTTGGCGAGAATCTCCGGGATCAGGTTGGTCAGACGGATGAAACGGAGCACCTGATTCTTACTGTCGCCGCTAGGTTTACCGACAACTTCAACCGTCAACAACTTCTCCCCAACTTGGGGAGAAGTTGAGCCTTGGTGTTCCATCGCATCACGTTTCATCTTATACGCAAACGCTTTTTCGCTGGGGAGGATGTGTTCCCGCTGCAAATTGGCGTCCACCATGGCGATCACGGCTTCGTCGTCCGTCATCTCACGCACGACCACCGGCATGGCCTCCAGCTCCAGCTGCTGACAGGCCGCCAGTCGCCGGTGGCCGGAAACCAGTTCATAGTCTCCGTCCGCCGTGGGGCGGGCAAGCCCCGGCGCGAGCACTCCGACTTTCCGGATGCTCTCCACGATCCTCTCCATTTCCTCGTCGTTCTGAATCTTGAAAGGATGATCCTTGAAGGGGCGCAGCTCGGACAGCGAGATCAGCATGACCTTCTCCATGCCTGCCTCGTCCCGTTCCTCCTGCGTAGTGAACAGGTCATCCACGCTTGTGAGTAAATTGCTTACGCTGTTTTGTGTTTTTATCTTACATAACCTCTTTTCTGATCTCTTGTTCTCTCCGGGCGGTAGAGCTCATGCTTCATGGCGGCTTCCGCCCGGATGTTTTTCTGTATCTCCTGTTGACTGTCGATGATGCCCTGAGCGGTGTTCTTCTCCCGCCGCAGAGCGGAAAGCTGCCGTGTACACTGATCTCTCGCCGCTTTCAGTTCTTCCAGTTCCTCCGGACTTCGGCAGCGGCGCATGCGGTTATAAAGCCTGTTTCTTTGGGCGATGAGCGTCTGCATCGCATTTTCGGTTTGCGTGATGAAGTCCTCCACCGCCGGGATGCTGTCCAGCTTGTGCGCGGCTGCAAGCTTTGCCTGGGCAGAGTAGCGATCCATGCGGCGCACCGCCTCCCGCATCTCCGGCGACAGCGGCTTGTGTGGTTTGTCGCGGGGCAGATAGCCCAGCAGATAGCAGTAGTGGAGATACAGTGCCCTCAGACCCGTGACCTTCTTGACCCGGTGCACGCTGCCGCCGAGGCGAACCTTCTCCGGTTTGCTTTTTAAGCGCTCGTGCTGTTCCTGCCAGAACTCCCGGTTTCCCCGGAAGCGGGCAGGGCTTTCGTCCAGATAGATGCGGTTCAGGATAGATTTGTTGTCGTAGCCCTCACCCAGCCGCTCCATGCGCACCGGCTTTTTGCTTCCGAGTGAGCAGATGGTGAAGTACTTCCGCTTCGGGTCGAGAGAAACAGTATAACCCTTCGTGCGCATGATCGCGTCGAAGTCCTGTGGCGTCCGGGCAATAGCGGCGGCCTCGTCAATGGCCTGCCGCATGAGGTTGTAGCGGGTGGGCTCGCCGTTCTTTTCGGCGAAATAGATACTCCGCGGCGTTCTGCCGCCGGGCGCGCGGATCACGGAGAGCCCGTGTTCCTCGCACAGCTCGTCCGACAGACGGCGCAGCTCATAATAGGCCCTCTTGCTGCAATCGAACTTTCTGCCGTCCCACATGTTCACGGAGTTGATCACCAGATGATTATGATAGGTGCCGGTGTTGAAGTGGGTGGCGACGAGGACCTGATGATCCTCGCCCCACATCCGTTTCGCCAGCTCCACTCCCATCTGATGGCAGAGCTCCGGCGTGACCTCGCCGGGCTTGAAACTCTGGTAAGCGTGGTAGGCCACATTGCCGCCGGTCTTGCCGAAACGTTCCTGCACGGCGTACATCTCCCGAAAGGCACAGTCCCGGCTGCAGTTGATCCCGGTGACGTACATGGTCTTCTCCGCGCCGTGTTCCGTCTTCTCTCCGTTGGCTGCGTAGTGGAGCACGGCCTGCAGGTCGGTGTACTCGGTCTTGGCCGGGTTGCGGGCATAGTCCACCACCCGGCGCAGACTGTCCTTAATCGGCCAAATCTTCGTGACCGCCATCGTAGTTGCCTCCTGCGGCGCAGACCCGGTAAAACTGTTTCGTCAGATCCTCAAAGCGCTGCTTGATCCAGCCGGGGTCCTGATGCGGATATTCGTCCCGCAGCTGACAGAAACCGCGGTAGAGTGTATGGACGTCGTCCGTCGGGAAGGGCCGGATTTCTTTTCCCAGGCCAACGGCCCGCATGTAGGCCGAAAGGCTCATCCGGCACGCGCGGGCATTGCGCTGCAGCCGCCGCTTCTCACTCTCGGTCACGCGGATCTGAATGGGATATTCTCTTGTCCTCTGCATATGTTTTCTCCTTTCAATGTTGGGGTTCCAGGGGCGGCGCCCCTTGCGTTGAAAACGACCCGGCTTTGTCAGCACAAAGCCTATGCTCGTTATTCCGCAGGACAGGCAGTACCCGTAGTGCCAACGAAGGGATCATCTCCAAGCATCTTCTGCATGGCCCTGGCTGGATCGGTCTCGCCGGGGAGCTGCTCGGCATAGATAAGGCGTGCCTTCTTTCCGTTGACCTCCCCCTCAAAGTCAAGATCAACGACGGCGCCGATCGGAATATCGGCAAAGCCCAGATACGGTTTATCGTTGGGATTCTGACGAAACACCGGGACAACGACTTTGTCGCCCCTGTCCAGCGTGAAGTACAGAAACATACATCGGGAGCCCCAGCGCTTGCAGTCAAGGCGGGCGCATGCAGCACCGGAGTCATTTCCCTCCAGCATGCGATATAGGGAAGTATCAAAGTTCAGTTCTTTGAATTGGGATTTGGAATAGGCGTGAAAACTCATTTCTTTTTCCTCCTTGTCAATCATCTTTCTTTACTGACTAACGGCGCTGCCTGCCGGAAATTCCTGCGACAACATCTGCAGCAGCTTTCGGGCCTCCGCCTCATTGAGCGTGATGCCCTTGCCGGGCTCTCCGGCCTTCCAGCGGCGGATGTCGATCTGCGGGCTGAAAATACCCCAGCGAACGATGTTAATTTCCTTGGTCGTGCCGCCTTCGCGGCCGCCGAGGACTGCAATTTTGCGGACAAGTTCAAATTCTTTTGCCATGTTGATTCTCCTTATTTGTGTTTGTGTTTTGTTGTCTGTGACGGTTATGACGGCTGTGACGGGTTTTCGGCTATATCCCGAATTTGCCGTCATTGCTGTCATGACCGTCATGGGTGAAGCACAGCAGGCGGCTTTGACCTGTGCGCCTGGTGCGGTAAGTGATGCCGGCGGGGCGCAGCACATCGTTTGCGTAGCGCCCCAGATACTTGGTGATGACGTTGCTCGGGGTCTCATTTTCACCCAGCTCGCTCAGCAGCTCCGTCGCGGTGCCTGTCCACTCCGTGTACTGCCTCAAAAACGCGACCAGCCGGAATAAAACCGACGGGATCTGCTCCCGCTGGAGCTCTGTGCTCTTCGTGCGCTCCACCAGTTGCCAGCTCAGGTTTTCAAAGCGGAGCGTGAGGCGCTGATAGTCGATATCGCGCCCGGTGGCCAGGAGCGTCGCGGTGTCGGAGCCGCGCTGCCGCAGCAGCACCATGCTGGTGTCGGCCGCACCGGTAATGCCGGTACTGCCCGAAAGCTGGTTGAAGGGGTCGTTGCCGTCCGGCAGTTTTCGCAAGTGGTGCACCAGCACGATGGCGATGCTCTGCCGGTCTGCAATCTGCTTGAGGGCAGACATGTCGTCATAGTCGGCGGAGTAGAGGCCAGTCTTGCCTGCTGCGCTGCGGGAATCCCGCGCCTTTTGCAGTGTGTCGATGATGACAAGTTTTGTCGCCGGGTAATCACACAGGGCCTGGGTGATCTGTTCCTCCAGTCCGCTGCCCAGTTTTCCGCAGACGGTGGCAAAGCGGAGACCGGGCGGCGCCTCGTCGGTCAGGCGGTAGAGCCGGTTCTGCAGGCGGCTCATGGTGTCCTCCAGACTCAGGTACAGCACGTCGCAGCGCTGCGTCCGCAGTCCCCAGAGCGGGAGACCCTGGGCAACCTGCAGCCCGAGCCGGAGCATGAGCCAGCTTTTGCCGATCTTGCTGGACCCGCCCAGCAGCGTCACTCCCTGCGGGATCAGGCCATCCACGATGAACAGGGTCTTCTCCAGCGGCGTCGAGAGCAGTGTGTCGGCATCCACAATGCTCAGCTTTTCGGGGATCATGACACCGCCTCCCCGTGCTCTCCGTCGGAGAGCACATAGTTGATGACGTTCACCTTCGGCACCCGCAGGGCATTGCCGATTTTGATCCCGTGGATCTCGTTTTCGCGGACCAGCTTGTAGGCCAGCCCCCGGCTGATCCCCAGCATCTTTTGCAACTGGGGAACGGTTACGATGTCCGGATAGTCCGGGTACATCATGCCATAGAAGTCTTTGAGCTCAGTTTTCTTGATTTTGATCAATCCTCCTTTGATCGCGGCAGGAGCGCCACGACTCCTGCCCTGTGTTTGCTCAGGCAATGCCTGTCATGGTTTGCGTGCCGTTTGATCTGGATGGCGTTCCGCCCCGGACTCTTTCACCGCGGTCGTTGCCAACACCCCTTGGCATGCTCACTCCTTTTCGGGAGGTCCTGGCACACTTCGCCGGGGTGAGTAATAACCATCCAGCCGGTCATTCAGTTGTTCTATTCAAACCGGGATTCCGCAGACGGTTTCTCCCGGATGAAAGCAAATTATTAAGCTTCGAGGCTCTTCATAGTAAAAATCCCTCCATAGATAGCTCACGGGAACGGCCAAAACGTCCGGTTTATTTTGTGAATTTTTTGTGAATATTTTAGTTGCTGAGTGTTTCAAAAAATGCTCCCATAATAAAGCCACGGGAATGGCCAAAACGGTCGTTTTATTTTATGAACTTTTTTTACGCCTTGCTTTTTGAGGCACCCGCCTATGAGTGTTTTTAAAAAATGCTCCCATAATAAAGTCACGGGAACGGCAAAATATGTCGCTATGTTTTGTGAATTTTTTGTAAATTGTGTTTTTTCGCTGTTTCTTTTGAAATATTTGACCCTTGGACGTTATCAAAAAAACCCTCCATAATTAGGCCACGGGAACGGCCAAACGTAACGGTCTACTCAATATTTTTTTCGGATTGTCAGAATCTGCGCGCTGCCCTCCTTCTGAAAGTAATTAGAAGAGAGTTCCGGCACCAATAATAAAAAAGCCGGGCGCACTGACAGAAGGGTGTTCACGAGCGCTTGCCATACTCTGCCGAACAGAGTCTATGGATTGAAGCGTTTGAACATCCGCTGCCGTATGCATCCGGCTTAAGATATTGGTTTTTTCAATTCAGCAACAGACTTTTCGTGCCCAGGGGTTCAATCTGAGTGCAGTATAGACTTTCATCAGTTTAAGGCAACTGTTTTTCAGTTTTTTCTGTTAATTTGCCTGCGCTCGTTGATTACTGGCATGCTTATTATCACTGTTTGCCTTTGATGAGGCTGCGTAAAATATAAGGTTTCTTTGGCTTCTTTCAAGTGTTACTTTTTCTTACTTTCGGTTTCTTTTCGATTCTTTGCTTACGTTCATTCCATAAGAAATGCAAACCTGTTGCAATTATCAACGAGGAAAAGGCAGAATAAGGTGATTAATAACATGATTATTTGCAAATCTACGAAACAAAAGGCAAAATTAGCATAGAATCTCGTTCTTCACTCGAAGGCTTTTGTTACATACTCCAGCTTCTGCCGGATGGGTAGGTGCTGGAGGCAAAAGCAGAATAGCTGTATTCATATAGATCAACAACGCCTCCTTTGTACTTTTTCTGTACAAAGAAGGCGTTGGCTTGTCAAATGCACGAGTTTGAAACTGCTCTATTTATCAGAAAGACATTTCTTGCTTCGAATGAAAAAATCAGCCGGGTACATACCCGACTTCACAAGAGGGCTCGAAAGAGCCCTCGGTCCCAGGCCATCTTAATCCGTTTCAAAAACGTAGCACAGCTATCCTTCATCTCAGGACCTTCTCCACTGCCTTTCCCCTGGCAAGCTCGTCGACCAATTTGTCCAGCATGGCGCACCTCCAAAATGCGAAATCTGAATCCCGGCGATCGAGGCGAAATCAGGCTTTCCGCCTGACAAGCTTATAAATACCGTAACCAATGGCCACACCGGCCGTATTGAGAATCAGATCATCGATATCGCTTACACTTTCGGGGAAGAGCAATTGCATCATCTCAATGACAAACGACAATCCTGCACCGGCAAGAAGCACTTTCCAAAAACAGTCCAGGCGCTTGTACAAAATCGGCAGGATGATGCCCGTCGGGATAAACATGCAGGTATTCCCGATGATATTGATTGCAGCTTCGCGTTTATTGTCATAATCGAGAATAAGGACAAACGGAATCAAATTGATCCGAAGCGGCTGAATACTGCTCAGGTTGATGATAAGCGGCCGCACATGTCCGTTGACGGTGAAAAACGGGTAAAAGACGAAGCGAATCAGAACGGCAAGATTGACAAACATCAAAAGAAGAACAGCTTCTCTTTTCCAGACAATCTTCTTCCGCCGCAGCCAAAGGATTCCCCGGCAGAGGAGCCACAGCGCTGTGAAAACCAATTCGCCGCTCAGCAAAGAAATCTCAATCATGCGCTGCACCACCTCAAATGCCGAATTGTTTCCTGTATTCGGAGAATCACGCCTTTTTCCGGGAGAGCATGCCCTTTATCACCGCGAGCGGGATGCTTTGGTGCTGAGGCTTATAGTCTTTGCCGTCGAGTATCAGCTTCTCGACCTTGAGATCAAGCAGCCTGTCGCCCGGAAGCTCATAGGGATTGGCAGAGAGGATCACCATGTCCGCGATCTTGCCTGCTTCCAGCGAGCCGCGCTCCTGCTCATCGAAGCTCGTCCAATAGCCGTTGTAGGTTGCCATGCGCAGGGCCTGCCGGATGCTGACGGCTTCGGTGGGGTTGGAGTGGTTCACCGCCTTGTGGAGCCAGACGATCGGGTCCGGGGAGGTGCAGGGCCCGTCGCTGCCGAAGGAGACCACACAGCCGTTTTCCATAAAGGAGCGGACCGGGTTGAGCCGCGCATTGCGCTCTTCGCCCAGAAGCCGGAGCGTATACTCCTGCGGCTCCTGCCGCCAGTTGTCGAAGGCAATCTGCATGGGGAGCTGGATGCGGTACTGCCGGCAGATCTGCATGCCGTACTCCGTGGGCAGACAGGCGTGGATGATTCCGTGACGGTGATCCTCGCGCGGGAAGTCGTCCAGCGCGGCCTTGAGTGCACGGGCAGCCTGGTCAAAGGCCCGGTCGCCGATGGCGTGCATCTCGATCTGCAGACCCGCCCGGTTCGCCGCCTTGCAAAAGTCGATGACCTGCTCGTCGGTATAGTAGAGAATGCCGCGGTTGTTGGGATCGGAGGCATAGGGCCGCTTCATGGCGGCGTCCTGAGAGCCGAAGCAGCCGTCCAGCGCACAGGCAAAGCAGCCGCCGATGCGCGGGAGCCTGCGCGCCTTGGCCACTCCCACATCCATGGACTGGGGAAAGACACGAAGCTGCAGACCGTTCTGCAGACTTCTGGCAAACCAGGTCTCCATGGAGATGTCCAGATTCATGGCAAAGCCCACGCCGCTGACGGTGTGGATGAGGCCGATGCCGCGTGCAGCTTCAAAGTCCGCCGCCATCTGCATGTCGCGCAGCAGCTCCAGCGGGGAGATGGAATTGGTGATGAAATCCGAAACGGCGAAGAACGCCTCCTGATTCATCTCGCCGCTGTCCGCATGATATCCGCGCAGCTTTTTCGTCTTATGCGGCAGCTTTTTGAGCAGCGCGATGTTCACCACACAGGCGTGGCCGTCGTACTTCACCATGAAAAGCGGCTTGCCGTGGGTGACTGCGTCCAGCTCCTCGCGGCTCACAAGGCGGCGCTCCTCCACGGAGTAGGGGGACGCGCCGAAAGCGATCAGCGTTTTGGAGGGACACTCGGCGGCAAAGCGGTCCACCATGGCGAGGATCTCCGCGTTGGAGCGGGCTTCCATCACGTTTAGCCCCGCGTTGAAGGCGGAGAAGGAGGCAAAGTGCTGGTGCGTGTCCGCAAAGGGCGGAATGAGCGCCCGGCTGCCCAGCTCCACGACGGGCGCCCGGCGGTACTTTTTCGGCAGGCTGTCGCCCACATACACGATGCGGCCCTTGTGCTCAACCAGATATTGAAAGACGTCGTCATTTGCATTGACGGTGACAATCGCTCCATGATAGACGGTCATGTTAAAACCTCCCGGCGAATATTCTTTGTTTTGCGCTTTCCTCAAATAACGCCCAGCGGGATCAAGGTGATCAGCAGCAGCGCATCCAGCGCCCAAATGCCGATCAGAAAAGCCTTTCTGTTTTTGGGCTTCATGTCCGGCACATAGTTTGCGGCCAGGAAAAACGGTATATACGTGGTGACGAAAACGGGCAGCACACCCCACCATTTGTAAACCCAGATGAAGGAGTGATTGCTCGTTCCGGCGAGGAAGGATTCAAACAGCGCAAACAGCAGCGCCATTTCCAGCGCCCCGGCCAGCTTGCAGCTGATGCCGCCCTTTCCGTTTTTGGAGAAGAAGCGCGTGCTGCGGTCTTGGGGAAGCATTTTGAAGGAAATGATGCCCGCCAGGGAGAACATCATGGACAGCTCCCAGCACACGCCGATCAGCAGAATAAATGTTGTCGATTCATTGGAAACCGACCACAGCGGATACCCGAAAACATGGCTGATGATGGCGTTGCAGATTTCGTAAAGCCAGTGGACGCCGTACAGGGCCAGACCCGCATAAATCACCTCATAGTTACGCTTGTTGATCTCGCTCCAATACACATAGAACACGACTGCAAGAATAAAGATAAAGGTCCAGTTGAAGTTTTCCGTACTGCGCACGCGAATCGCGTTGACCAGATCCATTGCCTGCTGTGAACCGTCTCCCCAGAATACAAACATCTCAGTCCCTCCTTATCTTTGAATGTCGTTTTATTTCCACGTTCAACTCCCAACACAGAGTGGGGGCAGGGTTGCGCCCCTGCCGTGCTGCGTGTTGACTTGCAATAAGTATACCATAAAGATAGTCGGTAATCCACCGTAATAACAGAAAAGGCCGCCTGTTTCCGGGCGGCTGATTCATGTTGCACTGTTACTTGCTATAAATGTTACAGGTGTTCTATACAGGAAACGATGGTTTACTATATGCAAATATGATAAAGGCAGTTATATCGGTACAGTAATACAACATTTTTATACCCGTTAGGGGATAAAACTATTTCAGATTTCAAAACGATACCCGATCGGATATAATTTCTTGGTATTGGCTTTCGCACTTTTCCTCGACGGTGTTATCCTTGATGTACATGCCTGCTTATGGTAAAATAGTCGTATAGCAAGCGGAGAAGGGAGCTGAGAAAATGCCGAATCAGGACAGCTGGCAGCTTGCACTAAACGAGTACATCCGTCAGGGGGAGCCTGACCGGGCCGAGAAGAGTGCGGCATGGCAGGCGGCCATCGGTCTTCAGGCTGTGGATGGGCTGAAAACCTCTCCGTATTTGTTGGAAACCGCAAAGGCGCATATCGAAGGCGACATTGACATTGCCGGGGCGCAGCGGCGCATCCAAAGCTACTACAAAGAACAGGCCAACCGCAAAGCGGTGGAAGATGGCACGATGGAGGCGGATATCGTCTCCGCGCGTATTACTGAACTACTGGGAGAGAAAACCTTTCAGTTTTCTCCGGCCGAGCTGCAGAGTATTCACAGCCGTCTGTTCAGCGGGGTATTCAATCACGCTGGGCAGTTTCGGACCTATAACATCACCAAAAGTGAGTGGATACTCGACGGCGATACAGTCATATACGCTTCCTGGGAGAGCATCCGCGACACGCTGGATTATGACTTTTCGCAGGAAAAGCAGTTCTCCTATGAAAAGATTTCTTTGCCTGAGTCTATCCGCCATATGGCAAAGTTTGCATCCGGAATCTGGCAGATCCATCCTTCCCGTGAGGGCAACACACGCGCAACGGCGGTGTTTGTCGTGAAGTATTTGAAGACCTTCGGTTTTCACGTGAACAATGACGTTTTTGCGGCAAATTCATGGTATTTCCGCAATGCGCTTGTCAGAGCCAACTACAACAATCTGCAAAAAGGTATCCATGCTACAAGCGAGTTTCTCGAAATGTTTTTTGAAAACCTGCTTCTCGGCGCGCAGCATGAGTTAAAGAATCGCTATCTCCATGTGGGCTTCAGAGAAGACGCAGTAATTCAAAGTGCCAATGATAAAATATCAAAGTGCCAAAATGGCACTTTGGATTGCACGTTGGAAGAGCTGGCCGTGCTGCAAACCGTGATAGCAAATCCCGCCATCACGCAAAAGGAGCTTGCTGCCGCTATTGGTAAATCGGAACGGACAATAAAACGCAGAATGACGGATCTGCAGGAAAAAGGCTATCTACGCCGCGAGGGCGGCAAGCGCAGCGGCCATTGGGAAGTGCTGGTTGAAATCTCCTGACCATGATCTGATAAGTGTGCTTGAAAATGCAAGAATAACAAAGTTATTAGAGAGTTTCGCATCCCGCAGCGCGAAGCTCTCTTGTTCTATCTGAACAGCACGAACGGAAAAAGAACAATATCAATCAGAAAACCATGAGGCCATTATTGACCCGGAAACCTTCGAGATGGTCCAGCGAGAACTGGCCAGACGGACCAAACAGCAGGACGGCGAGGTCACCGCCTTCAGCGAAATGCTCTGGTGCGGCCTGCTGGACTACGCCACAGCCTACGCTGACGGACGCCTGACCTTCACGTTTAAAAACGGCTCCACCTTCGAGGGCTGAGCCGGGTAAATGCAACGCTCCTGATCATCGGTTTGTGGCCGGTGACCGGGAGCTGTTTTCGTCTGTGAAACTGGAGGTTGTCGTGCCATCTACAGTTCCTTCAACATCTGCTTTTCATTCTCCTTAGGCTTCAACTTATGAGATTGTTGCTATAATAATATCATCAGTATGGCGAAAGATCAGACTCGGCTTTTCAGAAAAGCAATCATCCTGTCAAAGGCGTCTTTTGCCACCTCGTTTTCACGCTCCGATGCAACAAAGCAATGCTGCATTTGGAGATTACGTTCGGCCAGAGGATCAACTAAAACGTGTTCCACGCCTGCACTGGTTAATACGGAGTCCATTTCCCGCATATCTGCGTAATATTCACTGCCCAATAAGAACGCATCCGGATAGTTTGAATCGACCCACAGGATGTTGTTATATTTTTGCTTTTCTTCACGATTGAGGAAGATGGAGCCTTTCACATAGTTACCTACAAGCACCTTGGTCCCCAAAGAAAACTTATCATAAACGAGAGGTGCATCGTCAAGCACGACTGCCTTGACCTGCTCCGGCTTCAGCACAGGTGTAATACCCAAGGTTTCAGCGTAATCCGGATCAGTAATAATGCTTCCAAGCTGGCTTGTGATAATCGCTCCTGCAGATGAGCCCATAATAACCACACGATCCATGTCCAGATGATATTCATCAGCATGATCGATCAAAAACTGAAACGCCTCGTTGGCCTGAATCAGCGGGGCCGGAAAATGGTATTCCGGGACCAGCACGTAATCATTATTGACAAGATTAAACCCTTCTGCACAGATATCGTCCAACAATGCCGTTGCATCACTTTCAGCGAGAGGATCCCCGAAGCTCTTACTGCCGCCGAAGAATCCGCCGCCATGAAAGTAGATAAGAGTGGGCTGTGCTGTTTCCCTGTTTTCATCCGGGTAGGTGATATCCAGGAAGCTGTTTGGATAGTTTTCAGAATACTGAACCTCTGTAATGATGTACTGGCCATTATCCTTTATACCTTCCATCGGCTCGCCAAGAGGCTCAAAGGAGTTTATGGTATTTACAGTATTGGCCGACAGCTTTTGAATCGTACCTACGATGATCTGTGTGTGAGTAATAAGGACCATAGCGGTTATCGCCAGAACAGCCAGTACGCTTGCAAGAACGATTAATAGAGTATGTCTCTTTTTCCCTGCTTTTCTGCTCATTTGTTTTTCTCCACATCCTGCCAGTTGCTGTTATGAAGGATCTCCGCATTCTCACCAACGAATACCGCAGCAGCATCTTCATCTCCGCAGAGCTGCCACAGCATCCATGCTGTCATGTAGCCGTCACTCCGAGCAAGCATGTCTTCGTGCTCTGCGCCGGTCGCTCTGGCACGTACCTTAAGCACTTCATCGCTGATCATTTCATAATTCTCAATCAGGGAAGCAAGCGGCGAAACTCCAGCATATTCCTTGATGATATCAACCACACCTTTATCATCGGTTGCTCCGGTTCCTGCTGCCATAAAGTATGGAATCGAGATCTTGGAAACATCATATTTCCAACCCATATTTCCGGCAAGAAACGGATAGGCTGCGCTCCCGGTAAATATCGTTTTATACGCTGTACCATTGTCGTACATCGTTACTGCTGCCAAGGCTCCGGCTCCACCCTGTGAGAAACCCACGATTCCGATGTTCTCTGTGTCAAGCCTGCCGTTCAATCTATGATTCTGCGGCAGATCCAAAAAATAGTCGAGCATGATGGACGTTGTTACACCGGTTCCTGCCTGCGGGTCTTCGTTTCCGACAACAATGAATCCCCACGACGCAAGCCGCTTAAACCACGGTTCATATTTGAAAGCAGGTGTCCCGCTGGCATTCACGACTACGATCACGGGATACTTTTCATCGTTGCTCGCCAGTTCTGAAGGATACCAGAAACGCACCTTTTTTATCGTCTCATTCTCAGATGGATCATCGAGAGTGAAAACCTCATATTCACCAGGCTGTGAATACTTCTGCTCAAGGGGCGCGGAAGAAGAGAACTCTGTATAATAGTCTTCTTTGACGGAAGTCCTCTTTGCCTCTATCAAGCCTTTGATTACAAGTGCAGCCACTATAGATGCTATGACTAAAGTGATCACTCCGATGATTTTCATGACCTTTTTCATGATGACCTCCTTGACAAGCCGTTGAAACAAGTGTATCATGAAAGGGTCGAGGATACAAGTGTTTCAGCAAAATGATACACCGGAGGGAGGTTTGTTTCATTGCCATGAATATGAACAACGAGCAGAAAAACACCTATGTAAAAAAGCAGATCACCGCTGCACTTCTTGCGCTTCTTAAAGAAAAGCCTCTCTCAGGTATCTCCGTCAGTGAGCTTACAAGCAAGGCTGAAATAGGTCGTGTTTCTTTCTACCGGAATTATCAGAACAAAGAAGATATCCTGAAAGAAGAATCGGATCGGCTCATCAAGGAATGGGGCAGGCTTTATGAATCAAACCCAGAGTCAGCACCGGAAACATTGTTTCCGTCGTTGTTTGATTTCTACCGGGATCACAGGGATTTCTACACAACTCTCTACAATGCTGGCATGACTTCCATCATGATGGAAACGATCATCGGCACAATTCAGATCACGCCTGAAATGCAGAACCTTGAAGCCTATATGAAATCCTTTTGGGCCTATGGCATTTATGGCTGGATGCTCGAATGGATCAAACGTGGTATGCAGGAAAGCGGAAAAGAGCTGAGTGCTCTCTTTGCACTTGCTCGTCAGAATTAAAGATACCCGACCACCAGATTATCTTAATCTGATGATCGGGTTTTTCATTCCACGATTCCTTCATTCCTGAACTTGGCCAGCCTCTCCAGCATGTGCTTTCCGATCTTCTCCGGATCATTATCCAGACTGGCGCAGACGACGCGGAGGCCGCTCGGTGTCAGTATCCGGCCATGCAGCTTATCGGTCTGGTACTGCTGGTACTTCTCATATTCCTTATTCGATATCTGCTTCATGGCGACCTTCCATCCTCTTCTCAAACCGGAACATGCCATCCGGAAACTGCTCATCTATCTGCTCTGCCGCATCCGGATCATTCGGATCAGGATGATGACTATTGAAGAACTCCACAATATGAAAGCCACACCGATTGACGTAGAAATGAATATTCCGTTTCTCGAAATACGGCGTGACAGTATCCCAAACCGTCACCTCTGGATGCAAGCGCTCCACTGCGCACCATGCGGCATAGCCAATCCCTTTGCTTTGAACACGAGGAGACACAAACAGCAGGTCAAGATCGCCACGTTCTCCGTCCACCTTTATGACAACACCGCCGACCGGCTGGCCGTCCTGCATGATCCGGTATGCCTCACCGCCGTCGATTGACTGATCAATGGTTTCGCGTGAGATGATTTCCCCGTCTTCTTCAAAGTGATCATCCCGGAGCCCGAACTCCTCCAGCGCTCCGTAGTTAAATGCTTCCTGATTATCCCGAATGAACTGCTCCCGGTCATCAGGAGTCAGCGGAATAAGTGTTACTTCTGTCATAGCCACCTCTTATAGTCCATACACAATTACTCCTGCTAAAGCCGATATTCCAATCAGTCCAATCGGTGAAATACCATTCTTCAGGACTTTTCTTGAACCGAAGTATACAGTTCCCAGAACCGTCGTCATCATAATTGCAGTCGTATCGACCGATAATACACCAAATCTTCCCACGATGTGCTGCAGGATCATGAAGAATCCGGTTGCAAGAATAATACCGATGATGCAAGGTTTGAGTCCTCGCAGAACAGCCTGAACATATGGATTCTCCAGCAGTTTTTTCAGAAAGGCCGTAATCAGCAGAATAATAATAAACGAAGGAAGCACAACTGCTGTCGTGGCAATAAGGGCTCCCCAGAAGCCTGCCTGTGAACTGCCCACATACGTTGCCAGATTAACCATGATGGGACCCGGTGTACTTTCGCTGACCGCAATCATGTATGTAAGCATTTCATCCTCGATCCAGCCGTATGAGAGTACCACGTCTCTGATCAGAGGAATTGCGCCGTATGCGCCGCCGAAGGCAAACAGTCCCACCTTCAGAAAACCGATAAGCAAATCGAAGTAGATCATTTTGCCGCTCCTGCCTTTCCGGTATTCTCCTTGATCAGGAATCTGGCAAGGCTAATGACCGCCGCAATCAACATCAAGGTAATGGAGGATACTCGCAATGCGAAGATGTCGATCAGAAGCATAGCAGCAAAAGCACAGATCATAATGGTGAGCGGTATCGGCTTTTTCTGCATCTTTTTGATCATCTTGATCGCAGCATCAAGGATCAATATGCC